>JBDKUY010000024.1:0-13340 GCA_039679445.1 Methanofastidiosum sp. | reverse complement strand
AGAAGGATATTTTTTATCATGCACTCGCTTTCTAGATGCTATTATTAAATCTATTTATTATTTCTTATACTATATTAATCTATCCTTCCATTATCTCCTTAAGATTCAATCCCTCTTCTTTCATATGCTTTTTAACAGTTTCAAATTGAATTTTGATCTTTTCTGAACTTGAGGAAATAGGCCCCAATCTAAAATAGTTATATGCTTTGAATATGCAACCACCATTTTTAGGTTCAATTAAGAACGTACTTTTAGTTAAGAAAATACGCCAAAAACGATTGGTAAGTTTAAATTCAATTAGCCTGTTAGGAATAATATTGGTATAAATAATCATATATGAAAGGTAAAAATTTTGGTAAACACTTTTTTTAAATGAATCTATTGCATTTAAATAACTGATTTGTTTACACGATATGTTTTATCCAGTATTTATAAACATGGTCCCACGAGGAGTTGAACCTCGGAATCCTCGGTGTAAACAAGTATAACATTATTGTTCTTTTTTAATTAAACACTTTTTGTCATGTTTCTACATTTTATTTCTGAAGATAATGTAAGTCGCAAAATAAACAACTAATGATGCAAAGAATACAATTCCAACAATCCCTAATTCCTGTTTAGCTATATAATTATAAATTGTAGCAATAAACAATAAAATTATAGTTATAGCCCAAGTGATAGTCGCTGTTTTTAGATTCTCAATTTTCCATTTCATAGTATATTAAGATATTTTTAAGTTTAAATATCTTATCAATGGGCCTAGGCAGGATCGAACTGCCGAATCCTCGGTGTAAATGACTTTCATTTTATGTAGTTCGCCATGGATATACTCCTCAAAATAAGCAATCGCCCTCGCAAAATGTTATTTCATATTTTATTCCCTCTTGATATAGAATTGACTTAATTTTTCAAACAATTCTTTTTCACTAAATTCTTTAAAACTGAAGATTTCTTCCACGGATTTATCTTCCAATAAAATCAAGATTTTGTTTAGAGTTTCAGTTATATTTTCATATATGCCAATCTGGCTTTGAGACGTTATCCCCACAATATTAGTTGGCCAAGCTTTAACATACATTTCCAGTATTTGGATCAAGGCGTTATTTTGATTTATCTTTTGATGAATAATTCTTTTGATCTCTTTCTTGTCAAATGCCTTATAGAAGAATAGATCAACATAAATATTTACATATGCATTAACGGGATTTTCGGAACTATTAATCAATATTTTTCTTAAGCGCTCTATCCCTAACTCTGAGATGGCATATATCGATTTAGGGGGTTTGTTAGTATCTTCAATTCTATCTTTTACTTTTACAAATCCCTGTTTCTCCATACTTCTTAAAGAATTATATATGGTCGCTTTATTCAGCTTAAGGATAGGGTCTGTTATCTCCGACTTCTTTTCAAATATCTTATAGATTTCATATCCGTTAAGTTCTTTATAGCTTAAAAGCCCGAGAATTAATAATTCAGACAGGTTTATCTGTTTTGTATGCTTTAGGAACTCTAGTCCTTCTCCAATGTTTAACTCTAAATCTTTTCCCATATATTACCCTTTAGTACTCATATCTTCCATATTCGGGAAAATGCTTCATTTCTTCGTAAAGCCAGACCATCCTGTCCATAAACCACAATTTCCCCAGATACACCAAAGATATCCCCATCAAGAGGGGCCATATCTCAAATCTAAAAATACCCCAGGCCACAACTGGCAATCCCAATGCCCCAATTGCACTCAATATATTAGGTGCAGACTTATGATGTTCTGGTACAGGTATTTTATCCCGATTGAGCCATACCCTTTCACCGAATACTCCTCTAGACATCCAGTTCTTAGTAGATTTTGGTTTAGGGAAAAATCTTGGATTTACATAAATCCATATCAAACTAATTATGGCGGGTATTAAGCAGGCCCATCCAAACCATATTCTGCTCCAAAGTGAGAGAGCCAATAGGGGTAGTCCTGAGAATCTTGTCCAACCACTCCAAGGATTTGCATGCCTTATCCAGGTTTCTTCGTCCATTTTGAAAGATTTACTTATTTTTCTTTCTAATGTCATATTAATTCACCTTTAAGTCTAATACATACTAGTATAATTTATACTATATAAAGTTTTAGGCTGATAGAAATACAATAAGAAAATTTTAAGAAATCTATTTTGAAAAAAATAGAGAAAAATAAAGCGTCTTCTGATTTATTTCTTCTTTTTTAAGAGATTAGAAAAAAAGTCTTTGACATTGTTTGTTGCTGAGTCCACTTTTTGTGACGCTGTTAGTTCTTTTTCGACCATTGTCTCTTCGCCTCTACCTGCTTTATATACCACTTTATCTTTTCCAGGTATAACTACCCCAATCTTTTCAAATGTCCTATTTGGTTGTGTTTTTCCAACTACGTCCACATTCCATTGCGTATTTTGAGAAACATGCTTTTGGGCCATATTTTCAGCTACGCCCCTTATTTTAGCATCAGACCAATCTGGATGTTCCTTTTTTAAATCTACAATAAATGTTTCTGTGAATCGTGCTCTTAAATCCATTATCATCTTATGTCTTTCAGCCATTGTTATAGTTGGTTTTTTTGCCATATTTTATACCTCCATCAACTCCTTATTTTCACGAATATGCATCTCTTGTCTTATGAAATGCAAATATTAATAATATCCACATTAAGATTAACCAAAAAGATGAAATCCAATATACATATTTAAATGGTGTTTATACTATTTAAAGATTAAGGTTAAGTTAGCCTAAAGGTTATAACAAAATCAAAATTTCTTAGAATAAACCTCTTCTGTGTCTATGCCTGTGATGTGTGTGCCCATTTGTCTTTCGTACAAAGATGTCCTTTGCAATGCTTTTTTCCAATGCTATTTGCGTTTCATCTACCTGTACTACAAATGTTGGGAAGGTTTGACTAATTTTTATCTTAGAACCCGGACTTAATCCCAAAGTTGAAAGTCTCTGGAGCCGTGGATGACTTTTAGTTACAAGATACATTATATTGCCTTCGCCTCCAGCTTCCATATCGCTAAGTGAGACTATTATTGGCTCTAATGTTTTTGATACATCCTTGCAGCAGTTACCAGGAGGGATCCCTAATCCATGCGGGCATACACTGGGATGCCCTAGAAGTGTGCAGATAGAATCTTCCAAACCCTCAGTGATTGTATGTTCAAGTCTGCATGCGGGTTCCTCTATCTCATCAATTGTCATCTGTAGTATGTCCTTCAGAAGTCTCTCTGTAAGCCTATGTCTCCTTATTATTTTCTTACCTATCTCTTCACCCTTCTTTAGGAACTTAATCTTGTTATCGTGAATCTCAATATATCCTTCATTTTTCAAAGCTTCCAAAACAGCTTCAGGAGATAAATCCCCTACAATTTGAGAAAAATTACACCTTAAATAAATCCCTTTGACAAAATTTTCAACTTTTTCATCATTTTGTTCTCTCATAGTCCAGATGTATTCAAGTGACTCTTCAATTATCTCTTCTATCATTAAATCCCTCTAAAACATTATTCCAGTGTATTTAAGAAATATATTTGTAACTCCTCCAATTAGTATAGCGTATATTAAAACAAAGAGAAATATCATTGTGGCGATCTTTGCTCCTCTCTCCTTGACTATAACGAAAAAATTTGCAATGCAGGGAACAAAGAGTGTTATGACTATTAGACTTACAACTGTCTGCACGTTTGACATTAATCCAATATCCTGTAATTGAAATAATCCTGCCGCCCCATAATCTCTTCTAAAGAATCCCATCAGAAATGCTCTGGCAGCCTCTTTCGGGAGTTCTAGAAAACTGACAACAACAGGCGAGAATAGTCTCTCAATTATCTCGAGTATTTTAAATTCATTGAAGAAGAACAGGACTAGTGTTCCCAGTATAAATATAGGTATTACTTCTTTAACATACCATTCTAACCTCATTAAAGTCTTATAGAGGATATTTGAAAATTTAGGAATTCTCAGTGGTGGCAATTCCATTATGAAATCAGATGACTGGCCTTTGATTATCTTGGAAGACAATAAACCAATAAAGATTAACTGAAATAAAACTACTGAAAAAATGAATAGTAATGCCTTGAAAGAAAGTGCTGAAGCCATCGCAAAAACTACAGCTATCTGAGCAGAGCATGGAACCCCAAGGGCCAACAGAAGTGTTGCAATTATCCTCTCTTTCTTTGAATCTAAAGTTCTTACTGTTATTGTAGCCATAGTAACACAACCACATCCCAATATAAGTGGGAGTATTGCCTTACCGTTTAATCCTAAAAACTTCAAAGGTTTATTGCCCATTACTGCAAGTCTTGGGAAATAGCCTGAATCTTCTAGAAGCCCAAAAGCAATGAAAAATGTCAAAACAATTGGTAATATAATTGCTATGGCATATGTCAGTGCCATTGTGATTATTCCAAACTCTCCTATAAACATTCTAGATATAAAATCATTGGAGACATAATTATCAAAGAAACTAATCAAAATGGGATTCAATATCTGGCCAAAGACTTTTTCTTCCAAGAACTCAACCATTATCTGGGCTCCAAGATACCCAACAAACTGATAAAGTAACAATACTATTCCAAGGAATATTGGTATACCTGTAACTGGATTTAAAGTAAGATTGCTGAGTTTTTCAGATAATTGTGTTTTAAGAATCTTCTCTTCATTTTTGACTTTTCTTAGAATGTGGAGTGTCTCTTCCCGCCTCTTTTCCCGTATATAATAAAATAGAGGCACTGAAATAGATTCTTTCTCTTTTCTAATTATTTCTTTTACCTCTTCAATTTTTTTCTTATCTTTTAAGATCCTTTCGGCAAAAGATTCGTCTGACAAAGCCATTATGGCTTTTCCCCTACTTCCAAGTATTTTTGTTAATTTTTCAACAGAGCTTTCGAGCTTTCCATAGTTTACTTTAACATAAGATTTTGAGGAAGTAGGTATTAATTTTTTCATTTTGGCGATACCCTTGCCCTCAACAGCAACAGTCTCGACGACAGGCACCCCAAGTATTTTAGAAAGTTTATCAATATCAATTATTACTCCTTTCCTTCTGGCTTCGTCAGCCATGTTCAAAACAAGGGTGAAAGGCAATCCAAATTCAGAAAGTTCTGAAGAAATCATTAAAGCCCTCTGCAGATTCTTTTCATCTGCTACTTGGACCACATAATCAATCTCTCCAGAAATCAATACATTTCTAGTTACTTCCTCGTCTTCAGACATTGGGATGAGGCTATTTGAACCAGGGGTGTCTAATATGTCTACTTTTTTAATTCCTAATAGCCCTTTCCCTCTTGACAACTCAACTGTTGTTCCAGGATAATTTGACACTGTTACATACTTACCAGTAAGATGAGAGAATATTACACTTTTACCCACATTCGGGCTTCCTACTAGTGCTATTGTCATGCTCATTGTTTTATCTCCTCTTACAAATATCGCAATCCTTATCAGGATCGCATTTCGGTATATCTTTGCCACATGGACATTTTGATGGTCCACCCATCATTTTGCACAAAGCGTCAGTAACTTCATCTGAAACGCAGTGCTCCATTCTGCATGCTTCAGCATGAACATTATCTAGATTGATGCACAAATAATCAGAAAGAAATATTTCGACGAGCCTGTGTTTTCTTTTTATTTTGTTGGCTATTTTCAATCCCTTTTCTGTTAATTTAGCGCCTTTGTAAGGTTCATAAAAAATAAAATCATTTTTATTAAGCCTTTGGATTACCTCTGTTACACTTGATGGTGAAACATCTAAAACTTGAGCAATATCTGTTGTCTTAGCTACCTCTTTCTCTGTAACTATGTCAAGTATAGCTTCCAAATATTCTTCTACATCCTGTTTTGGCATTACATCAGTAAATAGTTTCGGTCGACCTAATTTATAAATCTTTCGGTCCACCAAAATATTTTGGATAAAATAGATTACTTGTCGACTAAGTTATCATAATTATAATCGGGAGGGGTGATATCTTTTAATAAAGAATATGCCTTACTATCCTTCTTTATATCCAATACCCTCATGACATCTTCAGGGGTGTCTAGATCATAATACAAAGATTCCGAATAATGGATTTGGAAGGGAATCTTCTTTTTCTCAAATTCAGACAGATGTTTTTGAAAACTTCTTTCCCCAAATTGTAGTTTAAATTTCCGATCTAGAGGCAGTATTATCGCCGAAGTGCCATCTCTAGATGAAGGATAAATAGCGCCACCTTCATCTTTAGCGATAATAATAAGCTTTTTAATGTCCTCTTCATTAATGAAAGGCAAATCCAATGGTAATATTAGGACTTTTTTCTCCTTACCTTTTATGAAACTCACACCCTTTTCCAAAGCCCTATTCAGATCTTTTTCATCTTCGAAGATGAATCTGACTCCTAGCTCCTTTGGGATAATATCCAGATTTTCTTTTTTTGTAAGAAGATATATCTCAATTTCTGGAAACTTTTGGAGTAAGGCGATCATATCTTCTAAAAGTGCGATGACAAGATGTTTTTTATTCTGACCTAAAATCTCATTAAGCCTAGATTTAGAAAAATTGACATATTTTAAAGGGAGAAGTACCGGTAAGGCCATTTAATCCATCCTATCCAGGACGAACTTAGAAAGCCTTGCTCTATCTTTTCTTGTTTTCATCAAGGTGTCAGTAGTAAATACTTCCATGCCAAGTTCCCCCCTAATTCTTTCTACTAAATCTGATTCAATAGTATCGATTATAAATATATCCAATATCCCCTCATAGTACTTTGCCACCCCAAAAGAATTTACCTCATAATCTAAGGATTTCATGAGCTCAACTAGAGGGCCCTTGATTGCCTTTCCTTGAATTAGAGGAGATACGCCTATCACTTTTTTTTCTCTTAGAGTCTTTTTTATACCTTTCAAAGACAAAATTGTACCTATGCTCACCAAAGGATTAGAAGGAGGGAAGATTACCCAATCTGAAATATCAAGTGCATTGAGAAACTCTTCAGATGGTTTTGCTTTTTCTTTGCCTTTGTAAATAATATTTTTTATCTTGCCTTCTGGCCTTTTGATATAATACTCTTCAAAATGAATTGTCTTGTTGTCTAACTCAATGTGTGTTTGGAAATAATCATCTGTCATTGGGATTAACGGGATTTTTACTCCAAATCTTTTGCAAAGTTCAGATGTTACTTCGGTCAAAGTTTTACCTGCTTTAAGAAGTTCAGCTCTCTTAATATGAACTGCTAAGTCTTTATCTCCAAGGCTTATCCAGTCCTCATACCCCAATGATTTGAGATATTTCTGACAGACAAATGTGTCATTCTTTATGCCCCATCCTTTTTTAACATCGATTTCTCCAGAAAGAGTGTACATGATAGTATCTACGTCAGGCGATACATGCAGGCCATAAATCTCAATATCATCACCAGTGTTTGCAATAACTGAAATATCATTAGCCAAGCTAGAAAGTCCGTCGACAAACTTGGCCCCTCCGCCACCACCTGAAAGGACTGTTATCATGTTACCACTTGTTGTGATGTATTACATTGTTTAGATCTCTTCTTTTTGGCTTTATCGGATCTTCTTCTGGTACGCCAATTATTAGAATCTCCTGAGGCAAAATATGGTTTGGGATTCCAAGGACTTCACTCACATCTTCAGGGCAAAAAAGAGGCGCACAAAGCCATAATACCCCAAATCCTTTTTCTGTAGCTCTAAGTAAAATATTCTCTGAAGCTAATGCCACGCTCTGTACACCCATGATAAATTCTGCATTGTCTCTTTCATCACCGTACTTTTCTACCTTTGAGGTATCAAAACATGGAATTATAATAAACGGGGCTTTGTTTATTCGCTCCTTTGACAGATTAACTCTTTCTTGGATTTCATATAGCGATTTACCGTCTTTTTCTAGATTATTTACCCAAGTTGAAGCCATCTTAGATGATAACTTTTCTTTTACTTCATTAGAATCAATTAGTATGAACTCCCATTGTTGAAAATTGTGGGCTGATGGCGCTTGTATGGCCGCTTCAATTAAGGACATCATATCTTCTTTTTCAATTTTTATATCCTTGAATTTTCTTACAGTTTTCCTTTTTTTTAATAAATCAACGCCCATAATCGCCTCTATTTTTTAAAATACTTTTTTACTTCGTCAACTACAATTCCGCCCAATGCAACTAAAGCGATTAAGTTAGGAATTGCCATGAGACCGTTAAACATATCGGATATGTTCCATACTATATCGACATAGGTAACAGATCCAAAAAATACAGTGAATAAGAAGACCATCTTATACAGATATTTTTTTCTTAACCCCGAAAAGATATTCAAAGCATTTTTCACCATAGTAAGACCACCCAAGGATAGTTGAATATCCGAATAATATAGAGCATAGTACTATTACTACTGTCCCAAATATACCAAGGGTCTGGGCAAATGCTGCACTTGTCAAGGCTGATGAAGTAAGATTTCCACCCCATATATCAAGATTACTTTCAAGTATAACAAATCCAGTCATTGAACACAGGACTATTGTATCAATAAATACTTCGACTATGGCTAGTGTTCCTTGCCTTACGGGATGCAGAGTTTTTGCTGCAGCATGTGCTATTGGTGCACTTCCCAATCCTGCCTCGTTTGAAAATACTCCTCTTGCTATTCCAAATCTAACTGCTCTAGAAACTGCAAATCCAGCAACTCCCCCAGTAAATGCTGTCGGAGAAAATGCATATCCAACAACAGATGCAAACGCATATGGGATTCTATCATAATGGATCAAGATAATCACTGATGCTGTTATTATATACAATATACTCATGAAAGGCACGAGGTATGATGTGACCTCTCCTATCCTTCTGATACCCCCAAATATAACAAGAGAAGTAAGGATTACTAAAACTATCCCAAGAATTGCCGAGACCGTAAATACCTCACCAAAGATAGGTATCGAGATTGCACTACCTTTGCCTACATTAGAAATTATGGCTAAAATAACAGAGTTTGCCTGTGCCATACTACCTATACCAAACGATGCTATGACCCCAAAAACAGAGAATAGAATTGCCAATACTTTTGCGTCAATATTATATCTTTCTTTAAACCCTTTCTGAATATAATACATAGGCCCGCCAGAAAATTCACCATCTGGATTTTTCTCCCTGTATTTTACCCCTAAAACAACTTCAGAGAACTTAGTAGCCATACCTACAATAGATGTTATCCACATCCAGAAAAGTGCCCCTGGACCACCCATGACAATAGCGGTGGCAACACCTGCAATGTTACCAGTTCCAATTGTCGCTGAAAGGGCTGTTGTTAGTGCTTGGAAGGATGGGATATCTCCTTGGATGTCCTCCCTCTTGAATGCGCTTTCAAGCAGATTTTTCATAGACAATAAAAGCCGTCTAAACTGTATACCTCTCAAAATGACGGTAAGGTATATACCCGTTCCGACCAATAATACCAACATCATGGGGCCCCAGATTATAGAATCTAAAATCCCAACTAAATTTGAAATAATTTCTAAAACGCCCATATCCATCAAAAAACATAATATACTTAATTTAAAAAATTATCCAAAAGTAGTGGGCCCACTGAGATTCGAACTCAGGACCTCCGCCGTGTAAAGGCGACGTCATGACCAACTAGACCATGGGCCCGCAAGTTATCGTATTAAATTTAATATATAAATGTTATGATTTTTTCCCAGTCATTGATTCGATATCTATCCGAATTATACAAATTTTTTCTAGTTGCTCTTGAGAGTAATCAAAAATACCTTTAGAATAATGAGCCATAATTATATCTAAAGTTTGTTTTTTTTGTTTTGAATCAGAAATCAAATAGGCTTTACCAAATCCAACAACACTAGTATATTTCATCGAAAATCCGCATGCCTTATCCGACAGAACAAGCTCATGATCGCCATCAACTTCAAAAGATACATTATTATTTTTCTTTAAAATATCTATTTTCATCCCTTTTTTTGAAGAGTGGATATAGATGCATTTTTCTTTATAACCAAAGTTTAATGGAATGATATAAGGCTTATTATTTTCACAGACTGCAACTCTTATTACTTTTGCATTATTGATTATTTTCTCAATTTCCTCGATATTGGTTATTTCCCTGTCTTCTCTATTCATAATTTAATTTTATTTTTCTGATATTTATCATTTTTCTATGTTATGCTAGACTAAAAAAATTTGTAAAACTTAAAAAGGTTAATTACTAGAAGAAGAATTATGCCGTTTAGAAATTTGAAGGATATTGAGGAGAAAGTAATTTATCCAGGATATAAAGCCAAATTTATACACTCCGAAAATATTACACTTGCCCACTGGACAATTGAAGAAGGCGCATCGTTTCCCGAGCATTTTCATGAGAATGAGCAGGTATTGAGCGTACTTGAAGGAAAGCTTGAATTAAGAGTCGGCGATAAAACAAAAATATTGAAATCAGGAGAAGCAGCCATTATACCCCCATATATTGCACACTCCGGAAAGGTATAAAGAAGACAAATGCAATAGATGTCTTCTATCCACTCAGACGGGACTACTTTTGATTATTAATCCCAATAGGTAATAGAAGGTTAGTATTTTTGGGTATCTCTAACTAGGAACACTTATATACTGGGCCCAAGAGTGAACCACTGTGATTTCAGTTGCAATACTCATAGTAGTATTTTCATTGATTGCTGTAAGACAAATAGGAAAAATCAAATTAGAGATATGGCAAGTAATGACATTTGGAGCTTTAGCGTGTCTACTCACAGGGCAGATATCCCCAACTGATGCTTTAATGTCGATTAACCTAGATGTGATACTTTTCTTATTTGGGATGTTTGTAGTAGGGGTTGGTCTTGAGGAAAGCGGATATCTATCCCATATGTCATATAAGATTTTTAAGAGGGCAAAAACACCTGATGAGCTAATAATCCTTATACTTTTCGTCATAGGTGTTGCATCTGCATTTTTGATGAATGATACCCTTGCAATACTTGGAACGCCTGTAGTTCTTCACCTAAGCAGAAAACATAAAACTTCACCAAAACTTTTACTGCTGACACTTGCCTTTGCAGTTACTATTGGAAGTGTGATGAGCCCCATTGGAAATCCCCAGAACCTTCTCATAGCTCTAGAAGGTAATATTAAAAATCCATTCATCTTGTTTTTTAAATTTCTTTTAGTTCCCACAATACTAAATCTTGCTATTGCATTTTTTGTGCTAAGATTTTTCTATAAAGATAATTTTCACAATGGTTTACTTAATCATTCGGAAGAGCCGATAAAAAATAAGGATCTTGCTCGATTAGCCAAAGCCTCTCTTTATCTCATTGTAATAATGGTAATATTAAAGATATCGATAGTTACAGTAGGGATAAATATTGATTTTAGGTTGACTTACATATCACTAGTTGCGTCTTTGCCCATACTAATTCTTGCAAAACAAAAGTATGAAATTCTAAAAAATGTAGACTGGAAGACATTAATATTTTTTGTTTCAATGTTCATCCTAATGCAAAGCGTATGGAACAGCGGATTCATCCAAGGGATAATTGACAATATGAACATAAATATAACAAATCTTTTGATGATCTTTATTGTGAGCATCGTATTAAGCCAGTTTATTTCAAATGTCCCTCTCGTTGCTTTGTACCTTCCTATGCTCCTTGAAGCAGGTGCTTCGTCAAAAGAAATGGTTGCGCTGGCTGCTGGCAGTACTATTGCGGGCAATCTATTTATTCTAGGGGCAGCGAGCACAGTCATTATTATACAGAATGCAGAAAAGAAATCAAACGAAACTATTACCTTCCTTGAATTTGCAAAAGTTGGTATACCTCTAACGGTCTTGAATACAATCGTTTACTATGTGTATCTTTCATTAGTTTGATTATTTGGATTTGCACCTTACTATACCGCGCTTGTGGAAGTACTTCTGGTGATAATCTTCTGCTTTGTAGAATTTACTTTCGGGAATAATTTCTGTAACTATTTTACTGTTGAATCTACCGGATTTTTCAAGTCTTTCTTTTAGGGCCAATGCTTTATTTTTCTGATCTTCGTTGTGACAAAACACAATTGATCTATACTGACTTCCAACATCAGGACCTTGTCTGTTAATTGTTGTTGGGTCATGTATGTTCCAGAATAATTCTAATAGCTTATCATAAGAGACTATATCAGGGTCGAATTCAATTAGTACAGATTCTGCATGACCAGTTTTATCTGTGCATACCTCTTCATATGTGGGATTTTCAGTATGCCCCCCAGAATACCCTACCTGTGTTGATATAACTCCATCAATCTGACAGAATGCTGACTCTATTCCCCAGAAACATCCAGCGGCAAATGTCGCCTTTTCAATTTTACTCATAATCAAAATGTATGCTATTGATAGTTATAATTCTATTTACTATAAATAAAAATAGAGTAATAATCTGATTTTATAATTAAAAAGAATAATAAAAATAAAAAATTTTAGTATACTTCACACTGTCTTTCAAAGTAAGCTTTTTCATGATTGCAGGAAGGGCATTCCTCTGGGGGCTCGGTACCTTCGTGGATATATCCGCACTTTCTGCATACCCAGACAACTTTTTCCTTTTTTTTGAAAAAGGTTCCCTCTTGAAGTTCTTTTATGAGTTTCTTGTATCTTCCTTCATGATGTTTTTCTGCTACAGCAATTGCTCTAAGTCTTGTTGCGACATCCTTGAATCCTTCTTTCTCTGCTGTGTCTGCAAATTCAGGATACATACTGGCATACTCGTAGTGCTCACCTGCTATTGCGCCCTTGATGTTCTCAATTGTATTACTAAGAATTAGTGGTGCTTCTGCTTCTACTTTTATCTCAGTAGGGCTTCCTTCCTTCTTTTTTATATCGTTAATCATTCTAAAGAGCCATTTGGCATGCTCTCTTTCATTGTCGGCTGTTAGGAGGAAGATCTCAGATATCTCATCGTACCCTTCCTTAAAGGCAATCTTTGAGTAGATGGTATACCTGTTTCTTGCCATGCTTTCTCCGATAAAAGCTTTGGTCAGATTTTCTAATGTTTTGCCCATTATATCACTCTATCAATTCTAGACAGAACTACTATTAAAATTTATCCTTATTTTTGGCTGTGGGACACAATTCCTTCTGCTCTGCTCCAAACAGTGTGCAGGCTCAGTCTTTTACAATAATCACATAGGCTCGATAGCCTATGTATTTTTTTTGGGCATCAACTTTTGCACTGTTTCCATATGCTGTGACTTTTCGCTCATATATCTGTACAACTTCCTCGCTTAGATTAAGCGGGCCGTTCATTATAGCTTCGACTTTTCTTGGCATGGTTAGTCTATCCATAGAAAGCC
>JBDKUY010000023.1:0-47596 GCA_039679445.1 Methanofastidiosum sp. | reverse complement strand
TCCCCATGGACGGAGGCAGAGTCCTAAGGGCCTTTCTTTCTTCAAGGATGGACTATCTCAAGGCAACAGAGATTTCTGTTAGGATAGGCCAAGGTCTTGCAATAGTCTTTGCATTTGTCGGCGTTTTTTATAATCCTTGGCTTATCATAATCGCCTTTTTCATATACATTGGGGGTATGGGGGAATACCAGTCAACCCAGATGTCATCAGCGCTCAAAGGGATAAAGGTAAAAGATCTAATGGTAAAAGATGTAGTTACAGTTTCACCAAACGACACGCTAGAAGAGTTTGAAAAACTCTTGATTGAAAAAAGGTACAAAGGCTACCCTGTTGTTTTTGATGGTAATCTTTTAGGTATCATAACTATAAATGAGCTTCTCTCAGTTCCAAGGATTAAATGGATCGATACTAAAGTCCAAGATGTCATGATGAAAGATATAATCATTGCGTCACCTAATATGGAAGTATTTGAGCTTCACAACAAACTCACAGAAAAAAATCTTGGCAGGGCACCAGTCCTTGAAAATGGGAAGCTAATAGGGTTCATATCAAAAACAGATATACTCAAATTCTCCGAAATACTTATGCTAAAGAGGATGTAAATGAAGGAATTTCTGAAAGTAGGAGATACTAATTACATAATTCTTGGTACTGCGCATGTCTATGAGAAGAGCGTTATTGAAGTCCGGGAAGCAATAAGAGAAGAAAAACCGGATATAGTTGCCCTCGAGCTTGACCCTGCAAGGCTCGATGCGCTCTTGCATAATGACGATAGAAAGCCAACGCTTCGAGAGATGAAAGATTTTGGCTTCAAAAATGCACTTTTGCTATTGTTTATGTCCTATCTTCAGAAGAAGATATCAAGTGATACGGGGATTATGGCAGGAAGGGAAATGATTGAGGCCGCCGTAGAAGCTAGATCTTTAGGCATACCCGTGGCATTAATCGATAGGGACCTTAGGATAACTATACAGAAGCTCTTAGAAAAAGTTGGATTCAAAGAAAAGATCATGATTTTAAAAGATGCAATTTTACCTGACAAAGAGTACTCAATTGATTATGTTTATGAAAATCCCGTAGAGCTAATCGATGAGATCAAGGGGAGATACCCTTTCATATATGAAGTGCTTGTGGATGAGCGTGACAGGGTCATGGCAGAAAACTTAAAAAGAATACAGAAGGAAAAGATTTTAGCTATCGTGGGAGCAGGGCATGTTTCTGGGATAAAAAGATACTTAGGTGAAGTGGATGTATAATTTTACTAAAAAAGAAGTTATTGAGATTGTAGTCGCATGGTCAGCGTTGTCCATTGCATTTGGATTTGCATTCAGCGGTGGTGGATTTACATTGAACAGTGTCAACAAAATGATATTTTTTATCTCATCCCTCCCAAAATATTTTGTGATAGTTGGTGCGGCCTTTTTGCTCCATGAGCTCTCGCACAAATTTACTGCTATTAAATACGGATACCCTGCTCAGTTCCATCTTTGGCAGATGGGGCTTTTACTTGCTCTAGGAATGTCATTTGCCATGGGGATAGTGTTTGCAGCGCCCGGGGCAGTTTACATATATGGATTGACAGATGAGAAAAAGGATGCAAAGATATCTCTTTCAGGGCCTCTTGCAAATATGATAGTTGCAGTTTCTTCTCTTGCTCTTTATAGATTTACATCCATACCTTTGTTAGCACAAGTTGCATATGTCAGTGCTTTTATCGGGGTATTCAACCTTTTACCATTTGGGCCTCTTGATGGGACAAAGATATTTCGTCATGAGAAAATGTGGTGGATTGGACTTATAGCAATCGGCGTTATTATCATCCTGACTATATAGGAAGTTCTGAGGGGAGTTTTCCCCCCCATACCACATCAAGATAACCTTTCGGGTCGGTATTGCCTTCAGTGCTAACTAATAGAATTTCTGAATCCTTTCCAATTTCTAGATCCTTTTTGATGTGCATTAGAACGCCAAGTCCAATCGCACCGCTTTCGCCAGAAATGACTCTTTTGTCGCCTTTCAAAGGATTTCCCAATGCCCTCATTGATAGGGCAGAAAGCTCATCTTTGCAAGAAACAAATATATCTGAATAGTCACGGTGGATATTCCATGCTATTGGATTTGGAACACCGCATGATAATCCTGCCATGATAGTCGATAGATTCCCTTTTGCTCTGTGGGGCTTTCCATCATTTATTTCAATCGACTCATAAAAACAAGCCGCATTATCCGGCTCAACAATTATTGAAACTGGCCGTTTCTTTCCATAGATTGAGTTAAAATAACCAACGCCTGAAGCAGAAAAAGAGCCAACACCTGCTTGGAGAATTATATGAGTTGGCATACAGCCACCACTTTCTTTTATTTCCTCCATTGCTTCATCAAAAAGAACTGTATACCCCTGCATAATCAATGTTGGTATCTCTTGATAGCCTTCCCATGCAGTATCAGATATTACATGCCAACCTTCATTTTCACCGTCTCTTGCCATCTTCTCCACAGCATCGTCATAGTTCCCATCTATTACAACAGCCTTTGCCCCGGTCTTTCTTATCGCTTCAATTCTTTGGGGAACTGTTCCTTTTGGTAAATAAATAACGGCCTTCTGTCCAAGCTTCATAGAAGCCCATGCAATGCCAAGGCCATGATTTCCATCTGTTGCAGCCGAAAAAGTCAATTCACCTACATTTTCCTTAAAAGATGGGGAAAATATCTCAGATATGGAAATACTTCTGCCGGCCATCTCTTCCAATGTTCTGTAAATTGCATAGATGCTACCAAGGGGCTTAAAGGAATTAAGGCCAAACCTATGAGATTCATCCTTCACCCATATCTTTCCAACACCAATTTTTTCTGAAAGTTTTTCCAAAGGTACTATAGGCGTCCTTTGATACTCCGGCATACCAGAATAGATTGACCTCAACTTTTTTGCCACATCAACAGAAATAAAATCAGTTGAAGTTTTCTTAATCGAATAATCACGTGCCCTGTCATTAATTATGTATGATAAGTATTCACTCATGCTCGATCCTGACCCCTTCATCAGTTGTTTTAGTTCTGATAGGTATCCCACCGGAAATCTTTATGGCAGTTTCTACTTCCCTCTGTTTGTTCGGTGCGAGCGCATACATGCACCCACCTCCCCCTGCCCCAGTTATCTTTGCACCAAGTGCACCAGAAATCCTTGATGCGAATACAAGCTCTGATAACTCTTTTGTTGAAACGCCAATAGCTTCAAGAAGACCATTATTGATGTTCATCAAAGCACCCAGTTCCTTTAGGTCGCCATTTTCACTCAATATCATTTTTCCCTTTTCTGCTATATCTCCCATGGCATCCATAATGTCATTAACGATTCCAGGATACTCTTCCTTCAACACCTTTACTTTCTCAAGAAGAATCTTTGTGCTTCCCTTTTCTCCAGTATATCCAACTATCAGTGGAAGATCCGGTGCGGAGAATCTTTCAATCTTTCCTTTCTTAAAATAAACTCCGCCACCAAGAGCTGAAACTGCAGGATCAATACCACTTGAGCTTCCCTGAACTTCAAACTCAACTTCTTTTCCCATTCTTGCTATCTCCTCGTTTTTAAGTTTCATTTCAAGAAGTTCTGAAAGAAGCTTTAATGTCGGGACAACAACGGCAGCAGATGAGCCAAGTCCAGCACCAACAGGGATATCTGATTTTATGGAAATTTCAAAGCCTTTTCTTGAACCATATTCAGTGAATATCCGCTCTATAGCCGACTTAACATAGGATACCACAAAGCCAGCCTTGCCATAGTCAGTTCCTAAAAAAATTTCCTCTTCAGAAAACGATATGCTGAGGCCAGGTATTTTAAGATCATTTGCATGGATCTTGATTATTTTCTCATTCAATAGCTTTCCATCGGTATATGTGCGTAAATCTATTGCCGAAGCTATTGCGCCTTTCCCGTAAACAACGGAATGCTCCCCAAAGAGGATTATCTTACCTGGTGCAGATACTAGCATCTTATCCCCACCGAGCCATAACCTACGACAGTGCTATAATCTCCTGACGTTTCATATGAATTTGAATAATCTAAAATTCTTGCTTTTTTTGCACCTAACTCTTTCATAGATGAAAGCATAGCAGAAAGTGGGCCATAGCCACATGTAGTATACTCCTTACTTTCAATGAATTGATATAATCCGTCTATATCAAAATTCTCTGCCATTTTAAGAATCTCCATATCATTGTTCTTTATCCACAAAAGAGTCTCTTCTTTGCTACCCCTAATTGGGCTATACCCAAATCGACTGCCATAGTGTACAAGGTCACTTGAAGCGATTACCCCTAAAGGTTCTTTAGTTGATTTAGCTATTGCCTTTCCTATATCAAGGGCCGTTTCTTTATCCTGAATCCCCATACATATCGGGACAAAAGTAATGTCTTTTTTTATGTACTGTAAAAATGGCAGTTGGACCTCTATTGAATGCTCATATTTATGGGCTGCAGAATCAACTCCAATGAATCCTGAGTTTTCAACTATTTTTGAGGCGAGCTCTTCATTTATTTTTATTTCCCCGAAAGGTGTTCCCCACGACCCTTTATCCATCAGTGCCACAGGAAGGCCTAAACCGGTATGATTTGGCCCAAGGATAACAAAAGTTTCTGGGGGAGAATTTGACAAATAATAATAAGAGTGTGCCTGAGTTTTGCCAGAAAAAACATACCCTGCATGAGGACACAACACTCCGGCATATTTTCCTTCATCGATAAAATCAATATCTTTCTTTGCTTCTTCCATAAACTTTTCAATCATTTTTTTGAGTGCTGATTTATCTCCTGGATAAAAACTCCCGGCAACATAAGGGGGCCGATACATATTTATTCTTTTGACCTTGAAATTTATATGCCTTTCTTATTAATTTATTTTTATAATATTCAAGAGATTATCCTTTTTAAATTTCTATAAATGGTAAAAAAATGAGCATTATCTTTAATCTTCATTAATTTTAAACTTTATTTTTGAGAGAAACATTTATAAGTTGCCAACAAAGATTACACTATAATCTAAGGCATCGGGACCCGTAGCCCAGCGGATAAGGCGACGGCCTTCTAAGCCGTAGATCGAGGGTTCGAATCCCTCCGGGTCCGCTTATGTTTATTCTAGCGGGGTAGGGCAGCTAGGAGTGCCCGGCGGGCTCATAACCCGCAGGCCAGTGGTTCAAATCCACTCCCCGCTACCAAATTTTTTTTTCATAAAAATTATCTGTCCATTAATCCATAAATAATGGCAATGTATCCTATGATGTTGATTATCAGATCAACTTCACTTCTTCCATAAAACGAAATTCTCAGCACACTCATAATAAATGGAATTGAAAAAAGTGCAAAACCAATTGCAAAGTATTTGTAAATATCTTTTTTAGCGCTTAGATATTTTAAGTAAGCCATTACGGATATTATTGCAGTAAAAATCAGATTAATTAATATTGTCGATGCCACAATAATTGATATGTTTAACGTTATATATATATTTCTGGATTTTAGTCAAATATATTTAGTAATTTCAATTCGACATATTTTTTAAAAAATACATTTTCATTAAAATTGGAAAAGTTTTTCGATTATTGACCAGATTATTAGCCACTTATCCAATAAAATCTTATTTAATGCTAATAATCTACCAAAACATTTTTAAATATCAGAATACATATTAATACGTCGACAATAAGTTCGGCAAAAAATGGAGGTAAAAAAGATGGCAAAGTCTATTGTTAAAGAAATGGACGGTAGGTTCGAGCTTACTGAAGTAATGCCTGATTCTCAGTTTTACAACAAAGACTTGGCACCTGTGCCTTTTGCTAAAAGGACATGGGGATACTACGAGTACATTGCTATATGGGTAGGAATGTCCGTATGTGTTCCAACATGGATGTTGGGTGCGAGTATGGTTGACGCTGGATTCAACTGGGCAATCGTTGTCGGTACCATAGCTTTAGGTCAAATTATTGTATTGATTCCAATGGTTCTAAACTCCTTCGCCGGAGCAAAGTACGGTATACCGTTTCCTGTTTTCTTGAGAAGCGCATTTGGTATTTACGGGGCCAATATACCCGCTTTGCTAAGGGCAGTTGTAGCCATTGGATGGTTTGGGATCCAGACAATGGTTATGGCCTTTGCAGTTGATGGTATACTAGTTGAATTGAGCCCAGGATACGGAGCAATGGCAGGTAGTGTGGGATTCTTTAATCTACCAGCGCACACAGTCATATCCTTCATGATATCATGGGTTATGACCGTTGCAATTTGTTACTACTCGTCACCTGGAAAATCTGCACCTGGTGTAAAGTGGTTAAACGACCTTTCTGCACCAATATTACTTCTTATTGGAATAGGTTTACTCTGGTGGGGGTACAAAGGAGCAGGTGGATGGGGGCCAATATTAAATCAGCCAACAACAGCGTCTTGGGCAATATGGCCAGCATTCTTAACAGCAATGGTGGCATACTGGGCAACTTTGGCTATTAACATATCGGACTTGACTAGGTTCGCCAAGAACCAGAAAGTTCAGTATATAGGCCAGACAGTTGGAATGCCTACAACAATGACCTTATACTCCTTCATAGGGGTAGCAGTTACATCAGCATCAGTTGTTATTTTTGGCAGCGCTATATGGGATCCTGTAGCTTTGATGATTGCAACAGGTAGTACATTCTTTATTTACGTAGGACTAATATTCGTCATATTGGCAACACTTACAACAAACATCGCAGCAAACATGGTTGCCCCAATTAATGATGTAATGCATGTTTATCCAAAGAAACTAAACTGGGAAGTTACAACCATTATCATAAGCTTGATAGGTATACTAATGCAGCCTTGGAGATTCTTGGCAGATCCAAACGCATATATTTGGACATGGTTACTAGGATATGGAGCATTCCTTGGACCAGTTGCAGGAGTTGTTATAGCAGACTTCTGGCTTGTCAGAAAGCAAACAATTAAGCTAGATGACATATACAAAAAAGACGGATACTATGATTTCAAGAAGACTGCAAATCCAGTAATGACTGTCCTATTGGTAATCTGCGCAGCTTTGATTATGTACTTCTCAACTAAGGGATTAATCCTTGGAACAGGATGGCCTTCATGGATTACAACAGCAGTATTAATACTTGGTGTCTTAGGTTCGATATATCTTGGATACGCAAAGATTCACGGAGTTAACATGGTCGGCTCAGTTTCTCTATTCTTAGGAATAGTAGTTTCCATGGGATTACCGCTCTTAGTTCCAGCAGCTGGAATGTGGACATGGTTCATAGGACTATTTGTATCCTTGATACTCTACTATGTCTTGTATGAAGCATGGTACACCAAGTTCTTTGGCGCAATACCAAAATAAAATAATTTAATTTTTAATTTTTTCTTTAATTTTTAAGAAACCTTTTTAATTTAATTGAATTAAATCCCTATGTGATTTTATGTTTGAATATTTACTAGTATTATTCGTTTTTCTGATTTTTAGTATATGGCATTTGACTACTTCGAAAGATTCATTTAAGAAAGCATTTACCTCAAAATTTAGTTTAAGTCTTTCCTCATATACTCTAATAAGAATACCTGTTTCACTCCTATTTCTAAGCCTTACTTTGTATTTTGTTTTTTTATATAGGAAAACAACACCTGAGCTATTTACCCCCATAAAAGGTCTAATCGGAATTGTTCCACCCCTACTAGCGATGTGGATATCTTCTTATGTAACACTTCAAATATCTAAAGCTGACAGGCTGCCCCAATATTTTGGAATACTGGACACTCCAAAGGTATTCTTCTATGACGGTGCATACTCTATTTGTAGGCACCCTCTGTATTTTTCATGGCTATTGGCTGTGTGGGGATTCATCATCGCAAGCCCTTACTTACTATACCTTGAATTTGCAATCTTAATTACAATTTTTGTTGTCTACATGTCCAAAGAAGAAGAAAAAGCTATGATTTCTTTGTTTGGGGAGCGATACGTCGATTACACAAAGAGTGTGCCATTCTTACTTCCTTATGGGTTCCTTAATAAAACTACCAATGCGAAAAATTATCCAAAATAAACCAATGACAAAAAAATAGAAGGGGTATTGTTGCATGATTGAAGTCATAGTCTGGATTCTTTTAACATTGGTAATCGGATCAATTTCTGCAGTTATTGCCAAAAGATATGGGGTGGAATATATTATAGGGATGTTTGCATGCTTTACAGTAGTTGCTAACATCATTGCATCCAAAATAGTAGTTTTTGGACCCTTTACAGTCCCTGCGGCAGTCTTAGTTTATTCAACTACATTTTTGCTGACTGATTTTCTTTCAGAATTATATTCTGAGAAGGAAGCAATCAAAGCGGTCTTTATCGGATTTTTATCAAACATAGTACTTGTTATTTCAGTATGGATTGCAGTTCAATGGCAGGCGGCCCCATTTTGGCAGGGCCAGACCGCTTTTGAGTCTATATTTGGGATAGTCCCAAGAATTGTCCTTGGCTCCATGATAGCATACATTGTTTCACAAAATCTTGATGTAAAGATCTTCATGCTTTTTAAGGATAAGTACCCAAAGCATCTATGGCTTAGGAATAATGCAGGAACTATGATAAGCCAGCTTGTAGACACAGTTATTTTCATCACAATCGCATTTTATGGAACTACCCCCATGGATATTCTATTGTCATTAGTTATAGGGCAGTATATCGTAAAATGGATCATAGCTGTTCTTGATACGCCTTTTTTGTACATTGTAAAATTCATTTACAATAAATACTAATTCCATTTTAATAGCCATTTGATTTATATACTTTTAATTCCAAGTAAAAATGGTAATTATATGGAAGAAGAAATTGATAAGGATATTGATGGAGTTCCAAAGGCAAGACTCAGCAACAGAGACGGTATAATACTAGCAATAGTCTTAATAATTTTCATGATTGTGGCATATATAATCTTCATGTGATTGATACTATGGAACATGTACCTAACTTCAAAATGTGGCTCGAAGACAAGGATAAAAAGTATATTTTAGGAAAGGGAACTGCTGATCTTTTGCTTAAGATTAAGGAGCTGAAATCTATTTCAGAAGCCGCAATATTTTGCAATATATCTTATGCTCATGCATGGAGAAAAATAAGGGCAATTGAAAAGAGCTCTGGTCAGGAGATTATTTCTAGAACAAGAGGGGGTAAAGGAGGGGGCCATTCAGAGTTGACTTCATTTGGTGAAAAGATCCTATCTGAGTATCTCAAAACAAAAGAAGCGCTTGAAAAGTGTATCAAAAATCTATAACTTCTCTATTATTTCTATAATTTTATCTATTTGTTTATGATCAATTACGGGGATACCTTTATACTCATGAATTTTATTTGAGATTAAACCTGATATGCAGAAAACTTCTTCCCTCAGATCTTTTGATATGTCATCTTCATCCCTTGCGCAGAGGATTTTTGGACACTTATAACCCCTAAATCCCTCAAGGATAAGATAATCAGATTCAAAATTATTTAAGAAATCTTCAGTCTCTAGATCATAATACAAGATTGCCTTACCTTTAGGATATACTAAACCGACTCTTTCTGCGCCGGAAGCGTGATGTTTGAATGTGTCGGTGCCTTCAGTTTCCAAAGAGAAGTTATCAATGTGGATGCTTTTGGCAGATGAAACAGAATACCCTTCTTTGACTAGGGCATTGATAATTGAAGTTACGACTGTTGTCTTTCCCGATTTCCTAAAGCCATACACCCCAATTATTTTCATATAGGTAGGATAGTCTTTTTCCTTATAAATTGAATCATGACAAAATTTAAAAGTAGTTTTACCCGAAGTTAGTCATGGAAAAGATAAAGGTTGAGGTAAATAGCATTTCCAAGAGTTTTTCTAAATCTGAAGATGGGAAACCTCTACCTGTAGTTGACAATGTTAGTTTTAAAGTTAATGACGGCGAATTTCTTTGCATAGTTGGATCTTCCGGTTGTGGCAAAACAACGATTTTGAGGATTATAGCTGGCCTTCAACAAGCAGATTCAGGTGAAGTACTGATTGACGGGGGAAAAGTTGAATCCACATCATCAAAAAAAGGAATGGTGTTTCAGGAGTTTGCACTATTTCCATGGAGAACTGTCAAGAAAAATGTTGAATTTGGTCTTGAATACAAGGGCTTACCTCCTGAAGAGAAGGAAAAGCTATCCAAGAAATTTATTTCCATGGTGGGATTGGAAGGATATGAAGATAGTTACCCTCATCAGCTTTCTGGAGGAATGAAACAAAGAGTTGCCATTGCAAGAGCGTTAGTTAATGACCCTGATGTTTTACTTATGGATGAGCCATTTGGAGCCCTTGACGCTCAGACTAGAAATATTCTTCAAGATGAGCTATTAAGAATCT
The DNA here is from genome assembly GCA_039679445.1 of Methanofastidiosum sp. Lineage (GTDB taxonomy): Archaea > Methanobacteriota_B > Thermococci > Methanofastidiosales > Methanofastidiosaceae > Methanofastidiosum. The sequence goes on along the minus strand of JBDKUY010000023.1, from coordinate 37,211 downwards.
GGATCGAAACAAAAAAAACAATTATATTTGTCACACACAATGTAGATGAGGCAGTTTACCTTGGGGACAGAGTTCTTGTTCTAACCAAAAGACCTGCAAAGATAAAAAAGGAATTTAAAATAGCTCTTTCCAGAAGAAGAAAGAGGACCAATCTAGAATTTGTGATGTTAAGAAAAGAAATTTTGGACGAACTTATGGAAGAAATTAATATACAGTCCCCTCCATCCACCTGAGAAGCTTTTTCTCTACAATATACCTAAAAACCCAGTTTATTCCTAGCCCTATCAAGCCTAAGGCTATCATATACGAAAGAACATTATCCATCCTGTGAAGATAGTAATACCACCAGATCTTATACCCAAGGCCCTCTTTGCTTACCCCAAAAAGTTCTGCTGCAACAAGACACATCCAACCAATTCCCATTGCAACTCTTAGTCCAACAGCTATATCTGGATAAGATGATGGAAGTCCGACTGATTTGAGTAAGTCTTTATTCTTGGTACACCCCAAAACCATCGCTGCCTCAACAAAAGTTTTTGGAACACTGCTAAATCCCGAATATGTATTGGTAAGTATTGGGAAAAATGCCCCAATAAAAATAATAAATCCTGCAGACTGGTGAGTCAGTCCAAACCAGACTATTGCAAAAGGTATCCAGGCAAGTGGAGGTATTGGCCTTAAAAATTCGATTAAGGGGTCCATTAGATAGTCTATTTTCCTAAACCACCCCATCGCCATCCCAATAGGTATTCCAAAAATAATCGCAAAGAACATTCCTATTGCAAAATGGTATAAACTTATTAATAAATCAGCGAATATCTCCGTACTCGCCACTAAATTATATAGGGATGTGATTGTTTCCGTGAAACTTGGTAGAATAAACGAATTTTTTACTATAAGAACCGCAATAATCTGCCATATGGCAACTGCTACGCCTAAGGAGATTATAGTATAAATCCTATATTTTTTTAGAAAATTATCGTATCCATTCATTTGAACAAAAAGTAAAAAATTAATTTAAATATTTATCCTTTATTTTTTAGTGGCTTCGTCGTATAGTTTTGTATCTATTAGGTCGTTTACAGTAAGAAGTTTTTTTGTGTATCCTAGCTCATAGTGTTCTTTCGCGTATGCTTCCATGTAAGTTACTATGTTGTGTGGGTTGTGAATATATGTGGTGTCAGAGTTTTTCATAGAATACAAGACGACTTCTTTGCTCAATCCCAGTTTTCTTGAAGCTATTTCTGCAGCCTCTTCAGGATTGTAGATTATATATTCAGTGGCTTTGATGTGGATATTTATTATCTCCTTTACAAGCTCTGGATTCTCCCTCATCAGTTTCCCGCTGACTAAAAGTACGCAACAGGCATGACCTGGCCACATTTCTCCGGATTTAACTACACTTTTCCCACTACCCTCTATTTCTAAAAGTGCAGGTGAAGGCTGTGGTAAGAACACTGCATCAATTTGCTTTGCTGCTAAAGCTGTAGTTGCATCTCCTGGCCCCATGGCCTTAATATCAACTTTAGAAACATCTATTCCGTTGTCGACTAGCCATTTCTTTAGTACCATGTCCTGTATTGAGCCTGGAGGAAATGTACCAATCTTTTTCCCAATTAAAAATGAAGGCCCGGTATAGTTACTTTCTGGCCATATTGCTATATCTGATCCCTGTGTTTGAGCAGCCGCAACTATTTTGGCATCTAAGCCCTGATCAATTGCTGGTATTGGAGGTGTAGCACCTACGTAGGCTATATCAATCTGCCCACCTAGCATTGCCTGCATCTCTGGGGGTCCAGAAGGAAATTCATAGTCAGTTACTTTTTCAATCCCGTACTTCTTAAGGTCATTTTGCCACCATCCCTTGTCCATTGCAACCATTTCTGCAATCTGATGGGTACTTGGCTGATAACCTATTCTAAGTTCGGTCATTTTTTTGGTATCATCTGTCCCTTGCCCTACACATCCTAGAAGGAGTGTCGAAGCAACTAAGATAGAAGCTATTATAGCAAATATTTTTTTCATTTAATTCACCTGTATAGTAATCATTATTCTAATTTATAAATTTTTCTATTATCGTATAAAATTATTACCCAAAAGTATAAATATAAGGTCTATCAATATACATTAAGTGATAAGTTGGGGTATACAGAAGCAGAAAGATTAAAAGAGATCATTTTTTTTACTAATGATAGATTTAAAGTTGAATTGGAGTCACTTTTAGTAAAAAGCTTCGGGAGCATCAAAAATTTTTCTGATATTTCTGGGATACCACTTCCAACTATATATAAGATTTTTTCTGGGGACAGGGAACCAAACCTCAAAACACTAAGAAAGATTCATGAAGTGCTAAAAGAAGGGGAAGAAAAAAACAATAAATTCATCGCATTGATTGCCTCAAGGTCCGTTCTCAACTTGCTTGACGAGAGTTATGTTTCAGATAACGAAAACAAATATCTGATAAAGGAGTATCCTGCAACTAGCATCGAGGAAGTATTCATCCAGTCTATTAGGGCAGAAAGGGATGGTGCAAGTGCCTTGGTATGTGCTCCAATAGTAAGTTCGATTGTAGAAAAAGTCGTTACAATCCCAGTAGTTACGATAATGCCTCAAAAGAGTATTTTGATTGCTCTAAAGACTGCAGCTAAGAAATTAAAATCATGATAAGCCTATAATAAGATTTAAATATCTCCTTTTTATAATAATAATGGGATAATATAGGTGAAATTATGAAAAACAAAACGAAAATAATATCTTTAATTTTAGCAATAACTTTATTTTTAGGTCTTCTTACAACATCTACAAGTGCGCCATTTATTATTGAGCCTATTCCATTAATTCCTTTGTTATTACATCAGCCTGATGCTTCACTAAGCGGAAGCATGACTAGTAGTGGAACTATGTACCCTTCTGGAACATATTCAGCAGGTGATCAAAACGGTAATCTTCAAGTCAAAGGGTTCTTGAGTTTTGATATTTCCGGTATTCCTGCGGGTGCAACAATAACGTCTGCAACACTTGGCTTGACCGATAATTCTATAGTTGGAGGTGCTCCATTTGCTACTCTTGGCAGTCTGAGGGTGTATAATGTAGATTATGGAACTAGTTTAACTGTTTCAGATTTCAATGGGCCAAGATTGTCTACAGTATGGTCTGGAAGTTCTCCTCCGAGTGACGTGATGGATGTTAAATCTGAACTGGCAAATGCAGTTGCTTCTGGAAAGAATAATTTACAGTTTAGAATAGAATTTGGGACAGCAACAGACAATGATGGGGCATATGAGAGGATCGTTTTTAATAATCCGACACTTCTTTACTTTTACTCCACTCCTGCTAGCAAACCTGACCTTAAAATAACAAATATTGAGAAAGCCATATCCAATATGGTAGTTGTCACTATTGCAAACAGTGGTGCCGGCGATTACGGTGGAGAAGTTGGACTAAAGATATGGTTTAACGGAGTTACAAAATTTGATGGAACAGGATCAGTTAATTTACCTGCAGGAACCTCTGCTACAGTTAATTTTCCAACATTAATACTTCCGGAAGGCTCTACAACTGTCAAAGTTGGTATAGATCCCTTAAATACAGTTTCAGAGGAAAACGAATCTAATAACGAGCGTACTCAAACTTTAACTGTTGCCACAACACCTTCAAATAGCCTCCCGCAGGCAAATGCAGGTGCCAACAAAACTTCTAAAGTTGGGCAATCTGTTAGTTTTAATGGCTCTAGCTCTACAGATTCAGATGGAACAATAGTTAGCTATGCATGGGACTTTGGCGATGGGGGTAGTTCAGCTGGATCAATAGTAAGTCATGTATACTCCTCTCCTGGTACATATACTGTTTCACTAACAGTTACAGATAACAACGGGGCCACAAATACCGATACAGCAATTGCCATAATCACAGAAGATTCAACTACGCCACCGGTTACAACAAATAAACCTCCAAAAGCAGATGCGGGAAACGATGTTAAAGTAAAAGTTGGCGAGGCAGTTCATTTTGATGCTTCTGGATCAACAGACCCTGACGGAACAATAACAAAATATTCTTGGGATTTTGGAGACGACAGGGATTCAGATGAAAAGGAACCTCTTAACTCATATGCAACACCCGGTGTTTACAAAGTGACTTTAGTCGTAACAGATAACAACGGAGAAACAGACAGAGATGTAATCTATGTCACAGTTGAGCAAGAATCAAGCTCACCTATCAAAGGCGTACCTGGATTTGAGTTTCCTGGGGTATTGGGTGCGGCCGCATTAGTCTATTACTACTTCAGAAGGCGGAAGAATTAATTCTTTTTTATTTTTATATTCTTTTTTTCAGTTAATTATTTAAATTATTTTCAAACGAGTTAAGTAGGGAGATTTTTATGGTCAAGTCTAAAGGGAAAAAAGATAAAAAAATCATTAGTAAAGAAAAATTTTCTTTTAAGGGAATTAATAGTTATGATAATTATCTTATCATTATAGGTCTCGCACTATCTGCAGTTATTGGATATTTTATGAGATCTTGGCCCCTAAGATTTAACAGGTTATTGGGGTATGACCCCTATTTCTTCTTAAGGGAAGCCGCTTACTACCTATCTGGGGGGCTCCCTGAGATAGATCCAATGGCACCAACAGTTGTCAGATCATTTGTGGCAGAAGATTTGCAAGGTCTTCCTATATTGACCTCAATGATATCAAGGGTAACTGGTGTCGATCTCCTAAAAGTCCATATGTATCTCCCGATATTCATAGGGGTAATAGGTGCAATTTTAATATACTTTGTTGCATTAAAAGCATGGGGAAATAAATATGTCGCAGTTATATCCTCTTTCTTCCTTGCAATAATGCCTGCTTATATATACAGGACTGCTGGAGGGGGTTTGTGGAAGGACACAGTCGGCTCATTCTTCTTTATCCTTTTCATGCTGTTAGCCATGTTTATCATGAAAGAAAAGGAAAGAAACAAAATTATATTATATGGGGCGCTCTCCCTTATTGTGTTGATATTGTATGCAAACACATTTGGTAATTTCTTCTTTATACCATTAATAGTTGCAACTTATGTCCTTTTCAAACCTTTCATCAAAGAAACTAAAAAAATCAAAAATCTTACACTCAAAGATAAAATTCTAAAAGACATTGATATGTGGGTATTGGTAGGGGTTTGCCTTGTTTCATTGATTTACGCCAATTTTTTGATACCGCCCTATAAATTGGAGTCACTTAGAATTTATCTTGCGCTACTAGGATTGGGATTTGCATCCATCATTAATTTATCCGGGTATTTTGCAAAAGACAGGAGATATTACATTGCTTTTATGGCAGTGCTTTCTGTCATCCTTATTGCAATAGCCGAGTTTGTGCTAAACTACAACATATTGGGATATCTATTCAAGAGTATCGATATCAGCGGAATATCCGGCCAGGGTCAGTCAAGTACATTCTCTGACTTTTTGGATAAATTTTACTTATTCCCGATAATGGCGGCAATAGGTGTAGTATATGGGGTATCCCAGATTCTTAATAATAAAAATGCCAAACAAACTCTCTTTATTTTGTCAGCTTTTGCATTTAATACTTTCATGTCTTACCAGATGCTAAGAAATGCATTTTTTGGAGGCATTACCTTTGCAATAATCGCAGGATATGGATTTCTGGGAGTTTATGACTTTTTTACAAACAGGTTTTCAAAAGAAAAGGCAGTTCCAATTACTATAATTGCTCTTATTATATTCAGTTCTCTGTCTCTCTATAATCCTTTGGATCAGAGATATGGCGGTTCAATTCCATATAGAACTTCTCAATCCCCCCACCTTGATGACAACTGGCTCTCTGCACTCCTGTGGTTAAACGAGAATACCCCCCAGGAAGAGATAGTCTGCAACTGGTGGGATTATGGATACTGGATACAGACAGTCGGGGGAAGGAGAACAATATCAGATGGTATGCGAAGCGGAATGGATCCATGGATAAGTGGATTCGGAGAGTTCCTTGGCGCTACAGATTCCACCGGTATTCAGAAGATTACAGCAATGGAGCAGCAAGCATATAGGGCAACAGGAAATAATTTTAGGATGAATTATGTTCTTGTAGACCAGAGTCTTTTAGTTAAAACTAGCGTACTTAATAGTGTTATAGGAAGGGATACGTTTAGGACTGCTTATTTCTATTTCAAAGGCACATCTAAATTGAACAATGCAACTACATATGTATATGAAAGCGGCGCAACTAGACTTTTCTTGGTCACTGGCGAGACAAATACTTACTGTTACATAGAGCAGAATAATCAGCGTTATGGTGTTTCAAACTTTGTCATTGAAAATCCAAATGACAAGAACTATGTATATGAAAATGTTCAGTATACTTTCCAATCAATACCGCAGATAATTTACATCACTCCACAAAACGCTATTATGATGCCTGAAACTATAAAAGATACTTTATTTTCAAGACTTATTGTTTATGAGGGTGGTCTTCAAAACTATAATCTTGTATACGATAATGGTTATGTAAAGATTTATAGAATACTAAGATAAAAGCTGGTACTATGCAAACTTACTTAACTTTTTTTATTTCTATAATTGTCAGTTTTTTAGTTACCTTTTTTTTGATACCTAGATTTATCCAGAAATTTTTAGAAGAAGGCCACGTTGTAAAAGATTACTATAAAACTAAAAAAACTCTTGTTCCAACTATGGGGGGTCTTCCTATACTCATGGGGGTTCTATCCTCTTTGATTATAATCCAGCTTTTTTTCCCACAGATTGAGGAACTTTTGATATTTTATTTTGTGATTTTTATTTATGCTATTTTTGGGTTGGTGGATGATCTAGTGAATGTGGGGCGGAAAATAAAACTCATAGTCCCCTTCTTTTTAGCATTCCCGATAGCACTTCTAAATCTTGATACAAATCTCTCACTTATATTCATAGAGATAGAACTTGGGATATTATTTTCGTATATCATAGCCCCCCTCTATGTCATGGTCGTTTCTAACTTAGTAAACATGCACTCAGGATTTAACGGAGTTTCTGGAGGGACTACTACAATTCTCTTGGCATTTTCTGCGATTGCATCTTTCATAAAATACGGGCATATGGGTCTTATTTATGTCGCACCGATACTGGGGGCAATGATAGCTTTCATGTACTTCAATAAATACCCTTCAAGGATATTCTTAGGCAATATCGGCACTCTTATGATTGGAGGGGCACTTGGGGGATTTATAATATTCCAGAATATGGAGATATTTGGAGTAATAATACTAATACCCCATATAATCAACTTCTTAATGTTTGTCTACTGGAAAATACGTGGATATCCCCACATCAAATTTGGAAAAGTAGACGAAAATGGAATACTTCACGTTCCGAATAATCTTACCGTGAAATGGTTTTTACCTTACTATTTTCCTATGACTGAAAAAAAAGCCATATTATTATGTTACTTGTTTTCTGTTCTGTCTGGCATAGCCGGGGTATTGTACGTTTTACCAAGATAATCATCAGATAATTTTAAATTCTTTTTATTATACTATTTTTCTATGGCAGATTACTTTGTTCATGATACTGCTGAAATTTCTAAAAGTGCTATAATTGGTAAAAATACCAAAGTGTGGCATCAATCACAGATTAGGGAAGGGGCAAAAATAGGCGAGAACTGCATTATAAGCAAGTGCGTTTACATCGACTTCGATGTGAAGATTGGGAACAATGTTAAGATCCAGAATGGTGTTTCTGTCTATCATGGCGTTGAAGTCGAAGATGATGTTTTTTTGGGCCCACACATGACATTTACAAACGATTTATATCCAAGAGCTTTCAACAGTAACTGGGAGCTAGTTAATACCCTTGTTAAGAAAGGTGCTTCTATTGGTGCTAATGCTACAATAATATGTGGAAATATTATTGGAGAATATGCTATGGTGGGTTCAGGTGCAGTAGTTACAAAGAATGTTCCACCATATGGGCTTGTGTTCGGAAATCCTGCAAAGCTCAAAGGTTTTGTCTGCAAATGTGGTAGAAAAGCAGTCAAAATTGGTGACGAGAAAGATAAAGTTTTAATGGAATGCATAGTATGCAAGACTACCTTTTATTTGAATAAAGACGACTATGGACTTTTAGAGGAATAAAAATGATACCTATTGCAAAACCATCTATAGATCAAGTGGAAATAGAAGCAGTCAAATCTGTATTAACGACTGGAAATATTGCCCAATCAAAAAAAGTCGATGAATTTGAAAAACAATTTGCAGATTATATCGGAACAGAATATGCAATATCTACCTCTAATGGAACAACAGCTTTGCATGTTGCCCTCCTTTCAAATGGTATAGGGAAGGGAAATGAGGTCATAACTACCTCGTTTACCTTTGTTGCAACGGCCAACTCTGTCCTTTTCACAGGTGCAAAACCAGTCTTTGTTGATATAGATCCAAATTCCTTTAATTTAGACCCTTCTTTGATAGAAGACAAAATTACTAAAAAGACAAGGGCAATAATGCCCGTCCACCTATACGGGCAAGCGGCAGATCTAAAGGCAATAAATGAATTATGTGAGGATCATAATCTAATCTTGATAGAAGATGCTGCCCAAGCACACGGGGCAAAATTTGACGGGAAAAAGGTGGGTTCATTTGGTACCGGATGCTTTTCATTCTATCCAACAAAAAATATGACAACTTCAGAAGGCGGAATGATCACAACTAATGACAAATCAGTATATGAAAAAGCAAGAAAGTTTAGAAACCATGGGCAGGAGAAAAGGTACTATTATGATACACTGGGATTTAACTTTAGGATGACCGATATTTGTGCGGCTATCGGTATTTGTCAGCTGAACAAACTTGACGGATTTAATAAAACTAGAAAAAAAAATGCAGAGTATTATTCAAAAAAATTATCCAAAATAGACTACTTGCAATGCCCAAAAACTAATCCAAATAATGAGCATGTTTTTCACCAGTATACTTTGAGAATAAAAGATGGCAGAAGGGGTGAGGTAATTCAAGGTCTTGAAAAAGCCGGTATAGGCTATGGGATTTACTACCCAATGCCTCTACATAAGCAGCCCTTATACATTGAACTTGGTTACAAGGATAAACTAAAAGAAACAGAAAAAGCTGCAGAGGAAGTTATATCCATTCCTGTTCACCCATTACTAAAAAAAGAAGAGATTGAACATATCGTTTCTTTCTTTGAGGAATTCAAATGATTAAGATTGGAGTAGTAGGCGCCGGAGTTATGGGGGGTCACCACATAAGAAATCTTGCGTCGATGGACGTTGAGCTAGTTGGCATATCTGACATTGACAAAAAAAGAGTTGCTGAATTATCAGACACTTTTAACACTAAAGGATTTTTAGATTACAAAGAGCTTGTAAAAGAAGGTATAGATGCTGCTGTAGTGGCTGTTCCAACAAAACTCCATAAGACCGTATGCGACTATCTTATAGAAAACGGCGTTGATGTCTTAGTCGAAAAACCCATCGCAGATACTGTTGAACATGGTAAGGAAATAATTGACAAGGCCAAGAAAGAAGATATAAAACTTTCAGTTGGCCACATCGAAAGGTTTAATCCAGCTATTCAAAAGCTAAAGGAATTAATAAAAAATGACACGCTTGGAAAAGTTGTCACAATGTCTTCAAAGAGGGTCGGGCCTTACAATCCTAGAATAAGAGATGTCGGGATTATTATTGATTTAGGTGTTCATGATATTGACATAATGTCTTTTTTACTGGAAGAAAAAGTAAAAACGGTATACGCAACAGGCGGCAAAAGAATACACCCTTTTGAGGACTTTGCGACAATTCTCATGACCTTTGGAAATACTTGCACAGGGTTAATTGATACCAACTGGCATACCCCGCATAAAGTGAGGAGCCTTACCGTTGTCGCAGATAAAGGCATAGCCGAAGTTGATTATATTGGGCAGAAGCTTGTTTTATTTGACAAAGAGTGGGAAAAGAATGCGAAGATTGAGAGAAAAGAGCCATTGGCAATAGAACTTGATTGTTTTATCAATTATCTAAAAAAGAACACAGCCCCTCCAGTTTCAGGTGAGGAAGGCCTTCATGCGCTTGAAGTTGCAATCTCGGCAATAGATTCTTATATGAATAATAAAATAATAAAAATTTAATTTATCCTTTTCCAACACCTTTGTAAAGGAATCCTTTTTTTATCATTTCTTCTTTATCAAAGATATTTCTTCCGTCAATTATTATTGGAGTTTTCATCAATTTCTTGATTTTGTTTAGATCGAGATTTCTGTATTCAGAGTGTGCGGTGACAAACACAAGGGCATCTGAGTCTTTTACACAACTGTAAAAATCCTTTTTTATTTCAAGCCCTTCAAAGCTTTTGACAAAGGGGTCATGAACCTCAACAATCGCACCCTTTTCCTTTAGTGCATTAATTACACCTAAGGAGGGGGTGTTTCGGGTATCATCAGAATTCTCTAGGTAGGCAAATCCACAGACTGTAATCTTTTTGCCTTTGGCATCCATTCCTTTTTCTTTTAGGGCATCTATCAAAAGTCCTGCAGTATGGGAAGGCATCTTTTTGTTTAGATTTCTTGCAAGTATCATAAGCTCAGGGGTTAGTATACCTTTTACCCCATAAGAAAGTAATAGTGAGTCTTTTGGGAGGCAGTGTCCGCCAACTCCGGCACCTGGTAAATGCATATTCCTGTATGGTGCTTTATTTACTAATTCCCTAACTTCATAGACATTAATCCCAAGTTTTTCACAGATCAATGCAACTTCATTAGCAAAAGCTATCTCAACATCCCTGTAGGCGTTTTCTGCTGTTTTTACAACTTCAGCGGTAATACAGTCTGTCGGGTAAAGCTCTCCTTTGACAATATATGAATAAAGTAAAAGCATTCGCTCCCTTGTTTCTTCGTTTATCCCTCCACATACTCTGGACAGATTTTCGATGTTATAAAGAAGTTTTCCAGGCATTACCCTCTCAGGGCAGTTACCAAGCAAGAAATCCTTGCCCGCTTTCATCTTTGAAGTATTTTCTAGGATTGGCTGTACTAAAGTTTCCATAGTTGTCGGGGCTATAGTTGATTCTACAATGACCAATGAGTTTTTTGACATATTTTCAGCAACACTCTTTAGGGCAGATTTCAATGAATCATACTTTGGCTCCCATTTATCAGAATCAAAAGGAGTATCGACACAGATTAATATTGCATCTGCAGTTTTACATGCAGAATAGTCTGTAGTTGCGACAAGTTTTTTACTCTTTACAACTTTTTGTATAAGCTCAGCTAGGTTTGGTTCATCTCCTTCTATGGGGCATAACCCTTTGTTTATAAGGTCCACTTTTTTTTTCGTTCTGTTGATCCCGACGACATTAAAACCTTTATCGGCAAACATAGCGGCAACAGGAATCCCAACGTAACCTGTCCCTACAATGACAATATTTTTAAACATGTTATCCACGAAAGAACAGATATACAAACCCTAAATAAATCTTTTGGGCATTTTTTGGCTTAATCTTTGAAAAGAATATTTTAAATTAGTTTTTGATTTTTTCTATTGTTCATCAATAGAATTGATATTTATTTTCTAATGTTATTCATTATAATTAGTTTTATTAGCCAATAGAATGCTATATTAAATCTCAATTACTATTTTTAATTACCGAAAACTTTATATAGTAAGAGTAACTAAATACTAATAACTAAAGATTAATCGTTCAATATATGTAATCGATGGTGATAAATGTGGGTTGGAGAAAACAATTTGAATTGAGAAACGAGAGAATTGATTATATTAGAAATCTTCTTAAAGATAGAACTAAATCAGGTAAGGATTACTTTATCCAGGAACTTGTAAATGAAACAAGAATTCCCAGAAGTACTGTAGAGAGATACCTTTATGAGTACCTTGAAAAGGAAATTGAGATTTATTATGAAGGGCCACTAAAAAAGATAAAATACGTTGGCAAGGAAAAACAAACTTAAGGATTTTCTCTTCTTAGAAGGAATCCATCTTCTCCGTTTTCATAGTAGTGTTTTAGTCTGTTAGTAATCTTAAATCCAAGATTTCTGTACATTGATAGTGCCGCAACATTGCTGACCCTAACTTCAAGTTTTAATCGAGTTATACCTTTTTTTTTGTAGACATCGATCAATTTTTTCATAAGAAAAGTTCCTATGCCTTTTTTTTTATAATCATCTCTTATAGCAATTACCAGCACATGGCCCTCTCTTTTCTGCACCATACCTATGACAAATCCAATGACATCTCCATCTTTTTCTGCCACAAGAAAAGTATCTCTGTGAGATTCGTATAGAAAGTTTATTGTTTCGGGGGGGTAAGGGTAATCAAAGTTTTGGTATTCTAACTCTATAACTGTGTGTATATCATCTGGTCCTACATTCCTAACGATCATTTTCGTCCCCTATAACTTTAGAGAATTCTTGACCTTTTTCAAACGAAGCCCTATATCCACTTGGTGTTTTTTCTAAATCATTTACTTCAAAAAATCGCCATCTTCTGACAAATCTCACGGCAAAATATGGAACAGCACCAAATGTACTACAGAACTCCTTTAGCTTTTCAACATCTTCATCTTTGAAATAGCATCTTTCATCTGCCCTTATCTTTACTTCTATCCCAAGATATTTCTTTCCATTACCTGCGATGATATCTGGGTGGGGGTACAACTGGCCCCTTCCTGAAGCAGGCATCCTAAGGGCGGCATATCCGTTTTCCCATAATTTCTTTACCAATGATACTTCTGAGTTTCTCCCTCTGTTGTACATTAAGATCTCCTATAATAGAGTCAATTTTAGCCTATCAGGCCTTGGCTCATATACGTCTCCCTTCTGTTTTAACTCATCAATTATCTTACGGGTAAACGAATCACTGATGTTTTCTGCCCTAGCTTCTTCATAGACTTCACTTGTAAGCGCACCTTCATTGTTACTCTTCTTATCTAAATTAGAAATGATATCCATTATTACAGTTATTTTATCCCTTTGGGATTTTGGTCTGCCAGTCATAATCATGTCTATGTCCATCTCTCCAGTTTCTGGGTCTTTGCCTGTCTCCTCAATTGATTTCATATATAGCTTAATAATATCCTCAACATCTTCGACCATAACTTTATCTGATAATCTCATTCTAGCTCTTGCTTCTGATAATCTTATTAGCGATTCAAGTTGTCTTGCGGTGATAGGAATCGGGGTATTCTTTTCTTCACCTTTCTTTCTGATACTGACATAAAACTCCAAAAGCCTGTTTTTTGCTTCGTCTGTTAAAGTTATCTGCCTAATGGTCTTTTTTGAATAAATGGCATATTTCCGTATATCCTCAGTTTCCAATATAGGTATTATTGAATCTTTTTCATTTGAATGAAGTTTTAATATGTGCTCTGCAATTTTTTTATCCTCACTTTCCTTTGGTTTATCTGTCAATATAAAAATCAAGTCAAATCTTGAAAGAAGGGTGGGGAGAAGGTCTATTTGCTCTCCAAGCGGCTTATAGCTATCGAACCTGCCTCTCTTTGGATTTGCAGCCGCAAGTATAGAAGCCCTCGCGTTTAAAGTTGCAATAATACCCGCTTTAGCAATCGAAATAGTTTGTTGTTCCATGGCCTCATGAATTGAAGAACGGTCTTCATTAGACATTTTATCAATCTCATCTATACAGGCAATACCATTATCTGCAATAACAAGAGCGCCTGCTTCAAGCGCAAAACTACCTGAGCCTTCATCCCTTATTACAGCAGCAGTAAGCCCAGCAGCAGAAGTCCCTTTACCGCTTGTGTAGATTGACCTTGGCGCAACAAGATTAATATATTTAAGAATCTGTGATTTGGCAACACCAGGATCACCAACAAGGAGTATATGTGAATCTCCCCTTATTCTTGTTCCGTCATGGAGCACTCTTGCTTCACTTGAGAACATTTGTAATGCAACAGCATACTTCACATGCTGATTTCCAAAAATTGAAGGGGCAATAGAATTTGTTATATTTTCACAAATTTTAGGATCAGAAGCTAGCTCCAATATTTTTTCTTCATCTTCCTCCGATAGTTCCAAATCTTGGATGTCCTTTTCCTTTATCTGAATACTGTTTACTTCTATCGATTTATTGAAGGTCGTTCTCTTGCCCCCACCCTTGGGCCAGTGTTCCTGAACTGTTTTTAAAATACCAACTATATTTACCACATTTCCGGCCTGAGCGGTATCAACTATATCGTCCTTGATTATACAATCCATAATCCATGGCAATCGACCCCCTTTTAATTTCTCAGGTTTCTCTTGAATCTTTATATTTTGCCAATCAACAAACTTTGAATAAGCCTTTACCAGCTTGAAAGGGCCGTTTCTTCCGCAAGCCGGATTTGAACAGGTGACAGGAGTCTTAAAAATTGGTGAATCTTGCATAATGGTGAGATACTCCCCACACCTTTCACAACTAAACACAGCCTCAATCACTTCAGGTTTAACTTCTGTAGTTCTCCTTACCACACCTTCAACCTGGATAAATTTATTAATGTGTACCGCCCTGATATCTCTGATATCAATCTTCTCAGTTGAGGGCAAATCGACAAATCTGGCCGTGAGTCTTTTATCAGTTTCAGCACCATAAACTTCTTTTAAAGCTATACTTGGCCCCGATAAAATCTGTTCTGGCTCCTTCAAAAGTTGTTCTGAGAGATCAAAGTCAAAATCAATAATATCATCAAAATCGATATAAAGGGAGCTCTTTCCTTCCATCTTCATTTTGTCTATTAACTTTTTGTACTTGGGCTCACTCACATCAGGGTAAGCTTCGTAGAACTCTTTGAATCTATCAACAACTTCCTCATTGGAATACTTCATATTTTTCTCCCTTTACTATGCTCTCGCTAAATCTTATCCACTTTGATATCTCTCCACCAATCAATGAAATGAAAACTAACTCTGAGTCATTAACTTCAATTTTTTGATTTTCTATTAACAGTGCTTTTAAAATCTTTTCAGTCCTAAATCTTAGGAAGTTTCTTAATGCAGCCGCACTGTCACTATATGCCTTTTTGTCCATTTCCGATAGATTGCCCCTATCTTTTAGATATCGTTGAGATATTCTCGCAAAGGCATAAAAATTTTCGCCTAATTCTAACATTTTTTCGGAGGAGCCCTCTTCCTTTAACATTTTCCTATAATTTACAGAGTTTAAGGGTATTATATCCGCCAATCCTTCATTTATTAAAACTTCAACTTCCAGAAAATGAAGTTCATAATCCCTTCCTGCTTCATAAGCCTTATTAGCAAGGCTAAAGTTTTTTTTTGCTTTAAAAGGGATAAGATTTTGTTCTGACATATT
Source organism: Methanofastidiosum sp. (assembly GCA_039679445.1). Lineage (GTDB taxonomy): Archaea > Methanobacteriota_B > Thermococci > Methanofastidiosales > Methanofastidiosaceae > Methanofastidiosum. Next base: position 21,885 of record JBDKUY010000023.1, on the reverse strand, counting down.
CTCTTAAATTCATGACCGTAAGGTTTTTTAAAAGCTTTGTCTAATGTGGCATAAGCGATGCGATAAAAATATATACTCAAATTAAGAGGTCGTGTTCAGTTATAATTTCTTGGAGGGATTAATTGCAAAAAAAGATTGAAGAGATAAGGAAATCCCAAGGAAAACTCCTTGTTAAAAATGTCAAATATTCATGGGATAATCTCCCTTACTACAAACAAAAAATGAAAGAAGCAGGGGTAAAACCTGAAGATATCAAAGGATTGGACGATATATCCAAACTCCCTTTCCTATCAAAAGCAGATCTAAGACATCATTATCCATATGGCCTGATAGCCACGTCCATTGACAATGTTGTTAGATTCCATTCCTCTTCAGGCACGACTGGTATTCCAACGGTGGTGCCATATACTAAGAGGGATATCGAACTATGGGCTGAGTTGACTAAGAGGTGCCTTGAAACGGTTGGTGCAACCCATAAAGATATAGTTCAAGTTAGTTATGGATATGGACTATTCACAGGGGGCCTGGGGCTTCACTACGGCGCGGAAAGATTGGGTGCTGCAGTAATCCCTACAAGCAGCGGAAATACTATGAGGCAGATTAAGATGCTAAAGGACATGAAAACAACTACACTTGCCTGCACACCCTCATATGCATTAATGCTTTCAGAAGTTATCAAAGGCACCGACCTAAAGATCGATGAGCTATCTTTGAAGAGAGGGGTATTCGGCGCAGAATCTTGGTCAGAAAATATGAGAAAGAGGATAGAAAAAGGCCTCGGCCTTGAAGCCTTCGATATATACGGGCTCACCGAGCTTTGCGGGCCTGGTGTTGGTATTGAGTGTTCTGAGCATAACGGGCTTCACACGTGGTCTGATCACTTTATAGTTGAGACAATTGATAAAGACGGAAATAAGACTGATGTAGATGGTGAAGGAAAGGGTGAACTAGTTTTTACAACCTTACAAAGAGAGGCAATGCCAGTTATGAGGTATAGAACAAAAGATCTATCCTGGACAACATGGGAAGAATGTGCTTGTGGATTGTTACACCCTAGAATTGGGAGGATTGCAGGAAGAAGCGACGATATGCTAATTGTAAAGGGGGTAAATGTTTTCCCAAGCCAGATAGAAGAGGTCCTAATGGCGTTAAAAGGCGTTGGCGACCATTACCAGATCATAGTCGATAGGGACATTTTAGACAGCCTCATGATAAAAGTTGAAGTTACAAATGAAATTTTCTCAGACAGTATATCAGAACTTATAACACTTGAAAAAGAAATTAAGAAACGGCTCTTTGAGATGTTAAGCCTAAACGTTGATGTTGAACTAGTCGAGCCCGGCCAGATACCAAGACCTGAGGGAAAAGTAAAAAGAGTAATTGATTTAAGGAAGGATATGTAGGTGTTGAAATGCTAGAACAGATAAGTGTTTTTATCGATAACAGACAAGGGAGACTTGCAGAGCTCTGTAATATTATTGGAAAGAATGGCGTTGATATACGAGCGTTACAGCTAGTCGAGGCAGGAGAATTCGGTCTTGTAAGAATGATAACTGACAACAACGAAAAAGCAACTAAGCTTTTGAAAGATGCTGGGATGTCCTTTAGAAAAGGAGAAGTACTAGGGGTTCTTATGGAGGACAAACCCGGGTCCATGGGGCTAATAGCTACACTTCTAAGTGAGGCATCAATTAACATTGAATACGCTTATGCATTTATAACTACAATAGAAAAAAAGGCCATATTGATCCTAAAAGTAACTGACATAAAGAAATCAATAGAAGTTTTGAAGTCAAATGGTATAAGCATACTTGAGAATATTTAAGGTGTGTATATGTCGGAAGAAATAAATGAAAGTATAAAGGCAGCCGCTGGCCTGATTGAAATAGCTGCAATCACTGCGCCCAAGGGTAAGGGTGTGGATGATATAGTAACAAAAACAATCTTCAAGGGTAGTAAGGATCACAGAGAGCTAGTTGAAAAAATGAAAGTGTATGGGGATAAAAAAGGCCTAAAATTTTTCCATAGAGATTCAAAAAATGTATTAGAATCAGATGCAATCGTTCTTATTGGCGTAAGTGCAAAGCCTCCTCTTAGCCTAAATTGCGGGATGTGTGGGTATAACTGCGATACAATCCCAGAAAAGAAAAAAATAAATGATTATTTTGCACCTGTATGTGCGTTTGCTTTGGTAGATCTTGGTATAGCACTAGGCAGTGCATCAAAGACCGCTCAAATCCTAAATCTTGACAACAGGATAATGTACTCAATTGGCGCAACAGCAATGGAGATGCGACTCATTGAAGGCGATGTAGTCATGGGGATACCACTGTCTGTTTCAAGCAAGAGCATTTATTTTGATAGGTAATCTATCTAATAAATTTTTTCATTAAAAAAGGCAGTCCAACTTTCATAATTCCTTCAATAGCGGGACAGCTTTTTCCAGTTTCTACCTTTTCAATCAGGTAATCGTCTATTTGTGATAGAATAACGCCAATCCCAAAAGCGGTAAGAAGGACAGGGACTGGATGCTTTTCAATAATCCCTAACAGATCTTCCTCAGAACCCATTCTAATCTTTATTTCCTTTAATAACTTTTCAATGTCTTGTCTTTCTATCCTTTCTTCCATAAGTATACCCCCCGTATCCTACTATTGCCCCTACAATAACTAGTATTACCCCGACAATCAAAAAGGCCATCATATAGCTACCAAGAACATTTTTCAAGAAGAATACTAGCGAAATGAAAAGAGCCACTACCCCAGAGAAAGCGAGTATCGCAGAACCAACTGTCAAGAAAAGAGTTTTTTTGAGTCTGTTCATGGGCTCTTTTATTGCTTCCCCAATAGTATCAGAGGCGCCCTGCTTTACGTAGACCCCAATATACTTTACTAGTAATTCAACGAGCTTGTTTAGCGGCATTGTTTCTACCATTGTCCCACTTACTTTCTCATTACTTTTCCTAGAAGGTATCCAAATCCTAAAGCTGCGAATACACTCATAACTGGGTATTTTCTGATAAATATTTCTGTTTCCTGAAGGGCTTTTTCAGATTCTTTCACTACATAATCAATATCATCTTGGTGCTTCTCCTCAAAATCTTTTAGTTTTACTCCCGCCTCGTCCCCTAAGTCTCTAATTCTTGACTTACTTTCATTGAGCTTGTGCTTACCTTCTTCTAAAAGCCTCTTTCCTTCATCTACCATATTTTTTCCCATTTCAATATCTTTTTCTATTTCCTTCTGAATATCTTCAACTTTAACTTCTTTCAAATAATCACCAAATAAATAGTGTTTCTAATGTTTATAAAATTATTCCATATTTTTTTTAGGATTGGCATAATTTAAAACTAATTTTTATAATCTGATATTCTCATCTTTGGCGATTCCCTTTAGTGCAATAAATAGTGATAATAATGCAAATCCTGAATAAATAGCCATGTACTTTCCTATTTCCAATAGATCAATGGAAGGGTTAGAAGCTATCTTAATTAAGGGGATAATTGGGGAGTAACTCAGAATCTCTTTTAATATTGGATTTTCTAAAGGTATTGGCACGAACATAACGAGGGTCACAACCATCATGAAGAGAGTAAGAAAAAGGTTTGACTCTGTAATATTTGAGGAAATATTTGAAAAGACTATAGAAATTGAAAATAAGAGTAGCATGATTATTGAAAGGAATACTAATAACAGAGGTATATTGAAAATTGAGATTCCTCTTGTGCCTAGAACTAGTACCCATATTATTACCTGGACAATTGAAATTGCAAAAGTTGGCAGTATCTTTCCGAGGATAATTTCTATTCTTTTTAATGGCGAAGCAAGCAATATTTCAAAAGTCTTTCTTTCCTTTTCTCCAACTATCGAATCAGACAAAATGTTCATGGACAGAAATATCGGGAGAAGTAGTATAAGAGGGATTAGAAGTGTCTGCATTATCTCAACAAAGAATAGGTCGGCCAGATTATAGGTGTAATTTTTAGGATATATGTCAATGGACATGGGATTTAGAATTTCATCTGAGAGTTCGCCCTTTAACTTTGCCTTTAGATAGGCCCTTTTAATTGGTTCTGATAAATCTCCAAAATTTGCCGGATTTTTTAGCAGCACCTTGATAGAATTATCATCTAGAGCCCATATAACGCCATCTATATCCCTAGGAAGGGCCCCAGTAAAATCTGGATCTCTTAAAGCAACACTCTTAATTGACTCATCGTTTAAGTAGTTAGGAAATCCTTCCACCTCAGAGTAAACTAAAAATGTGCCCTGGCTGTTTGGATCCTCAACATAGGTCTGGATATAGGCGTAGGATGTTCCAATCAACACTATACCAATTACTATGAAAAGCTGCAGTAAAAATGCAAGTATGTAAACCTTTTCCCGTAATATGTCTTTGAGCTCCTTTTCTGCAAGATATATTACTTCTTTTCTCATAGCGCCCCCCAAATTATAGTAATATTATAGATAAAGTGAATCAGGATACCTGCGATAAATGCAGGCACAAGGTATTTTCTCTCACTAATTCCTATCCCGATAACACCGGTCGAAACAATATGTATACCACCGGAGAGAAAGGTTCTCGTGACAAACACCCTAAGCGCATAATCTGGGAACAGATTAAGTGCAAAGACTGTGAAGATAATATTCTCAAGAAGGGCAAATCCAAGGCCAGATGTCATGCCTGCTAGTATTCCTTCATACCATTTCAAAGGAAAATATTTTTTAGCCGAAAAGATACCTATACTTTTTGATAACTCTTCTATAGTTGCCCATAGGAACAGAATGACAAATATTGATTCTGTGAAATAGAGGGTGATAATCCCAAAGAATATCTCAAAGATTATCGATATAAAAATGGCAATGAAACCAAAAATAAGGGCTATTAAGTAAGGGCTAAAAATTATGTCCTTTAATCTTAGTTTGCCAGCAAATTCAAAGACAAGATCTGATATGCTGGGCCTGGGGCCAAAATAAAACTCATCCTTTTTATAAAGAACGGTGGACAAATAAATCAGAATAATGGAAAAGCTAAGGGAAGGCAATATAGAAATGGCGGCTTCTTTCAACGAGTATGTACCATTTTCAATTGCTATAACAAGAGACAGTGGGGATATAGCAGCAGCCTCCTTTAGTCCTGCAACATAGAGTGTAGATGTACCAAACAGTAAGAAAAATAGGAGGGTAAATGTCACAGTGACAATTAGGGCTGAATCCTTATAGTTCTTTGAATAGACTCCAATTAGGCCAGTTATGCTGAGAAGCAGTATCGCCGTTATTGTAAGTGGCAGGATAATTAGAGGATTTGTTATCCTCCCAAAATAGTAAAGCACTATCACCCAGAATAAAAGCTGGAACAATATTATTGCCAGGATAGAGATAAATTTTGAATAGAATATTCTTTCTCTTTTCATGGGAAGCGCCAAAAGCATTTCCCCAGTTTTCCTCTCTTTTTCAGATATAAGTAAGTCAATTAGCATCCCTCCACTTAAGAAAAGGGGCAAAAGAAGAACTAGTAGGACTATGTAGCCCCCTTGTTCATCCTCAAAAGATTTTCTTGTTCTTTCTATCTGTTCCTGGAAATTAGCGGGTCTATCCGGGGTATCTGTTACATTTTCTATGGTTTGCTCTTGCGTGGTGTTTTGTGTAGTTTGACTTTGAGGAATTTGGGTATTATTAGACGGAGATTGGGAAACAAGTTCTATATTAGGCTCTGCAATCGATAAATCTCTGATTCTAGCTTCTATAGCCCCATCCCTAAAACCAAGCAGTATGGTGTTTAGCTCTGAATAGGCAGAAACACCCTTTGGATTCTGATTATTTATGTAAACTTCAACTGTTGAGGATCTATAACTTCTAATTTTCTCTTCAAAGTCCTTTTCTATAACTAAAAAGGCTGAAATCCTGCCAGTTCTTAATAATTCTAGTCCTTCTTGTTCTCCTACCCAAAGAATATCAAATCTCTTGTTTTCTGAAATGATGTCGGTCAGAGGATTCTTCTCTGAAGAGATTCCTATTGGGAGGTAACCTTTACCCCCCACAGAGAGATTGAAGAATCCTCCTTCTTCTAAGGCCTTTACATAGCTACCAAAAAGAGGGATTATAAGAAGGATTACAAGAAGCTGTAGTGTAAAAGCTATTTTGAATCTTCTATTTTTAAATAGCCTTCTAAGCTCCCAGTTTACCATATGCCTAATCATTTTTACTACCGACCAGCTCAATAAAGACATCTTCAAGGGAGGGCGTTAAATCTTCAAAATAGATGACTTCTTCCCTTAGAACATAGTTAAGATCTTCGTAGCCCCGGGCCTTTAGGATAAGGTAATTTTCTCCCTTCTCTTCTACTTTAAGATTTTTATCGAGAGAGATCCTATCCAGAATTTCCTTCTTCATATTTTTTAGGCCAATCTTAAACGTTTTTTCTTTTATGTAACTCTTCTTGAGATTTTCAATGGTATCGTAGGCCTTTATTTTTCCCTTGTCAATGATTGCTATTTTATCGCATAGCTGCTCAGCTTCATACATATAGTGGGTGCATAGGATAATTGTTTTATCCTTCTTCAGCGTTTTTATAAAATCCCTGATTTTCCTAGAGGTGAGCGGGTCTAAACCCATCGTAGGCTCATCAAAAACAATTATTTTGGGATCATGGATTAAGGCTCTTGAAATTGCAAGCCTCTGCCGCATACCTTTGGAAAAAGAGGATACCCTCCAATCCTTCCTATCGGATAGCCCGACTAGGGTTAATAGCTCATCAATTCTCTGATTAATTTTCTCTCTTGGAACTCCATATAATAGCCCAAAGTATTCTAAAAGCTCACCTGCCTTTGGCCGCTCATAGAGATTAGGCTCTTCAGGGAGGTAACCTATGCTCTTTTTGATTTCTGTCGGATGTTTTTGGAGATCCATTCCATCAATTATTATTTGCCCACTTGATGGCTTTAAAATTCCACAAAGAAGCCTGATTAAAGTAGTCTTCCCAGCACCGTTTGGGCCAACTATGCCTATAGTTGTCCCATCCTCTATTTTAATAGTTGCACTGTCCAAAGCTTTGTGGTCACCAAAGAATTTGGAAACATCAAGAAACTCTATCATTAAAGAAGAATAGGGGATTGTTTCTATTTAAACGTCTTTGCTTTTAATTAAGAAATTCTCAATTTTTTAGTTATAGTTTATTTTTTAAATGAGTAGATGTAAAATATATAGAGCGTTATGAAGGGATTAATTGAAGTTTATACCGGTAATGGAAAAGGTAAGAGCACCGCTGCCTTTGGTCTCACTTTAAGGGCGTCCGGGCGTGGGCTAAAATCTATGATAATACAGTTCATGAAGCAGGGAAATACATATGGAGAGCATTTTGCCATAGAAAAAATAGAGAATATTGAAATAGTATCCTTTGGGAAACCAAAATTTGTGAACTTTAAAAATCCAAGTAAAGAGGACATCGACCTTGTAAACGACGCATTTGAGTTTTCTAAAAAAGCTATCAATAGTGGAAAGTATGATATTGTAATCCTTGATGAAATAAACATCGCATTACATTTTAAATTATTAGATATCAAGAAGGCAATTGATCTCTTAAAGAACAAACCTGAAAATGTTGAGATCGTACTTACCGGGAGATTGGCGCCTCAAGAGATAATTGAACTTGCTGACCTAGTTTCTGAGATAGTAGAAATTAAACACCCTTATCAGAAAGGCATTGGGGCAAGGGAAGGCATTGAATATTAACTTGTTATAATCAATATGAAAGATTTATTTGTTGAAGAAGATATGAAATGGTAAAAGTTAAATTTGGCTCGTAGTCTAAAAGAGAATAATATTCTTAATGCGTGCTTTTCTTTTTAATACCGATTACAGTCATCCCAACAATATCGTCATTTTCTTCGTTATATCTTAGAATTACTCCGTTTCCTAGGTCCTCACTTATGGCCTTTGAAGGTTTACCAAAACTGACGTATAATACGTCAACTTCTTCATCATAATCAAATTCAACGTCGCTATAAATTTTCTTAATTCCTTCAATCATGCTTATTTTTTGGCTTCCCATATAATATCCCTCTCCCTCAACTTTTTTGTAATGTATGCAGTTATTATAAAGCCATCCTCCTCTTCTTTATAAGGGACTACTAGGTATCTATCCTTCATCTTTTTTATAGATATCGATTCTCCAAAATCTCCTTTGAATACACTATCCGGATCATTAATTGTATTCAATACTTCCTCTAAAAGGAAAGCCATTTCTGGATGGCTTGAAGTAATATGGACCCATCTTTCTTCAGTCAATCGAATCTTATTGCCTTTATATGATAGGGCTTCCTTCATCTATTAATATTATATTTTACTATTAATAAAAGTTATCACTTAAATTTAGTAATATGGCAACTATTATCTTCCCTTTTTGTTCTTATCCCACGGTGCACTTTAATCATAAAATCCTCTTGGAAATGCCACTTTGTTATGGCTGATTATGGCCAATATTCAAATTTACAAAAAATATTTATTTCTTGCCTTTCGAGAAGAACTCAATAGCCTCTTCCAATTCTTTGTGGTTTTTAGCATATTCTTTGATGTCGATCCCTTTTTGATACGCCTCACATGCTTGGACCAATGCCTTTGCTCCCGCTGTTGTTCCTTTAGGATGTGCATGACAACCTGCGCCCATTGTCGTAATAAAGTCTATATTTCCCATCACATCAATAAACGGCTTTAATAAAGTTGGATTTAGCCCCCCTGAAACAATTGGGCAGCATTTTTTCATACCCCTCCAACTGTCATCTTCTAAAATAACATGGCGTGCTGTATCCTCATGAGCAAGAGCTATTGCATCTTTGTCCTTCTCAGGAATTTTTGACCACTCTTGTTCAAAGAAATGACCCTTAGCTTTAAAGTGTAAAATGTTATGTGCAGCAACAACGTCTTCTTCCGGGCTGCCTTGCATCTTTCCCACACCTGCAGTCCCCGTGTGAATTCCAGATGCGCCAGCCAATCTTGCAAACTTAGATAAAACTAATACTGAAAACCCCATTGGATTTTCTAACCTAGTGAAGGCACCATGTCCAGCTCTGTGAAAATGTATAAAAACATCTGGATATCTCCTTCTTAGCGTTTGCACGGCCGTCCACCCAGCCATAATGCCGTCAATTAAGAATGCGTAACTTCCAGGTTCAAATCCAGCGTTTCTGATAAGTTCACATCTTTCAATCATTGTGTCAAAATCAGCAGCTGATACATTAAACGAATGAACTTTTTTGTCCCCTGTTTCTTTGACCGCTTTATCCATGGCCGCTTTAACATGCATAACCATCTTATCATAGGGGCAGAAATCCTGATTTGCCTGAGGCTCGTCATTTTTAACAAAATCTCCGCCGCCTACCCAGAAATCATAAGCCGCTTCTGCATATTCTGCTGAAGTTAGTCCCATTTTTGGTTTTATTATAGTTCCTAAAATTGGCCGGTCATAGACGTTTAGATATTTTCTCATATCGTCTAGGGTATAACTTGGACCATCATACTGTTCAAGCATTGCCGGAGAAAACCAGACATCTAGTAATTTTAAAGCGCTTACCTCTTTCATTCCAAGAACATTTCCAACAATGTATGTTAATATATTCTGTATATTCCCCCCTCTGTCAAAAAGCCTCCAGGGATATGCCATCCAAACAAGATTTTTATCTAAATCAAGTTGGTAAACTAGTGCATTCATTTCCTTAGAAAAAGGAGTTTCTGTATTTACTTTGAAATTTGTACCTGTAGAAGATTCTGCTGCAACTTCCGCCGCAGCCTGCAGAATGTTTAAACTCCCCCCAGACACTAAATGAAATACGGCAAGGAGGTATTCCCCATTTTTAGGATTAGGGAGATCAAAATTCACATATTCCCGTTGATGAGGGTTGAGTGTTTCAAGTAATTGTTTCTCTTTTATTTTATCCATAATAATTCCTTACTTTCAATTATTTATAAATTTTCTCCATTTATAATAGAGATGCTACCCAAATATAAATTTATAAAAATTGGGCATTATGATTCTAAAGTTTTTTTTACAATATATCCTTCTCTTTTGAGATATTCATCCAGAATTTCAAATCGTATAATGGCCCTCTTTATATAATCTTGAGAAATTTTATCCAAGACTAATACCTTCCAATATTTTTTTATTATTTAGTACAAAATATTCAAAACTACCGCATTTTTCTTTCCTTGTTTTGCATTCTTTCATTAAATCATTATATTTCAAAAGTAGCTGAGCCATGAAGTTATCCCTGTCAAATAAGATAATCCTTTTTGAAACCATGTCAAGATATAAGGGATTAAAACACAAAGCCTCTTTTTCATTAAGAATTACTGTAGATATTTCAGAAGCTATATTCTCATCATACAATATAAGACTTGATTTAAGCAGTGGCGACTCAATTTCTGTAATGAACTCTCTTAGTCTATCTCTTCTTTTCTTGTCTGTTTTAATAACAATAAATAGATCTATATCTGAGTCTAATTTATTTTCTTGTCTTGCATAAGATCCATATATAACAAGAGATATGAGTCTGTTCCCATAATACTCTATGATTTTATCAAAAAGCTGATTTAAATGATTCTCATGATTCTTAGAGTAATACTTCATTATATTGCCTAGTTTTTTTATCTTTATAAACATAATCAATATTCTATAAAAATAAATAATTCAAGATTTTTATAAATCTTAAAAATAATAATAAATTAGCTCTAAAGGGATTAAATTGACTAAAGTTCTTATAGAATTAAAGCAGAAAGAAAATACGGATTATTAATCAAATTAAATCAGAGTAAGGAATTAAGTTTAAAACAATTTATAAGCTGCGACAGATTGTTGTGGGGAGCTAAGAGTTGATTAATATTCAATATAAACTTTGATTGTAAACATTAATACCCTAGACTTTTTTTTACTTCGGCCCAATTTTTTGCTTTTCCAGAATTCATTTCCTTGTATGACTCAGTTAGTTCTTCAATTTCATCTTGATGCGGCTCTTCTTCTTTTACTAAAGCGTATTTAATCTCATCAAGTTCTTCCCTTATCCGAATTATTTCATTGTATATTTTTTCCAATAATTCTGACCCTTCAATAATTTCCATATACTTCCCTTATCGAACAATACAAGATAATATTTATATACCTACTTTAGTATTTATATATGATGAATAAATCAGATTCTGAAAAGGACAGGGTATCTGAATTGATATCTGGCAAGGACGTAAAAATTATAGGAGATGTAATAGTAGCATTTCCCCATAAGGGCACCATAAAGCCTTTTTTTAGGAATCATGTGGAAGTTGACGAAAAAGAATGGGATCAACTTATAGAAGAAGAGGACTATGAATGGATAGAAAAAGAGCTAGAGATATAGACGAGCTTGTTAAGTTGATAAAAGAGGAGTATTCCCCTGAACTGGTACTGCTATTTGGTTCAAGAGCAAGAGGGGACAATCTTATCACAAGTGATTATGACCTTATTATCGTTAGCAATAAATTTATTGGAGTTCCTTTCTTAACTAGGCTTTTTTTGATGCAGGATCTGTGGGACGGTGAGAGGCATCTGGACGCTCTTTGTTATACGCCTGACGAGTATGAAAGAAAAAAACAGCAGATGGGAACCGTCCAACAGGCTTCTATAGAGGGTATAGCCCTTTAATAATTGAAAGAGTTATTTTATGAAAGTTTTTAAGCCTTGAATTTAACATAATAGCAATGCCACCTAAATATAAATTTTTTATTTTCTAATACAGACCTCTATGGCAATCATTAAAAATATATTGTTAGTTTTTATAATTTCCATAATAGTCCATGCAAGGATAAAGGACGGAATTATTTATCCTCTTGAAAAAATCGACATAGAGGACAAGGAAGTTTTAATTAAAATAGAAGACAAAATACCTAATAAGCCCGCTTTTAGCGTAAGTTTTGATATTTCTGATGAAGTATTCCAAGAGATATTAGAAAATGAGGGCATATTTTGATTTTGAATATTAAGATATCCTTATAAACAATCTAAACATAGATATATTTGGGAAAAAAATGGATATTGAAATTGTTGAAGTTAAGTCAAAAGGTCAGATATTTCTTCCTTCCGAATTTAGAGAAGACATTGAGGAAGGGGATAAACTTATCCTTATAAAAAATGAGGATCAATTAATTCTTAAAAAAGCAAAATATATTAAGAATATTGAAGAAGACCTTATTTTTGCCAAAAGAACCGAAGAAGCCTTTAAACGCTATCTGAAAGGCGAATTTGTTAAGATGGATTCTAACGAATTTATGGAAGAAGCTAGGAAATGGTAGAAGTAGAATTTAATCCTTCATTTAAAAAAATATTTTCAAAGATTAAAGACAAATCCCTTAAAGATAGAATTCTAAAACAGATAGATAAACTAATAGAAAATCCTAATTCTGGAAAGCCAATGAGATACTCACGAAAGGGGACAAGAGAAATTTATATTTCTCCTTACAGGCTTTCTTATTATTATAAAGAAAAAGAGGACACTATAGTCCTTCTAGACCTATATCACAAAGATGATCAATAAATGATATTTCATATTTTATTATCAATTTAGATGAGGTCCAAATAAATTTTTATTTCTTAAATATTAAGATTAGTTTATTCCGGTATTCTGTTATCTCTTTTTCTTTCAAGGAATCAATAAATCCTATAATCTCTGAATTAAAAGATTCAGCAACTTTAAGCATTTTCTCTAACTCCAATTTGGTAATATGGAAATCTATGTAATATTGATTGTCTATTCTTTCCCTTTTTGCTCTTTCTAGTTCTCTTGTATCTATATTAAAGATACCTTTTAGAAGAAGTATGCTTGCAGTATGATTCTCACATTTTAAGCCAATTCTGTAAAACAGTGCTAATACGGAATAGTACATCGAGTAATATGTCAAAGAGATAGAATCATTTAGATTTCCTGCATCGGCCAAAGTTTTGAAGATGTTAAAGACTCATAAGACCTTTTTAGATAAGCATTTTTAATGTTCTCACTTGGCTCTAGCACTTGAATTTTTTTCTCATCGATTAGCTTAGCCAAAAAATCTGTTTTTTTCATAAAACTGTTCAATCCCTTTGATAACAATATGAGCTGATTCTATCTCCTTTATTAATAAGTTTTCTCTATCGTATCGACCTATTTTAACACTAAGCCTTGAGTCAATTAACTCAATTTCTTTTTTTAAATTTAGGTCTTCTGATTCTATATAAACATCTATATCGCTTGATTCTGTAGGAATACCTTTAGCATATGACCCAAAGATTATTGCCATGTCAATATTTTCTTTTTCTATTAACTTTTTAATTATCCCTTTTATTTTCGGATATTTGTTCAAAAATAAAATAAGACTATAGCTTTCAGACATTATGACAAAACTTCTTGCTTCTAGGCTTTTCTTAATAAAATAGACGTAGTTCTTTCCTTCTATCCTGTAGTCAACTATGTTTTGTTTGTATAGTTCATCGAGCCTTCTTTTAACTGAAGTCTGATTTGTTTTTAGTTTTCTTGCTATTTCTCGGATATGATTTTCTCCTTTAAGAAGGACAAGAATTATTTCATAATCGTTACAATTTTGTAACATATGTAATATATATGTTACAATAATATTTAAATCTTTGTATTAAATCTAATAAAAAAATCTTAATCAATACTTAAAAACATGCAACTGTACGTCTTATTTATGGAAATAATAGTTCATACTCGGATTCTATTCTTCTAGAATACTCTCTACAACATTTTTTAAATCAATTAGATCAGATGTCACTACTTTCCAGATTTCAGATAATTGAATCTCAAAGTATCCATGTATAAGGCGATCTCTTGTTCCTGCAATATTTCTCCATGGTATATCTGGATAGTCTTCTTTTAATTCTTCAGAGATATTCTTCACAGCTTCACCTATTACAAGAATCTGGTAGATAACAGCATGGTACGCCATAGAGTTCTTTTCAAATTTACTGTAATCAATATTTCTTGTATAATTTTCAATGTTTACTATTGCATCCAGAATATGCCTAAGATAAATCTCTTCGCTTTCTTTCATCATAAATCACAACTAAATCTTTCATGACCTTGTCCTTAATATAGGGGCTTATGGCGGCTTCAGTTACAAGGTCAATCTTTTTACCTAAGGCATCGGCCAGATCAAGTTCTATTCCAACCATTTCAAAGAGACTTTTTACTTCGCTAAATTCTACCAAGACATCGATATCGCTATCAAATCTTTCCTCGCCTCTAGCCACAGAGCCAAATATGCCGATTTTTTTAGCACCGTGCTTTGTTAAAAACGAAACAAGAGTATTGTTCCTTTCTGAAGGATTCATGATATTATATATGTTGGCTCTATTTTTATATATGACGGTTTTTAACAATAAGGGGTATGAATAAAATATAGAAGGCGTACTAACTAGAGCATGGTAAAAAATTATTAGATTATCTCAATTGAATGTCTTAAAGCGTCCATTACTATTGCAGACTCATCTTTTATTTTTTCGTATTCTTCTTTTGTATAACATAGATAGTCTACATGCTTTGGAAATCGAACTTTTTTCAGTACTAATGGCATCCTCTTTACAAACTTTATATTTTGAAAAACTGAAGAAACGACAATTACATCAAGATCCGAATCTTTTGTCGCACTGCCTTTCACCCGTGAACCAAAAAATAACACCCTTATTGGATTAAATTCCTTTACTAGAATCGGTAGGGCTTCTTTTTGATATTGTTTGACCACAGAATCACTCATTTTTCAATCCCCCAATATAGTTTTGTATTTGTTTTCAAGTAAAACAAAAATATTAGTGGCGACCTCTAATTTCTCTCGAGCCAATTTCTCATCATATTCTTCATATGGGATTTTATCAGAAACATCGGGATATCTAGAATAAGTATAATCTATCGTAAGTTCAGAAATCAAATCCAATAGTTCATTCCCTATCTTAAGTTCGATAGCAATTTCATCTATATAATGACTTTTTGGGATTATGCCCTTTTCTAATAAATATATTGCCTTAAGAAGTTTTTCAACTGCTTGGTGGCATAAGAATGCCGTTATATCGTATCCTTTGATATCAATATTTTTCTCAGCCATTTCAAGATCATGTAATGATTGTCTTAACCATTTGGTGGCAATAATATTTTTTTTTGATGTATCCATTATTATAGAATATACTTTAGGAAAATATAAGTCTTTGCAACTTACCGCCGAAATCATTTAATTAGGTTTTTATATAGTAATGTGCATATATTACTTAATGAAAACAAAAGCAGAGGTAATCAAAGTCTTAAAACACGAGCTGCCATACTTAAAACAAAGATATGGCGTTTCTAATGTAGGGCTCTTTGGTTCTTATTCTAGAGATGAGCAGACTGAGCATAGTGATATTGACTTACTTGTTGACTTTGAGAGGCCTATAGACTATTTTAAACTTTTTGACATGGAAGACTATCTAAAAGAGAAGTTTGGTATCGATGTTGAGATAGTAACAAGACCTGCTTTAAAGGACAGAATAAAAAATAGAATCCTGAAGGAAGTATCTTATGTCTCTTAGAAAAATTAGTTATCTTTAAATATGTGTTAGGGGAATAGATATTAGTGAAAAAATCAAATATAAGTAGCAATAAACTATCGGAATTGATGGCCGATAAAGAAATTAGGATAAGTGGTGAGACAATAGTCGCTTTTTCTCATAAAAAAGAACGGAAATCATTCTTCAAAAAACAAGTTGACGTTGATGAAAAGAAATGGGATCAGCTTGTAGAAGAAGAGGATTACGAATGGCTCTAAATAAAATTAATAACTTTTATAACGAAGTAATTTATATTGATTCAAACATATTTTTATATGCACTAAATAAAAGGCATGAATTCTCTAATGATTGTGCGAAATTTCTTTTAAAGATTGATGGAGGAGACATACTGGGATTTACTTCTGTAAATTGTCTAAATGAAGTAATTCCACAAAATGATATATTATGAGATTGAAGAAAAATTTAGAATTCAAAAAAAGGATGCAATGTCTCTTATAAAGAGAAATCCCGACATTATTTACGAGATGGAAGTTTCATATAGCGCATTAAATGATATATTAACTTCAAGAATTGTTATAGTTCCTCTCACAATTGAAATAATAAAGAAATCATTGGATTTTTCAAAAAGTATAGATTATTACTTTCTGATGCGATTAATGCTGCCACTTGCGAAATCTTTAAAATTATGAATATTGCTACAAATGACAAAGATTTTGAAAGAGTCGATTTTTTAAAAGTTTGGAAGCCTTAAAGATTATAGAAAAAATTAAAGTAGATTCTTCTTCTCAGTAACTTGAACGATGACCTTGCATTTTAAGAGTGTTAAATTGTATGATTTAGTTAGTTTAACAAAAACATTAAATAGTACTATATATAAGATATTAAAGAAGGGAATATCATGAGATCCAATATTAGTTTTGTCATCCCTGATAAAAAACTCGCCAAATTCTGTAAAGATAACCACATAAAAAAATTGTCCCTTTTTGGATCGGTTTTGACAGAAGAATTTAATTCTAATAGTGATATTGATATCTTAGTAGAGTTTGAAGAGGGGCTTACACCAGGAATTTTTAAAATATTAGAGATGGAAGAAGAACTATCCTCGTTTTTTAGTAGACGTAAAGTCGACCTAAGAACGCCAAATGACATTAGCAGATATTTTAGGGAACAAGTAACTGAAAGCTCAGAGGTAATCTATGCAAAATCCTAATTCGGATATAGTTAGGATTAAACATATGTTTGATATTGCTAAAGAAATAATAGATTTTTCTAAAGATAAAAACAGAAATGATTTAGACTTAGACAGGAAATTAACATTATCTTTAGTTCATTTACTTGAAATTTTTGGGGAAGCGGCTAATGGCATTTCTCTAGAATTCAAATCTAATAATCCTCAAATACCTTGGAAATCAATAATTGGCATGCGAAATAGGCTTATTCATGGATATTATGATATAGACCTTGATGTTATATGGTCTACAGTAACTGAAGATATATCTCCAATTGAAAATAAACTTAAAAACATAATAGAAAAGCAGTAATTAAAAGTTATAAGATATTGCTATACTTCAATCTCAAAAGTGGTAAACAATGGATTAAAGTGTTTTTCTAGTGGAAATTCTTCTAGATAAAGTTCAGTAGCCTCCTTTAGATTTGAAAGAGCTTCATCTATAGTATACCCTTGGCTCACAGTCCCTATTTCTGGGCATTCTGCAACATACATATCTTCATCCTTAAAAATAACAGCACTAAACATCATCTAAGTAATATCTTCATGAAATGTATATAACTTTTACTGAAGTTCGAGATTAATATTTAAAGAAATAATAAAATGGCAATGATATTGAAAGAGTAGATTTCTTGAAAGTAGATGGCAGGCATTTATTTCATATCGTGTACTTTTTTCCTTAATCTAAAAGAACGAAGACGGACTATACTATCAATTATCTCATAAGTAAGCCTATACTTCCCAATTCTAATGCTCCTCATTCCTTTAAGCTCATACCTAAGTGGTTTCCCTTGGTAAGGGTCTTCCATCAAAAAAGTTAGTACTTTTTTAAGTCTCTTTTTAGATTCAGTATCGGCATTTTTGATGTCCTTTTTACAGGAAGAAGGTATATCAATCTGGTGCATCTAATCATTCAAAGACTATCTATAAAATCCTCTATTTCTTTTTTGGTACGAAATGATTCTAACTTGCCTTTTTCAAAATCAGAACCGCTCTGTTTTATGGCGTCTAGTGTGTCTTCATCGGCTAAAACTTCTAGGGTATCAAGTAGCTCTTCCAAGAGATCTTTAGTTTTGGACAAAAGTTCAATCTCTTCTTTTGATATTAGATGTTCCATTGATGAAGTTTCTGTCATCTTTTCACCATTAGAATTACTATCCCTGTGCGTTAAAAGATTATTGGCCTCTCTAAATTTTTACCAGATAAAACACTTGTGCCAGAAATAACTTTTCAAGGAACTTCCGGCTGTGAATCTCTAAATTCTTTTGACAGGTTTTTAGTTGCTTCACCGATTACTTCAAGTTGCCTTATCACTGAATCTTGAATAGAGGTATCTTCAATAAATTCAGAGTAACTTACGCCCTCTCTATACTTTAGTATCTTTAAAATTGAATCACGGATATGTAGTAAGAAGACCCTATCCTCTTTTCTCTTCATAGAGAATCACAACTTCTTTAAGAACACTATCTTTGATATATGGGCTTAATGATTTTTCAGTAATAAGTTCGACCTTTTTACCAATTATGTCAGAAATTTCTTGTTCAATTCGAACAACTTCAAAAAGACTTGGTGTTTTCTTAAATTCTATAAGGATATCGATATCGCTATCAAATCTTTCCTCGCCTCTAGCCACAGAGCCAAATATGCCGATTTTTTTAGCACCGTGCTTTGTTAAAAACGAAACAAGGGTATTGTTCCTTTCTGAAGGATTCATAATATTTTATATGCTGACTCTATTTTTATATATGACGGTTTTTAATAACAGAAATACCTTATAATCAAGAAGATAATCATTTTCTGGCTTTTAATCGTTTTATACCATAAAAATATAAATATATAAAACTAATAAAAATCATGGCTGAGGGCGAGATTGAATCAAAAATGCAAGAATTGCCACCTGAACTAAAAAGAGAACTATTAGATTATTTGGATTTTCTAATGCAGAAATATAAACATTCTGAGAAAAAAACTAAAAAATTTAAATTTGATTGGGAAGGCGGATTATCCCATCTAAAAGACGAATTTACTTCAGTTGAATTAGCGCATAAATCCTTAGAGTGGAGATAATGTATTTAATAGATACAAATATCTTTCTAGAAGTTCTATTAAAACAAGAGCATTCTAATAAATGTAAAACTTTTTTAGATGAGAATATTGACGCCTTAAGCATATCGGATTTTTCTATTCACTCTATTGGAATTATTTTATTTAACTATAAAGAAGAAAATATTTTTTTTAGGTTTATTGAGGATATTGTTTCAAATGTAAACACATTATCTTTGCCAAGAGAGTATTATAAAAACGTTATTGAAACGAGAAAAGAGTATTTTCTTGATTTTGATGATTCTTATCAATTTAACCTTGCCAAGGTGAATAATCTTTCGCTTGTTACTCTGGACAAAGATTTTAAAAAAATAAAAGATAAAAGGATTGTTTTTTTATAATTTAGATTATAAAGACAACGAAACTTTACTTAAGTAAGAAATCTTATCTTCCAGAAAACCCAGTAATAATCTGCTCTGCCCTTACCATAATATATTGTTTCATAGTTGCGTTTTGATCAATCATGTTCTGATTTATGGCTGTAACAGTTGGTGTTGATAATAGTAAAAATGAGAGAAGTAGCACCACTAATCCCAAATACATGAATACAACATTAACAGATGTGCCAATATGCCGTTTTGTTAAGAAATATAGCCCTATTGTAGGTATCCCAAGCATTATTGCCGATAGAGCAGTTGCAGGAAAAGTGTATATGAAAAAGGATGTTAAGAGCATAATTATGCAAGTAAGTGATAATGGCAAGACCCGCTTCTTATCCTCTATAACTAATTTCTTTAGATTTTCAGTGTCGTTCTTATAGTACATGAAGAGCAAGGTATAGCCTATTGCGAGCGCCATTACAAATACTATTGGAAAACCTTCTATGGTGTTTGTGAAAAGGAACCAGCCGCTAGAAAATTTCAATACCTGTAAAGTTGCTATTGCCAATACAGATAACGTCTGACTGTTCTTCCACCTTATTGATGGGTGGGAGTAACAGATGTTTAATGCAATAACTGATAGATAGATTAAGAAGAAATTTAATCCCGATAGTACTGCCAGAACTGTTCCCGTTATACTAAATAATTTGATTAGTGTTATGGATTCTTTCCTTGACATTGAGCCATTTGCAACGGCTTTCCACCTGATCTTCATATCATTTTGTTTGTCTTCTCTCAAGTCTGTTAGGTCATTAAAGAGGTATATTGCGCCTAGCCCAATACTAAGGCCAGAGGCTGCTATTATGCATGTTAGTATATTGTATTGCCCGCCTGCCATTGTGAAAAGTAATACGCCGAATATGAACTGTAATGTGTTCTTTGGGAGGTTTAGCGTTGCGGTGTTATAGATGAGTGCTTCTCGCTTCATGATTTCTTTCCATCTGGTATCTACTTATAAATGATTTGGTTTTTGGAGACCATAATAGTAATAAATAGATTTTTTTATTATAATCATAGATTTCATGGTTTTCAAGGCTTATGATATCAGGGGAAGATACCCAGAAGAGATCGATGAGCAGTTTTCCTATAACCTTGGGAGAACTCTAGGTAAAAAATATAAAAATATTTTATTTGGGATAGATTCACGTATTGGATCAGATAAAATTAAGGATTATTTTGTCTGTCACGGGCGTTTTGGATAGTAATGCTAAAGTTTGGTATGCGGGCATAATCTCTAAATCTTACAATAAGTCTTTAATAGAGACATTATAAAGATTAGGTAATGTGTCAATTTATTGGGATGATAAAAATTAGAGATTAAACTTTTTACGTTGAGAGAATTACGATTAGCCTCCAAATTTTTCTTTATTATATATTTTTTATATTTTCCAACATTTCATTCGGCATTGCAACTTGTTTTCTTCAAATTTGTCCACTTTTCAAAATTTCTTGATGGGAAACCCTAAGCCGTCTTATTAAAAAGAGTTTAAAGCTGGCGTCCATTAAAAGAAAAAATACAAAAATCAGCTTTACTTCAACCTTGGAAGAGCTGAGACAAGCATATGCCCAGTTGAAAACTCATTTGGTGACAGAGTAATACATCTCCACTTGCTTACGCTTCCCCATTATGCGCTTGTTTCGAAGGTTTTCTTCTTGAGAAAGCGTTCTACCTTTGACAGTTCGCTTCATTGTCTCATCGTATCCATTAGGATAGTGCCAATAGCACTTGTCCGTATAAACTATCCCTCACCTTCTTGAGATAAATTTATATTGTTATCATGGACATTTGTGGGAGTTGTCTCAAACCTTCTGATGAGACCATCTTCAAGATCCATCGATAAATGTAGTTTGTAACCAAATTTATTCTTTCTATTTCTCTTTGCCTGGTTTCCGTGCTTACTTCTTCGAGTCTTGACATCTTCTTCTCTGGGCTTATTTGCATTCTGGCTCGGGTCAAAGCTGATAAAAGTTGCACCTTGGATAATGCCTTTCTTGATGGACATTCCTTTAGATTCAACTGCCAATAACAACTAAAAACTGCTATTGTTATATGAATTTAATTAATAGAGGGGATAGACCGAAGTTTATCAAAATTCTCTTAATTATATCATGGGCTGTGGGACACAATTCCTTCTGCTCTGCTCCAAACAGTGTGCAGGCTCAGTCTTTTACAATAATCACATAGGCTCGATAGCCTATGTATTTTTTTTGGGCATCAACTTTTGCACCGTTACCGTATGCACTAACTTTTCGCTCGTATATTTCTACCACTTCTTCACCAAGATTAAGCGGACCATTCACTATAGCTTCTACTTTGCGTGACATGTTTGGTCCATACATAGAAAGACTTATAAAGCTTAGGGTTACTAGTACCACATACTAACGACAGAAGCTGTCAGAAGACATGTCAGAGATGTGAAAGCTGGCATTTTCTCTGGCTCTAAGATCAAATCTAGTGCAGGTCGCAACTGGCCCGAGTATGAAGCAGAGTTATCTAGCAGTATTCGTTCTGCTTTTAGGGAAATCGGCCCTTTAATAGATGAAGCAGTTTCTAACATACGCATAAGTAAAGGCAGAGGACCTATCCGAAAACTCACCTTGAAACAAAGGGTGACGCTTCTTCTA
>JBDKUY010000022.1:0-49648 GCA_039679445.1 Methanofastidiosum sp. | reverse complement strand
AAAGGAGGCCATGCTAAAGTTTATCCTTTACAGCGCTGTCAAAAATTCTTGCTAGGAAAGCAAGAATTTATAGAAAATTTGCAGAGCAAGTATAAAATCAGGGCGCAAAAGATGCTTTTGTTTTCAGCGAACCACAATTATTCAACCATGCAAACTATTAGAAAAGATTTATAAACGACTATTCATCCGTTATGCAGATTAGAAGGTGATTTTAATTGGCCGAGGAATGTAAAGACCAAGAGAAAAAAATAGACGCCATAATGACTGTTATGAACGCATGGGTTTATGGTATAGAAAAGACAGCAAATAGTTTTTTTGGCAAACCCGAAGCATTTTATAGACAATGGATTATTATTTCTATCAGACCTTTTATAGCCAAATGGAAAGAACTTGGGGCAGAGTTTAAATATGACCTTGAAGGATTTGACGCTGCTAAGATGTACGTAGAAGAAGTTTCTAAAACTAGTTTTATGAATCGAAAAGATCATGAAATCGAAGGCAACAGTGAAAACTTTGTGTATACTGTAAATAAATGCCCTTATAATGAACATTGCAATATGCTAGTTTCTGAAGACAAAGTAGAAAAATTAGCATGTAATAGGGCAATGGCAATTATAGGTGCAATAGAAAACTCAAAGCCAGGCGAATCAAAAAAGTGGGAATACAAACCACAGTTCAAAAATGGTGGCCCATGCATTATCGAATTTAAGAAGAAGTGAATTCAATGCTTTCAAAGCAAGAGAAGATTATTCTAAAAGTATTGGGCGACTTAAAAGGAGAATCAAACCCCGAGGAAATAGCTAGAATTTCAGAATTGCCTGAAGTCGCAGTAATGAGAACACTTCTTTATTTATCAAGTAAGGAGTTAGTAATAGTTGATGAAAAAGGTGTTTCTAATCTGTTACTAACAAATGAAGGTAAAACAAGTTTAGCAAAAGGACTAATAGAAAAAATATTCATTAAAGGAATAAAAGATAAACTCCCATTAAGTGAAATTGGACTTTCTGAAGAAGAAAGAAATATTGCAATTGGAATAGCAAGAAGAAATGGGTGGATATCTATAGAGAAAATTAATAATTCGCTATCATTCTCTTTGACAGATAAAGGAAAAACTGTATTAAATCAAAAAACTTCTGAAGAGATCGCATTAGAAGATATCTCTAAGAAAAAATTAGTAGATGATAATCTAGTAACTCTTCTTGTTAAGAGAAAACTTGTTGAAAAGAAATTAGATACTGTCAGAAAAGTATACCTGACTGAATTTGGAAAAAAAGAGTTATCTAAGGGAATAGAAATAACAGATGAGATTTCAGAATTAACTCCAGATATGTTAAAAAATCAAAACTGGAGGGATATCGCTTTAAAAAGATTTGATGTTTCCTCGGATGTCAAAGTATTCTACCCTTCAAGAAAACATTTTGTAAATCAGGCAATTGAGTATATCAGAAAAATCTGGCTCGAGATGGGCTTTAAAGAAATGTCAGGCCCAATGATTGACACTTCTTTTTGGGTTTTTGATGCATTATTTCAACCTCAAGATCACCCAGCTAGGGATATGCAGGATACATTTTTTATCGAATCTCCAAGATTTGGGCAAATTGATCCAAAATTTTCTAATAAAATTTGTGCTATGCATGAACATGGGGGCGACATAAACTCAAAAGGTTGGGGGTATAAATGGGATAAAAGAATCAGTGAAGAATATGTCCTAAGAACCCACACTACATCTCTTTCTGTAAGAACTCTAAGTACTTTAAAACCTGAAGACCTGCCTGCAAAATTTTTCTCAGTCGGTAAAGTATTTAGAAATGAAAAACTTGACTGGAAACATCTTTTTGAGTTTTATCAGACTGATGGCATAGTAGTCGATGAAGATGCTAATTTTAAACACCTTCTAGGCTACCTCAAACGTTTCCTAAACAAAATGGGACATTCAAAAATAAGATTTAGGCCTGCATATTTTCCATACACAGAGCCAAGTATTGAAGTAGACATTTATAACAAAAATAAAGGCGAATGGGTAGAACTCTTGGGCGCAGGTATTTTTAGGCCTGAAGTAGTTGTTCCTCTTCTGGGCAAGGATATACCAGTACTTGCGTGGGGTCCAGGATTTGGTAGAATTATGATGGAATATTATGGATTGACAGATATCCGACAGAAGTACATGAATGACCTTGACATGATGAAAAAATTACCTATTTGGATAAAAGGGTGACAAGATGCCGACAGTTAATTTTGATAAGAATGAATTCATATCCTTACTAGGAAAAGCAGTTGATGATAAAACATTAAGCGATAGGATATCCATGATTGGTACTGACCTTGAAAAAGTAAATCCTGAAATAATAGTTGAAGTTTTTCCAGATAGGCCAGATTTATTATCAATCGAGGGATTTACAAGCGCACTTAAGGGTTTTATGGGGATTGAGAAAGGCCCTATAAATTTCAAAGTTCATAAGTCCAGTCACGAAGGTAAAGTTGATCCAAAAGTCAAATCTGTCAGGCCTTTTGCAGTTGGCGCAATAGTTAAGGGAATTAAATTTGATGATGATACTATTAGATCATTAATGCAGATACAGGAAAAGCTGCATATTACACATGGTAGAAATAGAAAGAAAGTAGCAATAGGTGTGCATGACCTAGACAAGATTAAATTTCCCATTAAATATACAACAATGCCAAGAGATTTCTCTTTTATACCTTTAGATTTTGATAAGAATCTAACTATTGATGAAATACTAAAGACCCATCCCAAGGGAATTGCATACGCGCATCTCTTGTCCGAGTTTAAAGAGTGCCCAATATGGATTGATGACAATGGTCAAGTTTTATCAATGCCACCAATAATAAATTCAGACTATACAAAAGTCACAGAAAAAACAAAAAATTTATTCTTAGATATTACAGGTACCCACAGAAAAAGCATCGAATATGCCTTGAATATAATACTGATGGGGCTTTTCATTAGGGGTGCGGAGATACACTCTCTAAAATTGAATGACGAGGGAAAGGATTTGATTTATCCAAATCTCAACAGGAAAAGACTTGAATTGGATCTTTCATATTCTAATAAGATACTGGGATTGGATTTATCTGAAACTGAAACAGCAGACTTATTAATGAAAATGCGATATGGAATAGCTTCAAAATCTAAAGATAAAATTATTGTAGAAATTCCACCTTACAGAGCAGATATTTTACACCCCATAGATTTAGTTGAAGATGTATCTATTGCCTACGGATTTGAAAACTTTATTCCCGAAATACCTAAAATTGCAACTATTGGGCAAGAAAACTCAATTGAGGTATTCATAAGAAAGATAGAAGAAGTAATGGTAGGATTTAATTTCTTTGAAGTAAAAAATTACATCCTATCTAATGAAGATGTTTTAATTACTAAAATGCTTGACAATAAAAGAAAACTTGTAAAGACAAGGAATGCTGTAAATACAGAATTTGACACTGTTAGGAGCAGTCTCTTACCCTTGCTGATAAAGACATTAGTTTCAAATTCGCACTATGAATACCCTCAGAATATATTTGAAGTAGGAATAGTTGTTCCAGATCAAAACTTAATAGAAAAACAGTATCTTTCTTGTGCAATATGTCATCCTAAGGCAAATTTTTCTGAAATAAAGGGAGTATTTAATGGGCTTCTTTCTTCTTTTGGGCTCCAATATTATGTTAAAGAAAAAGAGTATCCCTACTTTATCGAAGGAAGGTCTTGTGCCTTAGAAATTGATGGGTCAAATATAGGTAAAATGGGGGAATTAAATCCTGAAGTTTTATACAATTTCAAATTAGAAATGCCAGTTTCTGCATTCGAGATAGATCTCTCAGCTTTATTCGATCTTTTCAAAGAAAGGATACAAGGGTAAGAATTATTCCCGATATTATTGGTATCGATAAATTATCATTTACTTTTATTAGATATCCTTCTGCAAAGGCAGCCGCAAGCGCACCGCTTATAGCCATAAGTGGATTTAATATTAGAAGTCCAACAAGAAGGCACGATACAAAACAGGCAAGACTACCCTCTATTGATTTTTTTCCACCCATATATTTTATTTTCCCGTACTTTTTGCCGATTATAGCTGAAAAAAAATCACCTACGGAATTGTAGCATATGGCAGCAATGGCAATATTTTTTTCGAATAGAAGAACTGTAAAAAATGAAGAAATGATAAAATACGTTGCAGCTGACAAATCTACTTTCTCATAATCCCTTACTGTTTTCCCGACAACTTTTGGTATAAACTCATTTCCAAAATTGTATCTTAATCTTAAAAATTCTACAAATACAAAAACAAGAACTATTATGGACATTCCAAAGATAGCATCTTTTTTCTCAAAGAATAAGTAGCTTATTGGAATCAACAACCCTATCTCATGGAATATTTTCCGTTTGAACTCAGAATCCATAGTAATCCTCATTAGATTTATAAACATTATAAGTGGGATTATTTTTAATGTTTGGGGTACATAGATGAAACTAATAATAAGCTCAGAATTAGATGTGGCTGGAGAAAATATACGAGAAAACTTACTTCAAAATTATCCTTTTGAAAAACTCGAGGGTAGTACTTATTATGATAAAAATAGAGACACATTGCTTGTAAGAATAAAAAATGAAACTATTTATACAGATTTTCCAGAAAATATGGTACAAGAAGAAGTTAAAGATTATAACTTAAGCGCTATCGATTCAATTTTTTTTGCAACAAGACATAAATCTGTTACCAAAATACCCACTCTAACGTGTCATACGCCAGGAAATTTTGGTAAAGCAGATTATGGCGGTAAGGATGGTCAAGTTTCTCCTTCTAATCCGGTATTCCAAAAACTAGTATTAAACGAAATCATGGATTTATCAAAAGACCTTGAGGTATCATTTGAAGTTTCTCTTGAAGCTACACATCACGGGCCATTAACAGGGCTTCCTACAACCTTCATTGAGATTGGAAGTGATGAAACATATTGGGGAGTAAAAGAAGCTGGTGAAGTTATCTCTTCAGCAATTTACAAATCTCTTTCTTACAATGAAAATAAAAAATCTTTCAAAATCGCCACAGGAATAGGTGGGGGGCATTATTGCCCTAAATTTACTGAAATTATGTTAAATACTGATATTGCAATAGGCCATGTAATAGCAAAGTATAATACTCCGGTCACAGATTCAATTCTTTATGAATTAATAACAAAAAGTGGCCCATTGGATGCTGTTCTTTTAGATTGGAAGGGAATTAAGGAACGGTCAGATTTAAAAGACAAACTTACTAGTAGAGGTATATCATTTGTAAGAACAAGTGATATTGTAAAAGAATAAGGATTACCACTAAAGAGAAGCATTATACATAGCATTATTAAGCAAAAGCTTTATATACTATTAACCTATATAGATAACAAATAGGAGTTTTATGTTACCAATAATAAGTAGCTACATTAAAGATAAAGGGGGAGTTAAATGAGATCTGTTATTGAAGAAGCCATTGAGAGGGCGGTAACAGAAAAAGAAATAGTTAAGGATCATCGCTATACTTCTGTGGATGAGGAACTTGAAAGAGTACTCAGAGAATCAAGAGCCAAGATTAAGGTAGTAGGAACAGGTGGAGCAGGCTCCAACGCAATTGACAGATTAATGGAAATTGGAGTAATTGGAGTTGAAGCAATAGCAGTTAATACCGATGCTCAAGATTTATTAGATACTAGGGCAGACAAAAAAATATTGATTGGAAAGGAAGTTACTAGAGGTTTAGGAGCAGGCAACGACCCAAAAGTTGGAGAAGAGTCTGCAAGAGAAGACGAGAGAACAATCAAAGAAGTACTAGAAGGAAGCGATATGGTTTTTGTCACCTGTGGTCTAGGTGGGGGAACGGGAACTGGTTCTGCACCAGTAATAGCTGAAATAGCTAAAAAAATGGGAGCACTAACAGTTGCAGTTGTGACTTTGCCTTTCACAGTTGAAGGTTTGAGAAGACAAAGAAATGCCGAAAAAGGACTTGAGAAATTAAGAAAAGTTAGCGATACCGTAATTGTTATACCAAATGATAAATTGCTAGATATAGCACCTGGTTTACCCATAAATGCAGCGTTTAAAGTTTCTGATGATATACTTATTAGGGCCGTTGGAGGCATAGCTGAATTAATTACAAAACCTGGATTAGTAAATGTTGACTTCGCAGATGTTAGATCTGTAATGAAAGAAGGGGACGTTGCAATGATCGGAATGGGAGAATCCGATACAGAAAACAGAGCTAAAGAAGCAATAACTGAAGCTTTGAGTAGCCCTCTGATAGATGTAGATGTAACTGGTGCCAAAGGAGCTTTAATTAACATCACTGGAAGTTCGAACATGAAACTGGAAGAAGCAGAAAAGATTGTAGAGCACGTGACAAATGAACTCGAGCCTGATGCCCAGATTATTTGGGGCGCAATGATAAATGATGAACTTAAAAATGGGCTTAGAGTCATGGTAGTTCTTTCGGGAGTCAAATCCCCTTACATATTCGGAAGAAAAGAAACTGAGATGCTGATTGAGAGCGAAGCGCCCGTTAGAGGAATAGATCTTGGAATAGAATACATTTAAAAAGGATTCTTAATAATTAGCCTCATGGCAGAGGCTAATCTAAAGAAAAAGGAAAGGGCAAGAAGTCGGATTTCTGAGTACACAAGAGTCCTTAAACTTGCTAAAAAGCCTGGCAGAAAGGAATATTCACTTACAGCTAAAGTAACTGGAATTGGAATAATACTTATCGGAGTAATTGGTTACTTAATAAAATACTCTTCAGTTCTAATCCAAAATTTTGGAGCATAAATTCCTTTTACAAAGGCTAAACTTTTTAAATCTTTAAGTACCTTTGTTTTTGTTATTATTGCGGGTGAGAATGTAATGGATGACGATGAGAACCCAATCTTTGCATTAAAGGTAGCTGTTAATCAAGAACAGAACGTAGCAAAGATGATAGAGGGAAAAGTAAAAACTAACAATCTTAAAATTTATGCAGTTTTAGCACCAGAAACCTTAAAAGGGTATGTTTTCATTGAGGCGAGTGATAAAGGGGCTGTGGAAGAAGCCATTCAAGGCCTTCGAAATGTAAGGGGGATTCTTGAAGGAAAAATTGCCTTTGATGAAATAAGTCATTTCTTAGAGGCCAAGCCATCGGTGTCTGGTCTTGCAAAAGGTGACATTGTAGAGCTAATTGCAGGCCCATTTAAGGGCGAAAAAGCTAAGATTATCAGGGTAGATAAAGGCAAAGAAGAGCTTACAGTTGAGCTTCTTGAAGCAATGGTGCCAATACCTGTTACTGTTAAAGGAGATTATGTCAGGATTATAGAGAAAAAGAGCTAGTGGTGATATAATGGGAAAAGAGAGATCTGTTACCTCACTTGTTGATGGAGGAAAGGCTACAGCTGGTCCACCTTTAGGGCCTGCTTTAGGGCCACTTGGTATTAATGTGGGAAAGGTCGTCGCCGAAATAAACGAGAAAACAAAAGATTTTTCAGGAATGAAAGTTCCAGTTAAAATTTTTGTAGACGACAAAAAGAACTTCAGAGTTGAAGTCGGTGTTCCTCCTGCATCCGCATTAATTCTTAAAGATCTTAAATTAGAAAAAGGATCTTCTACGCCATCTTCAAGTAAAGTTGGAGATATTAGTATAGATGCACTTGTTAAAATCGCTAAGATGAAGGAGCCTTCTTCATTATCTCCTGATATTGCAGGAGTAGTTAAAGAGATTTTAGGAACATGTGTTTCTATGGGTGTAACTTGCGAAGGTAAAGACCCAAGAGTAATTCAAAATGAGATAAAAGAAGGAAAATACGATAATATAATTAAATAAGGAGGAATCGTTTTGAAAGAGGCTGTATTACGAGCAGTGAAGAAGGCAAAAGAAACATCAAAGCCGAGAAACTTCACACAGTCAATGGAGATGAGTATAAATCTCCAAGGGCTAGACATGAAAAAAACACAAAACCGAATCAAAGAAGACTTTGTTTTACCTAATGGAAGAGGCAAAGATGTGAAGATTGGGATCTTTGCTTCAGGGGATATGGCATTAAGAGCCAAAAAGGAAAACTTGTCTGTATTTGATCAAGAAGACATAGAAAAATTCGCAAAGGACAAAATACTTGCAAAAAAAATTGCAAATACTCACGATTTTTTCATAGCGCAAACAGATTTTATGACCTTAGTTGGAAAATCATTAGGTCCAATATTTGCGCCAAGAGGAAAAACACCCGCACCTTTGCCTCCAACTGCTTCGCTTGAACCTATATTAAATAAAATGAAAAAAACAGTTAAAATAAAAAGCTACAATCAGTCCGTTATTCACATGTTTGTTGGCTCCGAAAAAATGGACGATGAGATGCTAGCGGAAAACATTACAGAAATTGTAAAGTTTTTTGAAAAGAAACTTGAGAAAGGATTCGACAACATAAAGTCAATTTACATAAAGACTTCTATGGGGCCTGCAGTAAAACTGGAGGATTTTAAATGAAGGGAAGAGTAGCAGTTAAAGGGAACGTAGCTGAATGGAAAGCAGAAGAGGTTAACTCTCTGAGGGATATGATTTCATCTTCTCCTGTTGTAGGGGTAGTTGAACTTCAAGGAATACCTGCAAAACAGTTACAGAATATAAGGGAAGAACTGAGGGGCAAAGTTACTTTTAGGATGTCAAAAAATAAGTTAATGAAGATAGCTCTTGAAAAAACTGAAAAGGAATCCCTCAAAGATCATATTAATGCAGGAGCGGCTTTCGTTTTTTCTAATGAAAATCCTTTTAGAATTTACCGACTTTTACAAAAATCAAAAGCGCCCGCACCAGCAAAACCAGGTGACGTTGCAAAAGCCGATATAATAATCCCTCGAGGAAGTACAGGATTGCCACCAGGGCCACTTGTAAGTGAACTTCAAACTCTTGGAGTTCCAGCTAAAATTGACAAGGGTACAATATCTATTGAAAGAGATGCAGTACTCGTAAAGCATGGAGAAATAATATCCAAGAAAATTAGTGACATTCTTTCCCAGCTTAAAATTGAACCAATGGAAGTTGGCGCAGATTTGGCGGCTGCTTACGAAAATGGATTAGTATTTAATAGAGATGTTCTAACTATCGATGACGCCCAAACTAGAAGCAACATAATAAAGGCGTTTTCAAATGCTTTGGCACTATCCTTCGATAGAAGAATATTTACAAAACAAAGTGTAAAACTATTAATACAACAAGCTACACTTAAGTCAAAATCCTTAGCAATTGGTGCAAATATAGTTTCTCCTGAGACCATTGGCCCAATAATGTCAAAGAGTGTTGCTCAGGCTCTCAGCCTATCCAAATTGTTGAATGGTGCTGCGTTGGACGATGAACTTAAAAATAAGCTCAGCGTATCTCAATCAGCAGTTCCTGCTGAAAAAAAAGTAGCTGAACATAAGGTTGAGGAAAATAAAGATAATAAAGATAAAGATGGGGAAGCCGGATTAGAAGGTCTAGGAGCCCTATTTGGTTAATTAATGGAGGTGTGATTATGGAATATGTATATGCTGCGATGATCCTTCATGAGGCTAAGAAGGAAATAACTGAAGCAAATTTAAACAGTGTTTTAAAGGCTGCCGGAATAGCAGTCGATGAGGCTAGAATTAAAGCTCTTGTATCTTCATTGGAAGGTGTAGATATTGAAGAAGCTATAAGCTCTGCTTCAATGCCAGTTGCTCAAGCACCTGTAGCTGCACCAGCAGCAGCAGCTTCAGACCACAAAGCTGGAGACTCAAAGAAGGAAGAAAAGAAAGAAGAAGCAGATGAATCAGCACTTGAAGGTTTAGGCGCTCTCTTCGGTTAATTCTGTATCTTCTATTTTTAATTTTCTCTTTTTAAATCCTTTACATACTATGTAAGTTTCACGGCTTGCTGACCTTGATGATTCAGGCTTTGATATTTTAACGTAATAGAATTCATTTTTTATATCGTCGACTAATTCTTTAGTGTATTCTCCTTGAAATAATTTTATTAGTAGATTTCCTTTATATTGTAATAAATTTGAGGATAACTCTAAGGCCCTATAACAAAGGTCGATGGACTTTTCATGATCTAAAGATCTAATCCCTGAAGTGTTAGGGGCAAGGTCTGAAATAATGGTGTTAAATTCTTTTTTAATATCCTTAACCTTATCTATAGTTGAACTTTCAAATATATCCCCCTGAACAAAATAAGAGCTGGGGAATTTTTCTTTGACGTTTTTCAAATCAACCCCCACTACTAATCCTGTATCCCCCACCAATGTTGACGCTATTTGCATCCACCCCCCCGGTGCAGCCCCTAGGTCTAGAACACTATATCCTTTCTTTATTATATTGAATTTTTTGTTAAGTTGAATTAATTTAAAAGACGCTCTGGACTTATAACCCTCTTTCTTGGCCATTCTATGATATCCATCTTTCTGCTGGTACATAATCAATATTATATAAAAACTCTTTTAAATGTATATTTTTCCCTATGACTGTGTCAAATTTGCTTGAGTCTGCATCTTACTGGAATACAAAGGGCATAATTCTGGATAGGATGGGGAAGCATAAAGATGCATTAGTCTGTTTTGAAAAGGCGAGGGCAATTGACCCTCAAGATGCGGACGTCATAACTAACATTGGTATATCATTTGATAAATTAGGAAAACCTGAGGAAGCCTTGAAATTTTATGGCATGGCCCTTCAAAAACATGAAGACACTAAGACTCTTTATAATAAAGGTATATCTCTATCAAAAATAGGAAATTATTCTGAAGCAGTAAATTGTTTTAAAAAAGTTCTAAACGAAGAAAAGAATAATAAAAATGCAACCATTAACCTTGCCATAGCATTACAAAAAATGGATAGGTTAGACGAGGCTATTTCAATTTTAAAAGAATGGGGAGAATTTGACTACATTTATACAAGAGCCCAGCTAATGCTTGAAAATGGAAAAAAACAGATTGAAGACTCAATAAATCTATTGCACATGTGTTTGAATGAAAATTCTGAAAGTATTCCTTCTCTTGAGAATATTTCTTATGCTCTAAAGATGTTAGGTATGGAAGGAGAATCCTTAAGATACTTAGAAAATGTTAGGCATCTTTACTCCGAAAGAAGAAAAGTAGAAGAAAAAATCAAAACTCTAAAAGAACTATTATTGGATTCTTTATCTAATTATGAAAAAATAGGAGAAATTTTAGTAACAAAAAAAGGATTAGGCAAAAATTATAATTTTTACAAAGATATTTTTGAAGGGATTTACCAAGATATTCTATTCATTGATGAAGATTATTCCTCATTTTTGGATAATTATGGAAAAAGATCAATATCTTCTTCTAATGCGTATATCAAAGAGCTTCTACTCCGGATTAACAATTTAAGTGAAAGTCTCAACATATTGAAACTTAAAATAGAAGAAGATATCGGTAGACCAAGTCTTAGATATATTTTCTATATATTGGATACATTAGAGCGGAAAAAAGAATCTGAAATTCAGGTATATCTAATTAATAATGGAGACATTGATGCTTTTGACATATCTGTTTTAATAGAAAAAAACAAAGATTTGAATATATCAAAAATTGAAGATAAAATGGACACCCTTAAACCCATGGAATATAGGTCATATAGCATTAAGATTAAACCTAAGAATGAAGGGGTATTTGATATTAAAACTTTTTGTAATTATAGGGGAAATCAAGTTTATGAAACTGAAACAGTTTATCCCTTGGAAATACCATATTTACCTGAAGATGACTCATTGTCTTTGATTTCTTATTTAAAAGTATTAAGACTTGATATGGATACGACAGCAGAGGAAATCAAACGTAGGTGGAAGGAGCTTTCAAAATATTACCATCCAGATACAACTCAAGATGAAAATGAAAAGAAAATAAAAGAAAGTATTTTAAAAGAAATAAATGAAGCATATGAAGAATTGAAGAACTACTACTAGATTATTTATAAGCTCTTCTTACAATACCCATAAAAAACAGCAAGATATAAATAGTAAGCAAATAACTAAGATACATGAAAACTAAAATAAGTTTAATATTAACATTGATGCTGATACTTCAACTCTTTTTCATAAATCCCATAATATCTGCAGATGTTCCAAGATCTTTTTTTGTGGATACCACTAACGGTCAACCGCAATCAATAATAGTAGTTGGTAAAAATGCAGCTTCTATGGATTCAATATCTGGAAGCTTAATTATTACAAAAATTCAAGCTGAAGCATACTATGAGGATCCCTCAAAAGGTTTATTTAGAGTCAATATATGGGATCGTGAAAAATTGATAACATACGATGAATTATTAATGGAAGATGTCGCTAAAAATAATAATCTTATCCTTGTGGGGGGGCCGGTTGCAAATAGACTTGTAGCGAACCTAGTTAGAGAAGGAAAATCCAAAGTTGACTGGTATACTTCACAGGGAGATATTGAGTATATTCCAAACGGCTTGTATCCTGGGCGTGATGTGGTTATTGTCGCAGGGGCAGACAGAGAAAAAACAAGGGAAGCAGTAAGAAAATTGATTAGTTCTTAACTTGCTATATTCGAAGTCAATATCTATATATACTTGTAAAAATCCCCATAGGAAATCAAGGGGTTATAATGAAAGAAGTATTAGTGTTATATAATGGGCAAAAATATAAATGCAAGCAATGCGGAGAATGCTGTAGGGTTCGGGGAGTTCCACTAACTTTATTTGATATAGAAAGAATTGAAAAAAATACTAATAAAGAGTTCGCTTTGTACGATATTTCCAGAAAGAAATTTGTGATAGAGAAAAGAATTTGGGATAATGGTTGCGTATTTTTGGATGATAGAAATTGTACAATACATGAATATAAACCCTTGATTTGTAGACTTTTCCCCTTGGGAGTTTTTTATAATCCCATATCGGAATCAGATACCCCATACATATTGAAAAATGGAGAAAAGGCGTACATATATGTCGATCTATCCTGTCCTGGAATTGGAAACGAAGGAGAACCTTTTGACATTGAAAAAATTTTAGAATTATGCCAGAAAATTAAAATTGAAATGGCGTATACATTAAACTTGTAGGTAATTTATGAGAATCGTAGAAGGAAAAAAACTTGATATTATAAAAAAAACTATAGAGAACTATGGCGGGATCTTTGAGTTGTCTGCAAACAATTTATTATTGATAGTTGGCGATGAGGTATTTTTTGTTAATAAACTAATTTATGAAAAAGTATTAGATGAAAAAATAAACGAAAACTTAGTTTCTATTGGGGCACAAATTGGTAAATTCCAAAAAGGCAATTTTTTATTGGGTTTAGAATGTAATTTAATAATGGCCCCTTCTTCAAAAAAATCAAAATTGAATGAAAAAGGTGCTTCTTTATTCTTATATGGGCGGGATGTTTTTGTTAAGAATATGGTGAATCCACCAAAAAAAGGTTATACAATAGTTTCGAATATAAGAAACGAAGTGATTGGCATTGGTAAATTTGATGGAAAGATGTTGAATAATGTTATTGATAGAGGTTCATATCTTCGAACTCTTGAATAATGTTTAGTTTAAAACAATGAATGTTAAATTTGTTACACTAAGGTCATCAGATTTAAAAGGCATTTTTAATTTCTTCATTCGGTGATACTTAATGGTAGTTAATATGAAAGGCAAGCATCTTGCTTCTTTACATGACCTTACGAAAGAAGAAATATGGCAAATTTTGAAAACTGCCGAAACTTTAAAGATTAAACAGAAAACAGGGGAGCGACACGAATTATTATATGGTAAAACTTTAGCAATGATATTCCAGAAACCATCAACGAGAACAAGGGTGTCATTTGAAGTAGGGATGAAACAATTAGGTGGACATGCCTTGTACTTATCTTCTACAGATCTTCAATTGGGAAGGGGAGAAACAGTAGGAGATACGGGAGCAGTTCTCGCTCGTTACTGCGATGGTATAATGGCGAGGGTATTTTCACATGACAATATTATAGAACTATGCAAACATTCAACTGTTCCAGTTATAAATGGTCTATCCGATCTTTTACATCCGTGTCAATGCTTAGCCGACTTAGAAACAATTCTAGAAAAGAAACAAGAATTTAAAGGACTTAAATTGGCATTTGTTGGTGATGGAAACAACGTTTGTCATTCTCTAATGTTTGGATCCGCAAAAGTAGGAATGGATATGACTGTAGTCTGCCCAAAAGGTTACGAACCTGACAAACAAATTGAGAAAATGGCACTAGAAGACGGACTTAAACTTGAGATAACAAACGACCCTAAAGGTGTCAAAGGTGCAGATGTAATTTACACAGATGTATGGGCAAGTATGGGTAAAGACAAAGAGCACGATGATAGAGTAAAAGTATTCAAACCTTATCAGGTAAACGAAAAATTAGTGTCACAAGCGCAAGACGACTGCATTGTTATGCACTGCTTACCTGCACATAGGGGAGAAGAAATAACTGATGAAGTTGTAGATGGGCCACATTCAGTCGTACTTGACCAAGCTGAGAACAGAAACCATGCACAAAAAGCTGTAATGGCACTTTTAATGTAAATAGATTATTAATCTATTATTCTTTTTTTATATTAATTTTTTAGTTACACTTTCTATTATTCTAACTAAATAGCATTAATATCTAGAAAAATATATAAACTCCTATAAGAAAAACTGTAAAAGGGATATTCATGAGGATTTCTAAATTATATGGGCTCGAATTGTATAATACAAAAGGCGAGTACATAGGTATAATTAATGATATTATTCTTGAAGTAAAGGAAGGAGTTGTCTTTGGACTAGCAGTTGGACAAGAAAAAGGCATAGACAATATTGCAGTCGGATTTAAAGATGTTTCTGCCATTGGGGACATCGTTATTGTAAGGGCTAAGAAAGAAGATTCAGTAAAGCTTGGAATGTAAAAGGTGCTTAAAATGACAGGCAAAATAGAAAAATATCTTTTAGATAAATTGCAAAAGGAAAAACTTCATTTTTCTCTAGTTGACCCTGATAGCTTCTCTATAGAAGAAGCAAAAAGTGCAGCTATAATTTCTGAGGAGTCCGGAAGTGATGCTATTTTGATAGGTGGTTCTACTCATACTTTAGGCAATTATCTTGATATTTTGATAGAATCAATTAAAGCGAGTACAAAACTCCCTGTGATTATTTTCCCTGGAGGTGTAGCTCAAGTATCGCCCAAAGCAGACGCAATCCTTTTCATGTCTTATATGAATTCAAGAAATCCTTATTTTATCACAAAATCTCAAGCTCTCGGAAGTTTCCTAGTAAAAAAAACTGGAATCGAACCTATACCCACTGGTTACCTAGTAGTTGAACCTGGTGAAACAGTAGGGTGGATGGGGGAAGCTGATCTTATCCCTAGAAAAAAACCCCAAATAGCTGCTGCGTATTCACTAGCCGCACAATACTTGGGGATGAGATTTGTCTATCTTGAAGCAGGATCAGGTGCCCCTGAAACAGTTACTCCTGAAATGGTGGGTCTTGTAAAAAAGGTCATTGATATACCTTTAATTGTGGGGGGCGGGATAAGATCTCCAGAATCGGCAAAGAAACTTGCTATGGCGGGAGCGGACATATTTGTAACAGGTACTATTATTGAAAAAGAAAAAGAAAAACTTTTTGACATTATAAAAGCCATAAAAAGTTAAAGTGGGCGGATTATAGCCCATCTTTTGTAATATTGGCATTGAACTAAGCGACCTACCACAAACCTCAGACCAGGTTTCATCGGTTTTAGTTTGGTCTTGCACCATGTGGGAAGGTATTCCACCGTTTCCTATGTCTTCTCAGTAGTTTTGGAATTTGTTGCCAAATTCTGTCTACATCATTTTCATCAGACAAAGGCCGTTTTTTTCTGTTCCTTTACCTTGGATTTCCCCAAGCATCTTTCGATGCCACATCCTGATCAGGTGGATGGAGCTTCCTCCCCGAAGGGAAGCCAATATTCCGCCCACACAATAACTTAATAACGTTGAAGATATAAATTTATTCATGAATATTCTGATGATTGGTGAATATCCCCCAAAAATTGGAGGTATTTCTACCCACATATCTCAACTAAAAAAAGAATTGAATAAACTAGACCAAGATGTTTTTGTTTTAACTTATTCAAATTGCTTAGAAGATAAAGTATATTCTACAAAATTACCTAAGAAGTTTAGGGGAATTTTTTTTATTATATTTGGTTTCTTCAAAGGCATCAACATTATTAGAAAAAATAAAATCGATCTAATACATGCGCATTTTGCTACAACTCCTGGACTACTAGGTTTTTTTCTGTCTGTTATTACAAGGAGAAAAAGAATTTTAACAGTTCATGGTAGTGATATTAATGTTTACTTAAATCGGAAGATTATGGGTCAATTGGTTAGATTAGTATTATCCAAGTATCCTGTTATTATTGCCGTATCTCCTGACTTAGCAGAAAAAATTACACATTTTTTGAAGGGAGATGTAATTTCTATTCCCAACGGAGTTGACAATTTGAGATTCTTCCCAAATGTTTCTGAAAAACAAGGTATAGGATTCATCGGGGCGTTAGTCAATGAGAAAAATCCTAGAGATTTTGTTGAGCTAATAAGAGAACTTCGAAAAAAAGGAATTGTTGAACCTACATATATTATTGGTGATGGGTATCTAAGAAAAGAACTAGAAGAAATTTCCAATGGACTTAATATTAATTATTTAGGAGAAATAATAAATACAGAAAAATACTTGAAGAAATTCAAGGTAGTTGTTTCAACTTCAAAAACTGAGGGATTTGGACTTTCTATTCTCGAGGCTATGGCATGTGGTGTTCCTGTAGTTTCACTAGTAAGTCCTGGCTCTGAATACCTATTAGGTGATTCGAATTTGGTAGTCCAAGATAAAAATCAATTAGTGGGATTAGTAGAGAAAATAATAATAAACCCTGAACTTAGACTTGAACTTTCCAACAAGGTACTAGAAAAATCTAAGCTATTCTCATGGAAAAAATGTGCCAGAGATACTTTTGATGTTTATAAAAAATTATTTGAATAATGGGATGTACGGATTTATTTTTATTAAAATAAGAAATGAAAAACCGATTCCTAGGGCATATGCCAATATATCGTGGGCAATAAGCCAACTATAACCTTTTTCAAAAAGGTATATTGTCACGACTAGTCTTAATATATTCAAAAATAATAGGCTTATAAGAAATAAAGACAGATATAGTATTTTTTTAGTTAATGTTAGTGAGGACAATACAAATAAAGATGTGAATATAGCACCTGAAGCTAATCCAATACACCTTTTAGAGATCTCATAATTCCCTACGGCTACAAATTTTTCAGATACAATAAGTGGCTTTTGTATGTCTAAAAGTGCTATCCCTTCCTTAACAGCTTCAGCTGTGAATATCCTAATTGGAGTATAATCACTTATAACATAAAGAAATATGGATACTATCGTTCCCTTAATAAAAAATAATAACTTGTCATAATTGCCCTCTCCATATTTCTCAATTATGTTATTTTTTATCATTTATTTTTCAATAATAGAGGCAGTTTTAAGTTTTTCCTTATCAATTTCGCTGATTTCGTAACATTCAGGGATAATTTTATATATTAATTTAATTTTAATTATATAAACAACGGAGGAGTTTTATTGGGAGAGTCTCTAGTCATATCATCAGGAAAGGGCGGAGTGGGTAAAACTACTATTGCTGCTAATTTAGGCATAGCTCTTTCTGAAATTGGGCTCAATGTTATAATTTTTGACGCAGATATAACTATGGCTAATCTTGAGCTCATATTTGGGATGGAGGGATTACCAAAGACAATACAAGATGTATTGGAAGATAAGGCAAGGCCCGAAGATATAATATATGAAGGCCCAGGTGGAGTAAAAGTTGTCCCAGCAGGTCTTTCGTTAAGAAGGTTAAAAAAATCTGATCCTGATAAAATTAATGAAATATTTAAATTCTTTGTTGACAAAGTTGATTTGTTAATAATTGATGGGCCGCCTGGTCTTGAAGTAGACGCCGTAACTTCTATCGCCGCTTCAAATAATATGCTTTTGGTAGTAAATCCTGAAATAACTTCCTTATCGGATGCATTGAAGATAAAACTGATAGCAGAAAAGTTAGGCACAAGAATACTTGGGGTTATCGTAAATAGAGTTAGAGGAGATCCAACAGAAGTTTCTGGGCCTGAAATAGAAGCAATACTGGAACTTAGGATAATTGGTAATGTCCCAGAAGATCAAATAGTAAAGAAATCAACAACGCTAGGCAAACCTTTTGTATTATTGGACCCAAAATCTCCGGCTTCACTAGCTATTAAAGATATTGCAAAAAAGATTGCAGGAAAGAAGACGGAATTTCAACCTTCCAACAAATCAATGAATAGATTAATGGGAGGTCTATTTGGGAGATGATAGTATGGCATTATTAGATATAATGGTTAATAGCTGGATTATAATTTTTATTATCGCCATAGTCAGTATAATTATTAATGTGATCTTGGGCGTTAGGGTTTATATGCAAGGAGAAGAGCTACAAAGATTACGTGGTGGCAGGTTATCCAGGGAGGAACTTGAAATATTAAGGGCCCGTCTTGCTAGAATTAAAAAACTTTCCAAATAATCTTAAGATTATCCTTAAAATTATACATTTCTATTTTATAGTTACAAGAATTAATAACTAATTCTAAATATTAAAAATACTTATTGTTAAGCAATAATACCAAAAGCTTTATATATTTATCAAATCATAATTGGTAGTGGATATTCATAACTAGGTGGAACAATGCAAAAATCCAATTATTTATATTTGCTAAATATATTTTTATTATCGATATTTATTACTAGCATTGTTGCAACTCCAGTTTTGGCGCAAGGTGTAATATCTGGAAGAGTCACCGACAACAATGCTACACCTCAAGGTGTAGAGGGGGCCACAGTCGATGCTTACAGAGCAAACGATACCAATACATGCCCAACTATAAAGGGGATGGCAACAACTGATGTTAATGGCACATATTATATATATCCTTTAGAACACGGAATGTATAGAATTAGAGCTTATGCACCTGGGTTTAAATCAGAATATCCTTTTTCTATAATAGCTGATACCTGCATTACAACTTGCTCTCCTGATTATAATTTTACACTTAACGATACAAATGGTAGTGTAATGGGGCACGTATATGAGCCTGACGGAATAACTCCTGTTGAAGGTGCAACTGTAAGTGCTTACTATCCGGGAACTGAGAATATACTATCGAGTTCTATGACTTCTGAAGAAGGTAATTATACTCTTTCTAATGTTGAAGGCGTATATGATATTGAAGCATCTGGAGCCGGATGGCTTCCAAAAAAGATAAGAGTAACAGTTCCACCATTACCTTCTGTAATAATTCAAGATTTTGTTCTTTTACCTGGGCCTTATTATGATCCAGATGCAGTATTCATGGGATGGATAGAAATTGGTGATTTGGCAGTTGTAGAAGATTACACAATTTTGCTTAGAGATCTTCAAAGAAGGCACCCATTAATGCCCCCAGAAAGAGCTATTTTGGAAGTATATAGAAAAGGAACAATGGTAATGCAACAGGTCGTAGTTCCTGGAGATACTTTGTATATAGACGAAATCATAAAAATTAAGGTAAATGAAATTAATGATCACGAAAATGCTAATTATTTTGGAAGATACAAACTTAATATTACTGTAACTAAAAGAAAAGATCCTGAGCTATCTATTAATTCAACTACTCTTTACAGGGGGGAGATAGATGATAAAGATAAAAATTCTCTAAGGTGTGGCAAAGAAGGTATAAGAACAGTCGTTTTAGGCGATATTGACATCAACGCAAGTTCGGGGTCAGTTGAATTTGATGGCAAAACTTATGATTTTAATGTTTCCATCGTGAATGGTAATATCCAATATCTATATAATTTTAGAGATACAAATGGCTCATTTATTCAACCTGGACAATTAAGTAAGGGGGATGTTGTTACTATTGGAAAAGATAACTCCTGTAATGCTAGACAACTTGTGATATATGAAATGAGTGGAAGCACAATAATTTGGACGCCAGTAATAAATTCAATAATGAGGCCAGAGGATTTTGAATTTGAGACTGAAAATGAAATAGAGAAGCCTCAGTCAGACACTACCTTTTGGTATGTAACTGAAATTGAGAATACAGGAGATATAACTGCAAAAAATGTTAAAATACATGTAACAGCAAAAGATTTTATTTTTTTGACCGGTAATAACTGCTATTGCGGCTCGGATAATGAAGCATGTCTTGAAATAAAATCCATGGAGCCTGGTGAAAAAAGATTGATAGTGTTTAAATTTAAAGCTCCTCAAACTGATTACCTAAAAGTATCACCTATTCAAATTGACTTATCATATCAAATGGGTTATTTCAACGAAAATAATGAAGAGGTAATTCAAAACTACTCAAAGAGTGATAAAACTTTAATTACAATAGTTCCAAAGCAACCAGAATTTCAAATTACAAGAAATATAGTTAAAGAAAAACTATTCGTTGGAGAAACAACTGATATTGAAATCAGAATAAAAAATATTGGAGATATAACGGCTACAAAAATAAAATTAATTGATTATATCCCTGATGGATTTGAACTAATCGATGGTAGCGCAACAATGAACATCGATAAAATGGCAAAAAATGAAACCTTCACTCTAATCTATAAAGTTAAAGCTCTTGAGATGGGAGAATTTGAATTTAAAACTCAATTACTTTTTGAAGACGAAGCCGGGAAAAACTACAAAACAACTTCAAAACTTGAACCAGTTACCGTAAGCAAGGAATTTCCAAGACTTGAGATCCTTAAAAAATTGGACAGAGTTACAATATCTAGAGGAGATGCTGTTATCGTAGTTTTAGTTGTAAGAAACACCGGAAATAAAATTGCAAGAGATATACAAGTTCTTGATTTTGTTCCTGAAGGATTCAGACTGATTGATGACTCCAAAACAAAAAGGATAGAATATACAATTCCTGAGCTAAAACCAGAGCAAGAAAGAATGTTTAAGTATATAATAACTGCATCTTACCCCGGCGAATACAAGATAGGGGATACAAAATTATTGTATTATGATTTAGAGGGCCACAGTTTTGAACATATTGCATCAGGCACATCTGTAAGAGTAAATGGTGAGCCCAAAATAACAATCTCCAATATTCAATACTTCAATGAAGAATATTCTTTTGCCGATTATAAATATGTAGATGTTGTACTAACTTTAA
Organism: Methanofastidiosum sp.; assembly: GCA_039679445.1. Classification (GTDB taxonomy): domain Archaea; phylum Methanobacteriota_B; class Thermococci; order Methanofastidiosales; family Methanofastidiosaceae; genus Methanofastidiosum. The sequence continues at coordinate 28,389 of JBDKUY010000022.1, read as the reverse complement.
CGAATACAGGGGATGGTCTTGCAAAGAAAATAAGTTTCATCAATGCTATTTCAGGGGATATAGAGTTAGTTGACGGGGAATTGGGGGGATTCGTCGATACTCTAAAACAGGGTGATACAAAAACAAGTAAATTCACAGTTAGAGTTCTTCAAGGAAATAAGGATAAGATATTTACAATTAATACCTCTTCAGAATTTGAAGATATAGCCGGAAAGAAATTTAAATCTGAAGTATCAACAAATATAACTGTTGGTGGGAGGACCCCAACTATTAATTTGCTAAGACAAGAATCTGAGTACAAGTCTGACATAATTAGAATTGGCCATATCATTCCTGTAGTTACAATAATTACAAACACAGGTGATGGTGACGCTAAAAACGTAAGGATTGAAGATAGAATACCTTCAAACCTTCAAGTAACAACAGGTATTAATTATTGGGGAGGTCAATTAAAACCTGAGGAGAGAGTAACTTTAAGATACACTTTAGTACCTTCTCAAGGCGGAGAATACCAAATTGGCCAAACTTTATCAACATATGAAGATGAATGGGGAGTCAAAGGAACTAAATCTTTATCTCCCACTCTAGTCACAGTATGGGGGCCTTCAATTTCTAGGACTATATCTACAAATGAGATTGAAGAAGGAGAAACAGTAAAGATAACTTATAACATCAAAAACTGGGGAAAAGACGATATTTACGAAGTTAAATTAGTTGAAGTCTTTCCTCCAGGATTTGAGATAATTTCTGGCGAGAAGGAAATACTCCTTGGGGAAATAAAAGGTGGAAGTGAAGTATCAAAAGAGATACAGGTAAAAGCTACAAAATCTGGAGCATTCATCTTAGAGGATTCTAAATTTTCCTGGAAAAATATCTTCGAAGAATCAAAATCTTTTGATATGGAAAGAACAACAATTAGTGTTAAAGCAAAACCAGAACCACAAACTAGTTTACCGAGTGTTCCCCAATCTGTAACTCAAACAATAGAAGATATTAAATCCTCACCTTACGCACCTTTTATAATAATTGCAATCATTGTATTACTTTTGTCAATAGTTGGGTACTCAGTGTACAAATCCATGAGATCAAAAGGGCCATCTTCCACTAAACTTTCTATGCCAAAAGACGGAACTCCACCAACTGGACCAGAAACAATCAAAAAAGAGAAAATAAAATCCAAGAAAGGATTTAGATTGTTTCCAAAACAAAAAGAAAAAGTGATTAAATCTGATCAAAAAGCTCCTGTAGCTTTTGAAGCTCAAGTTAAACCAATAGTTAAAGAATCAAAAAAAGAGAAGAAAAGTTTTGGGATATTCTCTAAAAAGGAAAAAACCTCTCCCAAAGAAAGAATTCCAGTGCCAGCATCTCCAAATCTTGAAGTTGAAAATAAATTTAAAGAATTTGTAACACGTGAGGGGGGTGAGAATATTTTAACAAAAGATCAGATTGACCAAGAACTACTTGGTAAAAGAGTAACACCTCCTGCGATAAAACAAAAACAAAAGAGCAAATTTTCACTATTTTCAAAGAAAAAAGAAGGGATACCCCAAGAAAAAAAGTCATTTTCACTTGATCATTTATACCAATCACAGGAAGGTAAAGAAATTAAGAAGGAACAATTAAGAAAAGAACTAGAATCCGTAAATATTTTAGAGGAAGATCTACCTCTATTAAAAGATAAATTTAAAAATAAAAATGGAAATGCAGAAGCGAAATTTTCACCATCACTAGTTAATCCAATAATGAAAGAAGATGCTGAAATAAAGTCTTCAGAAGTAGAATATAGGCCTCCTGAGGAAATAAGAAAAGAACTCGAAGAACTAAAATCGACCTTACAAGATAAAGATAAAATAGATTCCCTTGATTCGTTTGAAATAGAATCTTTGAGATCCGAGATTTCTAAGACTCTAGAAGAGATAGAAAAAAGACAAGAAAATATTTCTAGAGAAGAAGAGCAAATTAATGTTCAACAAGAACCTTCCCATATAGATCTAATGAACCGAAAAGAACTTGATGAATTCCAGATTAAAATCTTAAATGAACTCGATGATCTTGAAATTAAGAAACATGTTGATTTTGAAGAAGAACAATTGAAAGAGATAAAAGGAAGAGTAGTTCCTAAGAATGTTGATTTGGATCTTCCTCCTTCAGTAGAAAAAGCATACAAAGAATTTAGACAAAAGAAGAATAATGGGAAACCAGAGAATCCATTTAAAGATGAGGATAATGGATCAAGTAAAAAGGGCAGCTCTTGGGCAAACAACTTTAAACATAACAATACTTCACCAGAGATACCTTCTTCAATTAAGGAATTACTAGAAAAAAGATCCTTTAGTTCAAATGACACTTATACTTCAACACCAGATCCAAAAGAACTCATCAAAGGGAAAAAAGAAACTAATACTCGCTTCTTTTCTAACAATCCAGCATCAGTTCCAGACCCAAAAGAAGTAATAAAAGGTAAGAAGAAAAACCAAATATAAGTAGGATTTTGGACAATTTATACGAAAATCTTTTATAACTACTTTGATAAACTTATACGTGTTTTAATGTCTCGCTTTGTATCACAGAATATCACAAATATTAAACCAGTAATCGAATCAATATCTGAACTGACAGGAGAATGCTTGTTTACAATAAACAAGGATGGAATATATATTGAAGGGACAGATCCTTCTCTTATATCCAAAGTAGAATTTTTAATACCCGCTAATACTTTTGATAAATTCGAAATAGATGCTGACGAATCAGTCGGGATTAATATCGATTCTTTTGCCAAGATATGTAGAAGGGCTTACCAAAACGAATTAATGAGCATTGATATCAATTCTAAAGCGGGAAAAGTAGAGCTTATTTTGGAAAGTGATTTTAAGAGAAATTTTGAATTTACTTTACTTTCAACTAATAATTTTAGTATTCCTCAATTAAATCCTAAATATTCAACTTTCATTGAAATCGATAGTAAAATTTTTAGAGACATTATCAAAGATATGGCTGTGATAGGGGGAACAATTCTTTTTTCAATTCATAAAAACAACATTTCTATTTCCTCTGAAGATTATACTTCGAAAGCCTTGGCTGAAATCTCTTCAGAATCAAAATCCATAAAAAAATTTGAAGCAAAAACTATTCAACGTTCAAAATATAATCTTAACTATATCCTAAGTTTCTTAAACGCATTTGCCGTTTCAGATTATCTTAAAATATCCGTTGGAGGATCAAAACTCCCCTTAAAACTTGAATACCAAATAGGTGAAGAAGGCCGGTACACACTATACCTTGCTCCAATGGAGATATAGATGAAACTTTTATTTTTTCTTTCTGGGAGTAGTACTCTATTTGCCAAAGAGGAAGTTATTTCATTGCTAAATTCTTATGGGGTAAAATATGAGATAATTTTTAGTGAGGGGCAATTGCTAATAATTAAAACCAGTAATGTTATAATTGATTTTATTTTTCGGTTAGGTCTGACTCATTTTGTATTGGATATTTTTTCTGACTCAATTATTAATGAAAAAATAGATAAAACTCTTTCAGAGATCCAATGGGATTCTCAACTTAGCTTTGATAGAACTTTTAAAGTTAGAGTTAAGAATAAAGACAACAGAGAATACAATAATCTGGAACTTCTCATTGCAAAATCAATATCAAAATATTTTGGTAATAATATAAAAGCAGATTTAACAAACCCGATGGATGAAATAATCGGTTTGGTGTTTAAAAATAAATTATATATTGGGAAAAAAATCTTTGAGAGGAACAAGAAGGATTTTAACAAAAGAAAACCACAATTAAGGCCATTTTTTTCACCTACTTCAATTGATCCACGTATTGCAAGAGCGATGATTAATATTTCACAAGCTCAAAAAGAGATATTAGACCCTTTTACAGGGACAGGGGGCATCCTAATTGAAGCAGGTCTCATAGGGCTTGATACGTATGGTCTTGATATTGAGGAAAAAAGTGTGATAGGAACAAAAACGAATCTTTTAAATTATGGAATAAAAAACTTTGACATTAGATCCGGAGACGCAAGAAAAATATCCGAGATATTTGAAAGGAACTTTGAATCTATAGTTACTGATGCGCCATATGGCCGTTCCACCAAAATAGATAAAGATAAGGAAAAGATGTATAGAGATTGCTTTTTTTCAATACTAGAATCTTTCAAAAAACGATGTGTAATTGGATTAGATAAAGAATATCCATTTGATGAACTAGGATTTCGCATTGAAAACATCTATAGCTTTAGAGTTCATAAAAGTCTTACTAGATATCTTCATGTTCTGTCAAGACGATAATTAATTCATTTATTCTTGGGGATGTCTAAGCCAACCATTATAATTATTTTAATATTAGTGTTTCTTTTTTGTAACAGTATTGCTAATCAATAATTATGTTAAGGCTTTTCAGAACTGTGTATTTTGAAATTGATTAATGTAATTAAATTTAAAATAGAAAAATATTAAACGATAGGTAATTTATTCATTCTCTGGTTCTTTAGCCGAGATCATCCTTTCTTTTATATCCTCAGGTTCACCTATGAAGACTACTTTTCCATCTTTCATGAAGCACGCCCTATCGCAAACATCAACTATAAAATCTGAGTCGTGAGTGACTATTAGAAATGTTTCACCTAAGACTTCCCTTGCTCTTCTAATAGATTTTGCAACTATTTTTCTTGTGAATGGATCCATTGTACCAGTGGGCTCATCAAGAATCACTATTCTTGGTTCCTTGATTAATACCTGGGCCAGTGCAATTCTGTGCTTTTCACCAACTGACAACGCATCTGGCATTTTATTTAAGATTTCATCTAGTTCCTTCTGGTCTTCAAATCCGACCCCTTCCAGAACAGAAATAACTTTCATTTTTCCTAATTCTTTAGGTAACTTAATACCTATGGCATCAGTAAGATTTTGTAATACATTTTTGTCAGGGTATAGTGTGTACTCTTGGTGAAGAACACCCATGTAAAGCATCGCCTTCCCTTTACCTAGAAATCCGGGCTCTTTCATGTCTATCCATTCATCGCCAATCCTGATGTTTAGTTCGCCTTCAGTAAAAGGGGTGATACCTGCAATCATTCTAGAAACCGTAGTTTTACCCGTTCCACTCTTACCTACAAGGCCAAAAATCTCTTTTTCATTAACTGCAAAAGTAACCCCATCGACAGCCTTAACAACTCCACGAGATATAGAGTAGTAATACTTTTTTACATCCCATAATTCGATTATGCTGCTACCAATCCCTGGGAATCTTACCTTTTCTTCAGGCAATAGCTTTTCCATAAAAGCCTTAACTACTTCTTTCGAATCTCCGTCGTGGATTACTTTCCCGTTTTCAAGCCATACTGCTTTTTGGGCCAATAATTCAATGGCTTCAGGCCAGTGAGATGTAACTATTAAAGACATCCCTTGTTTTACTGCGTCTAGTAGTACATTATGAACTGTATTTGCAGTCAAAGGATCCAAAGTGCCTGTTGGTTCATCTGCAAGAAGTAGCATTGGATTTATAGCAAGCTGCCTTGCAAGAACAATCCTCTGTTTTTCTCCACCAGACAGGTCCCTTGCAATATGGGTCATCCTTTGGATCATATTCACCTTTTGTAAAAGTTCTATAATCTTAGGTATTACCATACTCCTTGGTACTTCAGAACCTGTGAAAGCATCTTGCATATTTTCCATCACTGTTTTTTCACCATAAAGTGAAAAGGTACGTTGTAGCATAATTGCAGTTCTTTTTCGTATTGGATTAAAAAAAGCCGTATCTTCCCAGAAATCTACTTTTTTTAGAACCATTTCTCCATTACATTTCGTGCATGGGGTGCCTTTTTTACTTGGAAAGTCCACCTTCATACATTTAGGGCAATAAGAAACATTGTAGAAAATCTTACCTTCTGTCGGTCTGTATTCTTTAGTTCCCCTCAATATATTGATAAGAACAGATTTACCGCTACCACTCTTTCCCAATAATCCTAAAGATTCTCCTTCTTTTACTTTGAAGGATACTTTATCAAGAATCTTCTTATTATCAAAAACAATTGATACATTTTCAACTTCCAAAAGATATTCGCTCAATTTAATCCCCATCTTTTGTTTATGTTGATGTTAAGACATCTAACTATATTTAAGTTTTTGGATTACGAATATAAATTCATAAGAATCTGTCATATATTTTGGCATATAATTTCAAATTAATAACTATTAATAGAGGATTAAAGAAAAGTCTGTATAAAAATATATTAAATGCGAACAGCAAAATAATAACTATACCGTAAATAGTAAAAACTTATCCACAGGCTATAAGAAATCAATATAAATTCTGTTAACAATTAAGATTATTGCCATAAATAAATTCATTTGAATAAATATTTATTATCATTAAGTTGATTTAATTCTATTTCTAAATAGAAACACTTAAATATTATTTGTATGAGGTATCTCTGAAGTCCGTTTAATGGACTTTAAGAATCTTGGACATGATATCCTGTTTTTGGATATCAAAAAAAGGAGGAATACTATATGCCAAAATATAGCGATAAAATAGATTTGTATTCTGACAGGGGTAAACTCATTGAGAGTGGAGTCCCGTTGGAAGCTCTCAGTCCTCTAAAAAACGAGGCCATTCAGAGCATAGTTTCCAAAATTGTCAGGACAATTGCTGTCGATCTCAAAGGCACCCAGTCAGCACTTGCCACAGGAGCACTTGGTGGTAAAGGCCAATTTATAATGGGAAGAGAAATGAAACTCGATGTTGTTGGGAAAGCCCCAGAGATTAAGAAGAGAGTAGAAGAAATTCTTAAAGTTGATGCAAACGACGATACTTTAGTAACGCTTTTAGGAAACAATGAGAGAATGCTTGTTCAGATACCAACAAAGAGAATGTTCTGTGAATACACAGTGGGTATGACTGCAACGGCATCAGCCGTAACACAAGCAATTATTGATGTGTTCGATGTTAGCATATTTGATGCAAACGTTGTAAAGGCCGCAATATGGGGATCCTACCCACAGACCCTTGATCTTAAGGGCGCAAAGATTCAAGCTATGCTTGAAGTTCCTCAGAAGAACGAAGGTCTTGGATACTCTCTAAGAAACATTATGGTTAATCACATCGTTGCTACAACAAAGAAAAATGCAATGAACTCAGCTGCACTTGCCTCAATCCTTGAGCAGACCGCAATGTTTGAAATGGGAGATGCTGTAGGTCCATTCGAGAGACTACACCTCTTAGGTCTTGCATACCAAGGAATGAACGCAAACAATATTACATATGAGTTAGTCAAAGCAAATGGAAAGAAAGGAACAATAGGATCAGTTGTTGAGTCTTTAGTTGGAAAAGCAATTGAAGATAAGGTTATAGCAGTAGACAAGACATTACCATCTGGATACAAAGTTTACAAAGCAAAAGATATTCCATTGTGGAATGCATATGCCGCATCAGGAATGCTCGCAGCAGTAATGGTAAATTGTGGTGCAATGAGAGCAGGTCAAGGAATACCTTCAACAGTCTTATACTTCAACGACTTAGTTGAGCACGAAACAGGTCTACCTGGTGTAGACTTCGGAAGAGCTCAGGGTACAACTGTCGGTATGTCATTCTTCTCCCACTCTATTTATGGTGGTGGAGGACCTGGTATATTCAACGGAAACCATATCGTTACAAGACACTCAAAAGGATTCGTTATTCCATGTATCGCTGCCGCAATGGCATTAGATGCAGGAACACAGATGTTCTCACCAGAAGCGACATCCGGATTAATTAAAGAAGTATTCTCCACAGTACCTGAGTTTGCAGAACCAATGAAGTATGTAAACCAAGCTGCTGTTAAAATTAAAGGAGGTATTTAGGAGGAGTAATATTGAAAATTAGGCCCGAGATACAGATATTTCCTTTCAAATTGATATCAAAAGAAACTGCAGATAAGATCACTGATGAGCTCACTAGGTTTGATTTTGTCACAAATGTTTCAGTTCATGGACCTTCTGTAAATTCAAATGAAAATGAGAATTATATGGTTGGATGGATATGGATTGAAGTAGAGGACAACAATGAAGATGTCCAGAAAATTATAAAAGATGTTTGTGATGAATTTCTGCCTTTTGGATACAACATTGAAGTAGGCCGATTTACAAAATATAAAAAAGGAGTATCTGACTATATAAAGGGTCTAAATTAGGAGGAATAATTATGGGATATAAAGCACAATTTCACCCTGGAACATCAGATCCATCAAAAAACAGAAAAAAATATATGGATCCTGCATACAAACTCCAAAAGATAAGATCAGTATCCGATGAGGATGTTGTAAGAGTTCTTGGCCACAGACAGCCTGGAGAGGACTACATGAGTGTTCACCCACCATTAGAGGAAATGGGAGAACCAGAATGCCCTATAAGGGAACTTGTAGAACCAACACCTGGCGCCAAAGCTGGGGACAGAATTAGATATGTTCAGTTTACTGACTCCGTTTACTTTGCCCCAATATCTCCTTATCAGAGATCTTGGATGTACTCATACAGGTACAGAGGTATGGACAGCGGAACACTTTCTGGAAGACACGTAGTAGAGGCAAGAGAAAGAGATGTTGAAGCAATTGCTAAGGAGCTTATTGAATCTGAAACATTTGATGCCGCTAGAACAGGTATTAGAGGAAGAACAGTCCACGGACATGCTCTAAGACTTGATGAAAACGGTATTATGTTTGATGCAATGCAGAGATATGTTTTTGACAAGAGCACAGGAGAAGTAAAGTACGTAAAGAACATGGTTGGAGAACCAGTACCAGCCCCTATATCTGTTGGTAAGCCACTATCTGAAGATGAACTAAAGAAAAGAACAACAATCTACAGAGCAGATGGTGTTACAATAAAGGACGATGCAGAAGTTCTTCAAATGGTACAGAATGTTCACTGGGAGAGATCCTTCGGTGGATTCGAGCCATTTAAGGAGGCCAAGTTTTAAGGAGGGGATATGAATGGTATATAAAGATGAAAAACATAACTTTATGCAGGCAATGAAAAAGAAATTCGAAGAAGCTCCTGACAAGAAAAATACAAAGTACTATGTCTACGGTGGATACAAGCAGAACAAGAGAAAAGTAGAATTTCATGATGCAGGTATACAGATTGCTAAGGAAAGAGGAATACCCGGGTACAACCCATCAGTAGGTATGCCACAAGGTCAGAGAGTATTAATGCCTTACCAGCTTTCACACACAGACATTATAGCTAACATGGATGATCTTCACTTCGTAAACAACGCTGCTATGCAACAAGCATGGGATGATATGAGGAGGACAATCCTTGTAGGTCTTGACTCACCACACAACATTCTTGAAAAGAGACTCGGTAAAGAAGTCACACCAGAAACAATTAACCACTATCTTGAAGTAGTAAACCACGCAATGCCTGGTGCAGCCGTCATTCAGGAACACATGGTTGAAACTGACCCAAGATTAGTAAAGGACTCTTACGTAAAAGTATACTCTGGAAACGATGAATTAATTGATGAAATTGATTCAAGATTCGTTATAGACATAAACAAAGAATTCCCTGAAGCCCAAGCAGCCCAACTTAAGAAGGCTATTGGAAAATCAATGTGGCAGGTAGTTAGAATTCCAACAGTTGTTGGAAGAGTCTGTGACGGAGGAACAGTTTCCAGATGGAGTGCAATGCAGATTGGTATGGCATTCATTGGTGCATACAACCTATGTGCCGGGGAAGCCGCAACTGGAGATTTCGCATACGCTGCAAAACACGGTTCAGTCATACAGATGTCTGATATGATGCCAGCAAGAAGAGCAAGAGGTCCAAATGAGCCTGGAGGCCTTATGTACGGAATAGTATCAGACTGTGCACAGTCTTTGGCCAAGTACCCAGATGACCCAGCAAGACACTCACTTGAGGCAATTGCACTTGCTGCTTTAATTTACGATCAGATATACCTCGGATCATACATGTCTGGTGGTGTCGGATTCACACAGTATGCAACAGCCGCATACACCGATAACATCCTCGAAGACTTTGTATATTGGGGAATGGAACACGTAAAGGACAAGTATGGCGATCTCGCAAAGCAGAAACCAAGTGTAAAACTCATAAACGACATCGGAACAGATGTTGCTATGTACTGTCTAGAGCAGTATGAACTTTACCCAGCAGTTATGGAAACACACTTCGGTGGATCACAGAGAGCTACATGTATCTCTGCAGCAGCCGGAACAAGTGTATCTATGGCAACAGGTAACGCTCAAGCTGGTCTTTCAGCATGGTACCTTGCATGTAACATACACAAGGAGCAGATGGGAAGATTCGGATTCTACGGATACGACCTTCAGGATCAGATAGGTGCTTCAAACACCTTCTCATACAGATCTGATGAAGGTTTACCATTCGAGCTTAGGGGAGGTAACTACCCAAGCTACGCAATGAACGTAGGACACCAGAGTGCATACACTGGTATCGTTGCAGCAGCTCACTCCGCAAGAGGAGACGCATGGGCACTGTCACCACACATAAAGGTCGCATTCGCCGACAGGTCACTACCTTTCGACTTCGCAAACATTACAAAGGAGTTCGGAAGAGGTGCCATGAGGGAGTTCGTCCCTGCCGGAGAAAGAGACCTTATTATACCATAAATTAAAAATTTATTTTTTCTTTTCTTATTTTTTTAATTTATTTTCTGTGTGCCTTGGCACCGTGTACTACTAGTTCCATCAATTCTTAAGATATCTTTTGAAAAATGATGAGATTTTCTTCATCAAGAAAAAGATTTATAAGAACTTAAAATGAAGATTGTTGAAATTTACAAAGAAGTCGTGGAGGGGAGCAAATGAAAAATGACAAAGAAAGTAAACGGGAGTTAAATGTTTTCTCATTAGCTTCTTTCTTAAATGATATGGGCTCTGACATGATTTACCCAATATGGCCTTTGTTTGTCACTGTTTTCTTGGGTGCTGATGTGGTAGTTTTAGGGCTTATAGATGGCATAGGAGATGCTTTAGTTTCAATTTCTAGCGCATTTTCAGGTTATTTATCGGACAAATTTAGAAGAAGAAAAATATTTGTCTGGACGGGATACATATCTTCGGGGGTGGCCAGATTTGGATATGCCGTTTCTCCAACTTGGATATATCTTATCCCGTTCAAAGCTTTGGATCGGGCCGGCAAAATTAGAGGAGCACCACGAGATGCAATGGTTGCGGAATTATCCTCAAAAGAGAACAGGGGCGCAAACTTTGGATTTCTTAGGGCAATGGACAACTTTGGTGCAATTGTCGGAATTACTTTATCTATATTCTTATTAAAATATCTTGGATTTAGGAGTCTTATTCTTTTGGCTGCAATTCCTTCATTTTTCTCTGTTCTAATAATATATCTTTTTATAAAAGAGAAAAAATTTGAAGTTCAGAAAAGGGCCTTTTCAATAAATCTCTTTGATAAAAACTTTCGATTTTTCGTATTTGTAAATGGATTATTTTCATTAGGAGCTTTCAGCTACTCTTTCTTTTTATTATATGTCAAAGACATTGGATTTTCAATATATACAGTCCCTATATTCTATTTGATTTTCACAGTATCAAGTACAATTTTTTCATATCCGTTTGGGAAAATGGCAGATAAAATTGGGAGGAAAAAAGTATTGATGATTTCTTATTTATCTTTTGCAATTGTCTGCGTTAGTCTGATCTTTACAAGGAATTTTATAGGCATAGTGTTGATATTCTGTATTTATGGCCTCTACAAATCAGCTATCGAGGTATCACAAAAAACATTAGCCTCTGAAATATGTCCTTTGGACTATCGGGCTACTTCTTTGGGATCTTTCCAACTCATTACCGGACTAATGGCTTTCCCAGCTTCTTTTATAGCAGGTATTTTGTGGAAAGTTTTGGGGATGAATTATCCTCTATATTTCTCATTAGTTTTATCCTTGATTTCTTTTCTATTAATTAATCTTGTAAAAGAACAAAAGATATGTTAATTAGAAACGTTTATAAATCACGTTTAGCCCTTCTCTTTGGTGAGCATTTAATGGAATTTTGTCCAAATTGCGGTACTCTTTTACGCGTTAATAAAAAAGAGGGCAAGTCTCTATACGCTTGTAGATGTGGCTATGAGAAAGACATAGATGAAAAAAGTAGGTTTGAGCATACTGAAAAAAATAATTCTGATGATGAAGTTGTTATCATAGAAAATAGTAACATGGCAATGCCAAAAGTTAAGGAAGAATGTAAAAAATGCCACAACAGAGAAGCTTACTGGTGGATGCTCCAGACAAGAAGTGGAGATGAACCGGCAACAAAATTTTATAGATGCACAAAGTGCAGTTATACTTGGAGAGAATACGATTAAAAAATAGTATAGAGGACTAACTTAAGAGCCTCTATTAAACTTTTGTTATTTATATTTCTGATTTACTCTTTCTTGGCCTTTTCTTTCTTTGGTGCACTCTTTTTTGCAGGTGTCTTCTTTGCTTTCTCAGCCTTTACTTCTTTAGCTTCCTGTTTAATTTCTTTAATAACTTCTTCTTTTTTAGGTGCAACTTTTTTTGGAGCTATTTTCTTTTTTACTTTTTCAGGCTTTACTTTCTCTTTAACTTCCCCAGTCTGTTTTTTTACATCGACTTTTCTCTGTTTTTTGGCTTCAACATTTTTATTGAGTAAATCTTTTAGGAGAGCTACATTATTTTCACGGACAGTGCCTCTTCTAAAATCTAAAATTATGCCAAGGGAATTTGCACGATTAACATTAACATTGGCTTCCCTTAATTCTCCTAACGAGAACCCTCTGCTGTTTTTTTCTTTTGTAATATTTTTACTATGAGTCATTACCTTTGGATTCACGAAATCACCTTTACAAATTTAACTAGAAATATCTTAAAAGAGTTTCTGTGAACGAAGATGGAAAGGCTTAAATATGCATTTCATATTGATGGATTTGCATTATTATGCCCGAGTGGTGTAGCCCGGCCCATCATCCAAGACTGTCACTCTTGTGACTCGGGTTCAAATCCCGACTCGGGCGCCATAATGATTATAATTATAGGATAAAGGCACATTAGCCATTAATATGAAAATAAGGTGATAAAATTCTTGTAAGCGTCTTCAGGAAGTCACCGAAAAGCTTAAATAGCACTCCATTTTCAATTCCAAAAACTGAAATCTGCGCCCTGAAGAGGCTTTTTGTAAAAAAAACTCCTTTTACGCGGGCTCGTAGCTCAGTCTGGCTAGAGCACCGGCCTTTTAAGCCGGGAGTCGGGGGTTCAAATCCCCTCGAGCCCGTCACATCCAAGGAGAGGTAATAATGACGAAAAAAAAGATTAATATATTGGATAATGAATTTGTTCCTGAACATACTATTCTTACAGAAGAAGAATCTAACGAGGTTCTGCAGAGATTTAATGTAACGCATGACAAACTTCCCCTAATTCTAGATACTGATCCTATTGTAAAGATTATTGGGGCTAAATCTGGAGACGTAATAAAAATTGTGAGATCCGATTCTCCTGCAGGAAAGAGCGTTTTTTATAGATACGTCATTGGCGAAGATATAAAGCAAGGATTGGAAGAAGATTTAGTTGATGAAATAGTTGAAGAGGAATCTGGGGAGGACTAGAGGTGATATTAGTTGGATAGATGGGTAGTGATTGAATCATTTTTTAATGAAAAAGGTTTCGTAAGGCAGCATCTTGATTCTTTTAATGATTTTGTTGGAAGAAGACTTCAGGAAGTTATTAATGAACAAGCTAAGATTGATACTGATATTGAAGGATTTCATGTTAAATTTGGTAAGATAAGGGCAGGAGAGCCAATATACAAGGAAGCAGATGGTTCAAAGAGAGATTTTTTCCCGCAAGAGGCAAGGCTTAGAAGTCTTTCCTACGTTGTTCCTCTCTATCTAGAGTTTATACCTGTTATAGATGAAAAGGAAAGAGAGCCAGTAGAGGTAGAGATTGGTAAACTTCCTATAATGTTAAAGTCACAAGCGTGTAGTCTCAATGGATTAGGAAGAGATGACCTGATTTTGAAAGGAGAAGACGCTAGGGACCCAGGTGGATATTTCATAATTAATGGTGCAGAAAGAGTTGTAGTTGCTATAGAAGATTTGGCACCAAACAAGATATTAGTTGAAATTGATGAAAGATTGTCAGTTGCTATCGCAAAAGTATTTTCAACTAGAAGTGGATTTAGGGCATTAGTCACAGTAGAGAGAAAAAAAGATGGACTTCTTAGAGTTTCATTCCCCTCTCTTCCTGGAAAGATGCCATTTGTAACTTTGATGAAATCATTAGGTCTTGAGAAGGATATTGATATAGTCAATTCAGTATCTTCTGAAAAAGATATCCAGAAGGAACTTTTGGATAACTTGGAAGAATCAATGGACATAACAGACAAGGAACTTGCACTAGATTATCTTGGTAAGAGGCTAGCCATGGGTCAGCAGAAAGAGTACAGATTAAAACGGGCTGAAATGGCTCTCGATAAATATCTTTTGCCCCACATTGGTACAGAAGAGGCAGACAGATTAAGAAAGGCATACTACCTTGGTATAATGGCAAACAGGGTCATTGAACTTTCACTTGGTAAAAGAGAGTCAGATGACAAGGATCATTATGCGAACAAGAGATTAAAATTAGCAGGAGATCTTTTAGAAAATTTATTCAGATTATCATTCGTTCAACTTACAAGGGATATAAAATATCAGCTTGAAAGGACATATGCAAGAGGCAGATTTGAAGAAGGAAACGAAGGTGACTTTGTAAAGAAGTCTGTTAGGGCAGACGTTTTGACAGAAAGAATCAGATATGCAATGGCAACTGGAACTTGGCCTGGTGGCAGAATGGGTATCAGTCAGCTTATGGATGATACTAACTTCATGTCAAGATTCTCGCATCTTAGAAGAGTTCTTTCTCCACTTTCAAGAACGCAGCCCCACTTTGAAGCTAGGGATCTTCATCCAACTCACTGGGGAAGAATATGCCCAAGTGAAACACCAGAAGGGCCAAACTGCGGTCTTGTAAAAAACATGGCTTTGATGTCTTACATCTCCATTGGGTCAAATGAACTCGATATCCAGAATTATCTGTTTTCTTTGGGCTTGGAGCAGATTACAGATGTAGCCGGCCTTAAAGTAATGACTTACATTTACTTAAATGGTAATCTAATTGGATTTGTAAAAGACGGAAAAACATTCACTGATACTGTAAGAAATGACAGAAGAAAAGGAAAGATAGACAATGAAGCAAACATTGTTTACTACCAAATGACAAATGAGATTCACATTAACTGTGACCCAGGAAGAGTCCGAAGGCCACTTATCATTGTAGAAAATGGCAAGCCTCTTTTAACTGAAGAGCATGTAAAAGCAATTGAAAGAAGGTCCAAAAACTGGTCAGATTTAATAGCCGAAGGAATTATTGAGTATTTGGATGCTGAAGAGGAAGAAAACACCCTTATTGCGCTCACAGAAGACGATTTGACCCCCGAATACACTCATCTTGAAATTTATTCTCCCTCAATTCTTGGAGTCTGTGCATCAATAGTTCCATTTGCAGAACACAACGCCGCACCAAGAAACTCTTACGGAGCAGGAATGGGAAAACAGAGTCTTGGATTTTCACAATCTAATTTCAAACTTAAAGTTGAAACAAGGGGTCATTTGATGTACTATCCTCAGATGCCTATCGTTAAAACAAAAGTTATGGACGCAGTAGGATTTAACAACAGGCCTGCAGGTCAAAACTTTGTAGTTGCGGTACTTTCTTATCTAGGATATAATATAGAAGATGCACTCATTATTAACAAGAGTTCAGTAGACAGAGGTCTTGGAAGAACTACTTTCTTTAGGACATACGATTCAGACGAGAGAAGATATCCAGGTGGTCAACAGGATAAGTTTGAGATGCCGGATGAGTCCGTAAGCGGATACAGAGGACCTGACGCTTATGAAAATCTTGATATTGATGGATTAATAAGGCCTGAGTCTAGAGTAAAGGGTGGAGACGTTTTGATTGGAAGAACAAGTCCACCAAGATTCTTAGAAGAACTTGATGAGTTTGGAACAGCCATTGAAGGTAGAAGAGAGACTTCAATTGGGGTAAGGCCTTCAGAAAAAGGAATCATCGATTTAGTGTTATTGAGTGAAACTGAGGATGGAAACAAACTTGTTAAGATAAAAGCCAGAGATGAGAGGATACCTGAGCTTGGGGACAAATTTGCATCAAGACACGGTCAGAAGGGAGTTTTAGGATTCCTATGTCCGCAAAAAGACATGCCATTTACAGAGCATGGAATCACACCAGATCTTATAATTAATCCGCATGCTATACCTTCAAGAAAGACAGTGGGCCAAATACTGGAAATGATTGGGGGAAAAGCAGGCTCACTAAAGGCAAAAACTGTAGACGCTACATTATTTGCTGGAGAAAAAGAATCAGACATGAGACAAACCCTTCAGAGTTTTGGATTCAAGAATACTGGTAGAGAGAGACTATACAATGGAATCACTGGAGAGGTAATCGAAGCCGACATATTTATTGGAGTTTGTTATTATCAGAAACTGCATCACATGGTCGCCGATAAAATCCATGCAAGATCTCGTGGTCCAAGACAGATGCTCACAAGACAGCCAACTGAAGGTAAGGCCAGAGAAGGAGGTCTTAGATTTGGTGAGATGGAGAGAGACTGTTTAGTTGGGCACGGAACAAGCTTATTATTGAAAGAAAGATTACTTGACGCTTCTGACAAAGCTGATATACTTGTATGTGGAAAATGTGGCTCGCTTGCTGTTTATGATAAACTCAGAAACAGAGAGTATTGCCCAATTTGTGAAGAAGAAACAGATATTTATCCCGTCGAAATGTCTTATGCTTTCAAACTTTTGCTAGAGGAGTTAAAATCGATGTGTTTAGATCCCAAATTAAAACTTAGGGATAGGGCGTGATCATCATGTTTAAAGTACCAAAAGTAATAGACACAATTCAATTTGGAATATTGTCTCCTGAAGACATCAGAAAAATGTCGGTATTAAGAGTAATTACCGCCGATACTTATGATGATGATGGATACCCTATAGAAAAAGGTCTAATGGATCAGAGACTTGGAGTAATCGATCCAGGGTTAAAATGTAAGACTTGTGGTCAGAAGTTTGGGGACTGCCCTGGACACTTTGGGCACATAGAACTTGCAAGGCCTGTAATCCATGTCGGTCATGCTAAAGACGTACACAAAATTTTGAAGTCAGTATGCAGAGATTGTGGGAAGCTAAAACTTGATGAGTCTCAAAGACAGCACTTCCGTGAACAACTCTTGAAAGCAAGTGACAGGTTAAAGAATAAGGAAATAATTGTAAAAGAGGCAATGGACAAAGCTGCAAAAAGCGTGTGCCCCTGGTGCGGTAGTGATAAGAGAACTATCAAGTTTGAGAAACCATATACATTTTATGAAGAGTGGGGTGAGGAAAGAAACAAACTAACCCCCATAGATGTCAGAGAACGTTTAGAAAAAATACCTCTTGAAGATTATGAATTAATTGGTGTAAATAAAGATGTTTCAAAACCAGAGTGGATGGTATTAACAGTATTACCCGTTCCACCAGTTACAGTAAGACCTTCTATAACTCTTGAGTCAAGTGTCAGAAGTGAAGACGATTTAACTCACAAATTAGTAGATATCATAAGAATAAATCAGAGATTAAGGGAAAATATAGACGCAGGAGCTCCACAGCTTATAGTCGAGGACTTATGGGAACTTTTGCAATATCATGTAACAACTTACTTTAATAATAGCACTTCAGGAATTCCTCCTGCAAGACACAGATCAGGCAGAATTCTAAAAACTATTTCACAGAGACTCTCTGGGAAGGAAGGCAGATTTAGATCAAACCTTTCTGGGAAGAGGGTTGACTTTTCTGCAAGAACAGTAATTTCCCCTGACCCATACATCAGTATAAACGAAGTCGGAGTGCCTGACTTTATAGCATCTGAATTAACAGTTCCTGAAAAGGTAACAGCACATAACTTGGAAGAAATGAAGATAATTGTCAGAAATGGGCCAAACACACATCCAGGTGCAAACTACGTAATAAGAAATGACGGAAGAAGAAAGAAAATTACTGACACTACAAAAGACGACGTTGCTGAAGAGCTTGATGTTGGATTTACAGTTGAGAGGCAGTTGAGAGATGGAGATATTGTGTTGTTCAATAGACAACCTTCACTTCACAGACTGTCAATAATGGCCCACGAAGTAAGGGTCATGCCATTCAAAACTTTTAGACTTAATCTCTGTGTATGCCCACCATATAACGCTGACTTTGATGGAGATGAAATGAATTTACATCTTCCTCAGACGGAAGAGGCGAGGAGTGAAGCTGGAATAATTATGAAGGTCCAGGAGAACATCATTTCGCCAAGATTTGGAGAACCTGTTATTGGAGGTATGCAAGATTATATTTCTGGTGCCTATCTTATGACAAAAGATGGCGCAGAGTTTTCTGCTGAAGACGTAGAACAGTACTTTTACGAATCAGGCATACTAAACAATAAAGTAGGTGTCGAAGCATTCAACGAAAGATTAACACCTTGGACAGGAAAAGAGCTCTTTGAAGTCTTACTTCCAAAGGATTTGAGTGTTGAGTTCAGATCAAAAACATGCAGGAAATGTGAAAAATGTGAATTTGCTAACTGCAAATTTGATAATTACGTTGTTATAAAAGAAGGAAAACTTCTAAAGGGAGTCATAGACGGAGCAGCATTTAAGGCCAGGTCAAATTGTAAACTACTAGATAAGATTGTAAAGGATTATGGGTCTGACGAAGGAAGAGAGTTCTTGGATTCTGTCACAAAACTTATAATTTCAGTTATAATGAAAGTAGGCCTTACAACAGGTATAGATGACGTCGACATACCAGAAGAAGGCCTTGATAGAATTGATGAAATATTAGAAAATGCTCACAGTAAAGTCATGGACAATATTGATGCTTACCAGAGGGGAGAGCTCGAGAAACAACCAGGTCAGACAATTGAGGATACATTAGAAAACAGAATTATGGCTGAACTTGCAAAGGCAAGAGACAATGCAGGGGCAGCAGCAGAAAAATATCTTGGAATGAAAAGACATGCTGTGATAATGGCTAAGACAGGCGCAAAAGGAAATATGCTCGACTTAACTCAGATGGCCGCATGCTTAGGGCAGATGACTGTACGAGGAAAAAGACTTCACAGAGGTTATCAGGAAAGAAGTTTACCGCATTTTAAGCGTGGAGATCGTTCAGCCAAGGCAAGAGGATTTGTCAGTTCAAGTTACAGAAAAGGACTTTCACCAACAGAGTTTTTCTTCCATTCAATGGGGGGAAGAGAAGGGCTTGTAGATACAGCAGTTAGAACAGCACAGTCAGGTTATATGCAGAGAAGATTAATTAACGCTTTGCAGGACTTAAAGGTTGAAAAAGATAGAAGCGTTAGAGATAACAGTAATAATATTATCCAATTTGAATACGGGGAGGACGGAGTTGATCCTTCAAGAAGTTCATATGGGGAAGCCGTTGATATAGATTGGATAGTACATAAAACAATTACTTCGAGGAAGGAGTGAAGGTGGGGCCATGGCAGATTTATCCTATATAGATACTCAACTTGAAGAGTATAATGACAAACTAACTAAATATATTTCAGGTCAACTTAAAGAAAAACTTTACATGGCCAATGATAAATATAACTTGTCAGAAAATGAGGTAACTTCTATAATCGAAGATTGCATTAAAACTTATGAAAAATCTCTTGTTGATCCCGGTGAAGCAGTTGGGACTATAGCGGCGCAGAGTTTAGGGGAACCAGGAACACAGATGACACTAAACACCTTCCACTACGCGGGAGTAGCTGATATTAACGTTACACTAGGTCTTCCCAGAATAATTGAAATTGTCGATGCAAGAAAAGATCCAAATACGCCAGTTATGAGGATTTATCTTGATGAAGAAATTAGAGAAAGCAGGGAAAAAGCTGAAGACATAGTTAAGGAAATTGAAGGTACAACAATTGAAAGTATTTCCAAGAGCATGAAGATTGATGTTATCAACATGTCAATTGTAGTTGAGCTTGATACTTACAAGATGGAAAAACAAGGACTTACTATCGAAGATATCAAAGAAAAACTTTATAAATTGAAAAAAGTCGAGAGCATCGAGGACGAAGATAACTTTTTAACTTTAAAGGCCGGTGACGTTTCTCTTATGGAACTTAGAAAATTTTTTAACAGAGTGAAAGGCCACCAGCTTAAAGGAATAAAGAATGTTAAAAGGGCCCTAATAAAAAAAGAAGCAGAAGAATATGTAATATACACAGAGGGTTCAAATCTTGGAGAAGCTTTTAAAATTCCTGGGGTCGATCTATCTAGGTCAATATCAAACGATATAAACGAGATACAGAGGGTTCTTGGAATTGAAGCGGCTAGAAGGGCCATTGTAGATGAAATCAGAAAAGTTCTTGAAGAGCAGGGTCTAGAAGTAGATATCAGGCATATAATGTTACTTTCTGATTTAATGACTATGGAAGGAGAGATAAAGCAGATAGGAAGGCATGGAATTAGTGGAGAGAAGGCTAGTATACTTGCTAGGGCTTCTTTTGAAGTTACTACTAACCATCTTATGAAGGCTGCAAAGTTTGGGGAAATTGACGCCTTATCGGGGGTAACGGAGAACGTTATAATAGGGCAACCGATACCGATGGGTACAGGGAATGTTAAACTTATAATGAAAAAGTAGGAGGTTATTCAATGGACGTAAATAGAGAAATAAAAAGAACAGTAGACACCGGAAAGGTAATACTTGGAACCAACAAATCCATTAATTCTCTTAAGACGGGTAATGCTAAGATGATTATCTATACTCAGAACTGTCCTAATAGTATAAAAGAGGATATTTTATATTACTCAAAGATATCAAGCATACCAATCTTAGAGTTTGGTGGTACATCGCTGGAGCTTGGTACCGTTTGCGGTAAACCATTTCTAGTTTCAGTAATGGCAGTCATGTCTCCAGGAGAGTCCAATATACTTTCTGGAGGTAAGGTTTATGGGAATTAAAATTTCAACTGATGAGATAAAGTATATTGGGCTTTTTGAAAGCATGACCGGTGCAACTGTTAAAGATTGTATTTTTGAAGACAATAAAAATAAGATTGTTTATGTTGTTAAAGAAGGCGATATGGGCCTTGCCATTGGGAAAAATGGTGCGAATGCACAGAGAGTAAAAGAAACTCTGAATAAGCCAATAGATATAATTGAATATTCAGATGATCCTGTTAAGTTTATTAAGAATATTATTTGGCCTGTTAAAGTTAAAAGTATTCATGTTTCCGAGAGAAAAGATGGCAAGAAGATAGCTGTTCTTGATATCAATAAGAAAGATAAAGGTCTTGTAATAGGAAAAGAAGGAAAAAATATAGATCGAATCAAAAACCTATTAAAGAGACATCATAATCTTGACGATATAATGATCATGTAGAGGTTGTAAATATGAGTAAACCACATGGCAGAAACGCTGCGAGAAAAATCGAGGGAATAAGAAAAAGATTTAGATGGAAAGATAAAGGTTACAAAGTTCAAGCGTTAGACCTTAAAGTTAAATCAGATCCTTTAGAGGGTAGCCCTCAGGCTAGGGGGATTGTACTTGAGAAAGTACCTATTGAGGCAAAACAGCCCAACTCCGCTCTTAGGAAATGCATTAGAGTTCAGCTTATTAAAAACGGTAGGCAGATAACTGCATTTTGCCCTGGAGACGGCGCTATTAACTTCATTGACGAACACGATGAGGTCGTAATTGAAGGAATTGGCGGCAGACAGGGTGGATCAATGGGAGATATTCCTGGGGTCCGATTTAAAGTAATTAAGGTAAACAGAGTTTCATTAAATGAGATGGTTAAAGGAAGGAAAGAGAAACCGGTAAGGTAGATATTATGGATGTTAAAGATAGATTTTACATTCCCGATAACCTCAAAGTCTTTGGCAAGTGGGATACAGATATTGCCGTTGAAGATTTGGGAATAAAGAGTTATGTCAATCTTACCCCCGCTGTAGTTCTTCATACCGCAGGAAGGCACCAAAAGAGAAGATTTTGGAAAAATAAAATGAATATAGTCGAAAGACTTTCAAACAAAATGATGAGATCAGGGTCTGCGGGAAGAAAAGTTGGCGGAAGATTTTTGAGAAGACATGGTGGCTACACAGGTAAGAAACAAGCCACATATAGGACTTTAAAACTTGCTTTTGAAGATATTAATAAAAAAACAAAACAGAATCCTTTGGAAGTACTAGTTAAGGCATTGGAATATGCAGGGCCAAGAGAGGAAGTAACAACACTTTCCTACGGAGGAATTAAGTATCACCTTTCAGTAGATACAGGATCCCAGAGAAGACTTGATATGGCACTTAGGAATATTGCACTCGGTGCAAGTCTTAAAACTTTTAAAACAAAGAAAAAATTCCATGAAACATTGGCTGAAGAAATTATTCTCGCTTCAAAAGGAGAAATGGCAAGCTTTTCTGTTAACAAGAAGGAAGAAATAGAGAGGATAGCAAAATCGGCCAGATAATTCGATTGTGGTGATTCATTATGGGCAGAAAAGAAGAGATGGCAAAGAGAGTTAAAGAATTAATGAAAGATCCAACGCACATAAGAAATACTGGGATAGCCGCACACATTGATCACGGTAAAACTACATTGAGTGATAATCTCCTATCTGGTGCAGGCCTTATGTCAGAGGATCTCGCAGGAAAACAGCTTGTCTTGGATTTTGATGAGCAGGAGCAGGCAAGGGGAATTACAATCAACGCATCTAACATATCAATGGTACATAGAAACAAAGATCAAGATTACTTAGTTAACTTGATTGATACCCCTGGACACGTTGACTTTGGAGGAGACGTTACTAGGGCAATGAGGGCAATAGATGGATGCATTATAGTTGTCTGTGCTGTAGAGGGTAAGATGCCTCAGACTGAAACTGTGGTAAGGCAAGCCCTAAAGGAAAGGGTAAAACCAACACTTTTCATTAATAAAGTTGACAGATTGATAAGGGAACTTCAGCTTTCACCTGAAGAGTTACAGAACAGATTCGTTAAAATTATCAATGAAGTAAACAAATTAATCAAAAATGCAGCACCTCCCGAGTTTAAGGAGAGTTGGCAGGTAAGCGTTACTGAGGGTAGTGTAGCATTTGGTTCAGCTTACTATAACTGGGCTATAAATGTTCCTTACATGAAAAAGACTGGAATATCATTTAAGGAAATCATTGAACACTGTATGAACGATACTCAAAAGGAACTTTCTAAAAAATCTCCTTTACATGAAATCCTTCTTGATATGATGGTTACACATCTTCCAAGTCCCTTAGTTGCACAGAAGTATAGGATCCCTCAGATCTGGAAGGGGGATCTTGAAAGTGCTGTTGGTAAGGATATGCTGGAGTGCAATCCAAACGGACATCTTGGTATGGTTGTTACAAAGATTGTGCAAGATCCGCATGCTGGAGAAATCTGTGTAGGTAGATTATTTTCAGGAACTCTAAAAACTGGCCAAGAAGTATGGATAGTAGCAACAAAAAATAAGAGAAGGGTTCAGCAAGTCGGAATTTTCATGGGTGCGGACAGGGAAAATCTGGAAGTAGTTCCATGTGGTAACATAGTTGCAGTCACAGGTTTGAAAGAAGCAATAGCTGGTGAAACAATCTGTACAGGCGATGAACCAATCACACCATTTGAAGCAATAAAGCACTATTCAGAGCCCGTAGTTACAGTTGCAGTAGAACCAAAGAATACTAAAGATTTAGCAAAGCTAGTTGAAGTATTGAGACAAGTTTCAAAGGAAGACCCAACACTAGTAGCCAAGATCAATGAAGATAGCGGAGAATATCTATTATCGGGTATGGGAGAACTTCACTTAGAGGTGGTCGGTTACAGAATTACTCATGACAGAGGTATTGATATAAAACTATCCCAACCAATTGTTATCTACAGAGAATCAATTGACGGTAAATCTGAGGCCGTAGAAGGTAAATCTCCAAACAAACATAACAGATTCTATATGCAGGTAGAGCCATTAGAAGATAATGTTTACAATGCAATAAAAGAGGGAATAATACCAGAAGGTAGAATTAAAGGTAAAGATCTAGGTCCGCAACTAAGAGAACTTGGATTGGGTACTGACGAAATAAAAGGTATTACAGATGTTTACAATGGAAACGTATTCTTCAACATGACAAAAGGAATAGTGTACATCAATGAAGTAATAGAACTTGTCATACAATCCATTCATGAAGCTATTGATGGGGGCCCATACTCAAGAGAACCTGTAATGAAACTCAAGATAAAGCTTGTAGACTGTAAGCTTCACGAGGATTCCATTCACAGAGGTCCAGCGCAAGTTATACCTGCTGTAAGGGAAGGATTATTTGCAGCAATGCTATATGCAAGACCTGTAATATACGAGCCTATCCAGAAAGTTACTATTACAACACCTCAAGACTACATGGGAGCTGTAACAAGAGAAGTGCAGTCTAGAAGAGGGCAGATATTGGATATTTCTCAGGAAGCAGATACAACAACAGTCGTCTCTATCACACCAGTTTCTGAAATGTTCGGATTCGCTGGTGACATAAGAAGTGCAACTGAAGGTAGGGCATTATGGTCAACTGAATATGCAGGTTACCAGAAGCTTCCAACAGAACTTCAGATGCAAACCGTTGAGGCAATCAGAAAGAGGAAAGGGCTTAAACCACAGCCTCCAAAACCTGAAGATTACCTAAATATGTAAAATGGAAAAAGCTTAAAAATGGATTTAATTTAGAGGATTATACCAGATATAATAAAAATATAGTAAAAAAAGGAGGAAATAATTATGGCAACTCAAAAACCACACTTGAATGTAGCCTTCATTGGCCATGTCGATCACGGAAAATCTACAGCGGTAGGTCAATTGCTAGTTATGCACGGTGATATCAGAGCCGATCTTATCAAGAAGTTCGAAGATATGGGAGAAAAAGGTAAGACGTTTAAGTTTGCATGGGTAATGGATAATCTAAAAGAAGAGAGAGAAAGAGGAGTTACAATTGATCTTTCTCACAAAAAGTTTGAAACTGATTCAAAGTACATCACAATCGTGGACTGTCCAGGTCACAGAGATTTCGTTAAAAACATGATTACTGGAGCTTCACAGGCAGACGCCGCAGTTCTAGTAGTTGCAGTAAACGATGGTATCATGCCACAGACACAGGAACACGTTTTCTTGTCAAGAACACTTGGTATCCAGCAATTAGCAGTATTGGTAAACAAGATGGACACAGTAAACTACTCCCAGGAGAAGTTTAACGCTGTTAAGACAGAAGTAGAGAAATTAATCAAGACAGTTGGATTCAAGGTAGAAGACACAAAGTTTATCCCTGGTTCAGCATTTAACGGAGACAACATAGTTGGTAAATCTGATAAGACTCCATGGTACACAGGACCATCATTATTAGAAGCTGTAGACTCTTTCAAAGAGCCCGATAAACCAACAGACAAGCCACTTAGACTTCCAATTCAGGATGTTTACACAATCACTGGTGTAGGAACAGTTCCCGTAGGAAGAGTAGAAACTGGAATATTGAAGAAGGGAGACACAGTATTATTTGAGCCAGCTACAACAGTATTTGGTAAGCCAATTTCTGGTGAAGTAAAGACAATTGAAATGCACCACGAAACATTAGATCAGGCACTACCAGGAGACAACGTTGGATTCAACGTTAGAGGTGTTGGAAAGAACGATATTAAGAGAGGAGATGTTCTAGGACATCCAAACAACCCACCAACAGTAGTAACATTAAACGATTCTTTCAAAGCACAGATAGTAGTCTTGAGGCATCCAACAGCAATTACTGCCGGATACACACCAGTATTCCACTGCCACACAGCACAGGTAGCATGCACATTTGAGAAACTACTTGCAGAACTTGACCCAAAGACTGGTAACGTAAAGACTGAAAATCCTGACTTCCTAAAGAGCGGTAGCGCTGCTATTGTCCAGATAAAGCCAACAAAACCCATGGTTATTGAGGAAATAAAAGTAATACCTCAGTTGGGTAGGTTTGCTGTAAGGGATATGGGAGCAACAGTTGCCGCTGGAATGGTCCAGTCTATCACTAAGGCATAAAATTTAATTTATTTTATTTTTATTTGAATGAGGCGATATAGGTGCAAAAAGCTAGAATAAGATTGACTGCAATGGAAACTGGAAAACTTGACGAAGTTTGTTCACAGGTTAAGAAGATAGCGGAGCGAACAGGCGTAGACATAGCCGGACCAATACCCTTGCCCACAAAAAAATTAAAGGTACCAGTAAGGAAATCCACCTCTGGTGACGGTAAGGCTACATGGGAACGATGGGAAATGAGGATACACAAAAGACTCATTGAAATCGACGCTGATGAAAGGACCATGAGACAGATAATGAGAGTCAAAGTTCCTGAACGAGTTAACATAGAAATTGAATTATTGTCCTAATCTATTATTGTATTTAAAAAATACAATATCTCTTCTTTGATAGAATTCTTATAAAAAAATAAATAAAAATTAGTTTCGATATTTTATTGTGTAGAATTCCCAGGATTTTAATCTTGTGCTTCCAGTAACAACTATATTGCCTTTTGAGTCAAATGCAATGCCATTTGCCATGTCATCTTCTCCAATTGCTTGTCTCTGTTCCCAGAGCTGTTTGCCGTTCTTGTCGTATACCACAGTAAGATAATCAAAGTAAAGGGCATTTCCTTTATAGGATGTCCCTGTAATTGCAATGTTATCTTTTTTGTCAATAGCTATTGCATAGGCTTTGTCTTCTTTCCCTGCGTTGTAGGATTTATTCCAAAGTATATCTCCATCTTCATTGAATTTAATTGTTTTGTAATCAAAGTCACTGCTGTTGTGGAAGTAGCCTGTAACGACTATGTTATTCTCAAAATCAATAGCAACGCCCATTCCATTTGCTTGACTTTCGTCATATTGCTTTCTCCAGAGAAGGTTACCGTCCTTGTCATATTTTAAGATCAAGAATGAATTTGTAGTATCTGCCCTGCTTCTACCCATTGTCATTCCTGCAATTATTATGTTGTCAAATGAATCAACTGCTACGTCATATGCAAAATCATCATGGTCATCTTGGTATAAAACCTTCCAGATCATTATACCGTTTTTGTCGTATTTTACCGTATAAACGTCGTAAAGATTGTCTATTAGGGAATGCCCCGTTACTATTACGTTGCCTTTGGAATCGGTAGCAACACCTTCACCACTATCGTTACCCCCCATATTAAACTTATCGGTCCAGAGTTTTTTCCCTTCAGAGTTATATTTTACCGTGTAATATCTACCACTCGATATCCCAGTAACAATTACATTGTTTTGCCTGTCAACTGTAACGTCATTGGCCTGCTGCGAGCCTTCTTCTTGTTCAATATTTTGCCAGATTACATTTCCGTTTCTATCGTATTTTATAGTAACAAAGTCCCAACTCTTAACATAAGTGGATCCAGTCACAATTATATTGTCCTGAAGGTCACAGACGACGCTGTTTGCAAAATCATTTTTGCCCCCATCGTAACTCTTTTCCCACATCAAGCTATAGGCAAGAGTTGCCATGGGCAGAGAAATAATCAATATCGAAAGCACTAAGATCGCATATTTATTTTTCATAGTATCACCTATACGCACATATAATTTGTATTAATAATATATAAGGTTTTATGATATTTTGAATATTATCAAAATTTTATATAATAAAATTTAAATATCGAATATCGTTTTTTATCTATGGGTGGTAAAAATGATTGACTTAATAGCTATAGCTGCATTAGGGCTTATTGGAATAATAGGTTTTGTTGCACTAGTATTCCTAGATGCAATATTCTTATGGTTGGGAACTAAGTTTGCAGGTATTGATAAAGCCTCATTTGGTAAGGCAATAATAGGCGTATTCGTCATGATAGTACTAAGTGCCATTTTAGGATCACTCCTTGGCCCACTAGGAGTTCTTGGAATAATTTTAAGTTTCATAGTGACATTATGGGCAGTGAAGTCACTATATGGAACTTCTTGGAGCAAGGCATTTTTAGCACTAATCTTGGCGTTCATAGCTTTCATAGTGCTTTCAGTAGTTTTGTTATCATTATTGGGAGTTGGACTTTCAAATCTAGGAATTTTTTAATTTTTATTTTTTAAGGAGATTAGATGATAATAAGAAACTGTACGGTAGAAGATGTTGACAGAATCAGAAGATTTGTTGATGCGTGTAAACCTTTGGAGTTACATACACCTTTCACATACTGGACAATATTCAATTATTTTTCTAATCTATGTTT
>JBDKUY010000021.1:0-3992 GCA_039679445.1 Methanofastidiosum sp. | reverse complement strand
TTGTGATGAGCTGAGAACACAAATGGCCTCCCGCTCATCGGTAGCCCTTTCGGAATCTACCCATAAACCTTTCGGCTTACGACCACACCAATGGCTAATGAGACAGAAGGCCGTCTCTGCATTGGTGTGGATTAGTTTGCCATGCTCTATCTTAAACGGACAAAGTTTAGGCTATTCAGTTGTAGTCAATTATAACAGAAACATAATATTCATTGTAATTACTTTCTATATTTGATAACATACGCCTGCTTTATAGGCTTATTTACATCTTCTTTCCTACTTGATAATCTAAAAAGTAGAGGGACCCTTAAATCCCTCTGGAAAAATTTACTTAGCTTTTAGCCAGCTAGTATCAGAGTTACTATAATTAGTAGCCCAGTTTCCTGAAATGTCTGCAACGAAAAGTTTATCTCCATTATCAAACAATGGAGTTAGCTTATCCCTAATATCAGAACTTGTTAATGTAGTATCAACCCACCATAGATTCTGCATGGGGTGAACATAATCTCCCAAAGCCTTAATTGCTTTGTACAGATTATCATAATTTTGTCCTGGATAGTTTAAGTCGTAAGTTATTAACTTTACCATTTCCAATACCTCCTTCCATTAGAGATTCTTCACATTTAAACTTATATAAGGATCCAAGCTATCAAATAGTTTGACTAAATGATAAATATGAATTATCATTATGGTATATTAAAAAGATTTGCATGTCAACACATAGACAACTTAATTTAATCAAATAGATAATATGAGAAATAATATCGGCGAAACAATAAGAAATCTCCGTACAGAGAGGGGAATGTCGCAATTTGATTTAGCGACATTATTGGGCTATGACTCAGTAACCGCAATTTCATTGATTGAACAAGGTAAGAGGAATCTTTCAATAGATAAATTAAAAAAAGTTTCCGAGATTTTTAATATTTCTATCCAGGATATACTTGGCTTTGAAGAGCATCAAAAAAAGGATATCCAAATAGGTACAGCCCTTAGAGCTAGTGGTGATCTAGAAGAATCCGACATTAAAGACATTGAGGACTATATTAAATATATAAAGTTCCGAAGTGATAAAAAAGAAGGCAAATAAAAAACTTGCACGGCAAGCCGCCGAGAAATTAATTAGAGAATCTAAGATCCTTTTGGAAGCACCTATTATGCTGAATGATATCATTCAGCATTTACGAACCCGTTTTGATATTGATGTCCATGGAAAAGATATGTCTGATAAATTCTCTGGAATCTTAGTCACTAAAGATAATACTTTTGGGATACTCTATAATTCATCAATGTCAAAAAACAGAATACGATTTACAATTGCTCATGAATTAGGACATCTTATGTTGTGTCACCAATTTGGAAAGGAAATTGTTTATGAGAAGTACAACCTTAATAAAGAAATAGATTGGTGGGAATTAGAGGCCAATACTTTTGCTGCAAACTTGCTCATGCCACAAAAATTATTGCAGAAAGATACAAAAAATCTTAAGAAAGGAGATATCTCACTATTATCTAAAAAGTATTTGGTAAGTGAGGCTGCGATGACCAACCGTATCTATTTTTCAAACCAATTGCTTGGCGTTTCAAGTGATCCATATTATGGAAATAATATAGATGAAGACAACGATATTTAAGTTATTTTTATTAAAATGGAGAATAATATTATAAAGAATTTCTTAATAGTGAAAAAACTACCTTCTGCAAAGGAATTCCTGAAAGCAAAATATTTATATGCCCTTCCAGTTAAAAAAGATAATGAAGAGCTATGGATAATATTTAGGAATAGAAAAGAAATTCAGACATACGAGTATTTGCAATCACCTAATGATTATAAAGTAAAAGAGAAAATCTTTAGTGCTGATATTAAAGGATATTCTTATGTTCAAAACCAAGGGGAAGCTCCTCAGTATATTGAAATGCAACTCCCTGAGAAATGGGTTATTGAAGACAAGAACATGAAGAGAGAATTGGAGATAGTAATTAGCGATCTAGATCAAAACAATGATCAACTACTCCATACCTTGTACTCTAAGACAAGAGAAAAGAAATAATATTTAAGTTCCATGTTGTATCTCCTTATTTAATGGAAGAAGAAAAGAAGAAAAAAGTAGCATTGTATATCAGAGTATCAACAGACGAGCAGGCAGAAATGTATGGAGTTGATCTTCAAAAAGAGGCTTTAATGGGTTTAATTGCTTCTAAAAGACAGACTCTAGAATTTGCAGGTGATGAGTATGTGTATATAGACGAAGGGGTTAGTGGTACCTATGAGCCAGAAGAAAGACCTGCATTCAGAAGATTAATGGAAGATATTTCACACTCATACTCAAAACCGTTTGATGTTGTAGCTGTATATAAAATTGACAGATTTGCAAGAAGATTAAAGGTCTTATTGGAGATTCTAGATATTTTTGAAAAAAGAGAGGATAAGATTGAATTTCTTTCTGCAAATGAAAGCATTGACACCTCTACCCCATTTGGTCGGGCTATGTTAGGGATAATTGGAGTAATAGCAGAATTAGAGCTAGAAAACATAAAAGAAAGAACCTCCAGTGGAAGAGCTTCAGCTGCAAGTCATGGTGTCTTTATGAATGTACCACCTTTAGGATATGTGAAAATAAAAGATGGAGATGATAAGGGAAAGATTCAGATCCAAGAAGAAGAGAAGGCTATTGTTGAGTTGATTTTCAGTTTGTTTGTTAGAGAAGGGAGGAATATAAATCAGATAGCAAGATATCTAAGTGAGAAAAAGAAAATGACGCCCCAAGCTTATAGATACGCACATAAAAAAGAAGATCAAGGGAAACGGGGTCTTAGCAAAGCTGGTCCTTATGCTTGGGACCCAACAGCCATTAGAAATATTTTAACAAATGAATTGTACATAGGAACACAATACTATGACAAAACAGTAGATGGAAAGAAAGTTTCTAAAGATAAATGGAAAATTTATTATCATAACCAAGCTATCATAGATAAGGATGTGTTTAGAAAAGCTCAACAATATTTATCTATAAACACGAAAAGATATAAGAGAGAGAAGATTGATGGTCGTCTATATCTTTTACAGGGGTTACTGAAGTGTGCCAATTGTTATAATCCCACTACTAATAAAGATCCTTATTCATGGAATGGCTTTCCCAAGAGGGTAAAATCTACTGGGGAGAAAGTTTATTATTATCAATGTAGTTCAAAAAACTCAAATAAAAAAGAAAGACGATTAGTTGAATGTAACACTATACCTCTTCCAGCAATTCCATTAGAAAATCATGTCATTAACTTCTTAGGTCAATTACTTGATAACCCCAAGATAGTTTTCAAATATCAACAAGAATTACAATCAAAGAAACTTGATATCCAGATAAAGAAAAATAAGTTAGAGATGATAAAGCATCTCATCAATACCTCTGAAGTTGCAAAAGAGAGAGTTTTGACTATGTATCAGGATGGAAATATTGATAAACCTACTAAAGATACCAAATTGAAAGAGCTGAATGATCAGTATTGTAGAAATATTAAAGAGATGGAGGAAATAGAATCTGAATTATCAATATTTTCTAATACTAAAGAATATATTAAAACTTTTGAGTTGTTTCAAATAAAATACAGAGAAGCCTTGAAGGATTATCACGATGGCATGGATAAAGAATATCTATATAGCTTAATCCATATGATGATTGAAGAGATCATTGTTTTCTCTAGGCCAAAAAGAAAAACAGATAGTATCTCTGGACCGAAAAAAGAGGGACAGATGATCCCATACAAGTTAAAAATTGTTCTAAAAATACCTTCTGAAATGCTTGGAGACCTACTCTTATCAATATCATCTAAAGATTCTGACGAGGACAAGTTCCAGGCAGAAATTGATGAATGGTGGACGACACAGGATTCGAACCTGTGACCCTCTCGGTGTAAACGAGATGCTCTAGACCAGCTGAGCTAGTCGTCCATATATGCCGAGGACAGGAATCGAACCTGCAAGGGATTTAACTCCC
>JBDKUY010000020.1:0-36387 GCA_039679445.1 Methanofastidiosum sp. | reverse complement strand
GTGGAACGTAATCTTTATATTCTTCAAAAACGGTAGTGAGTATGGTCTGGATTTGAGCACACACCCAGACCAACCTTTTAACTAGATAAAATTAACCATTTTAAGGGCTATTTTGCACATACCTCATTCTTATACAAAAATCTTTTTAATCTATTCACCTTTCTTAATACATGATTCTAATTATAGCTGGTTCAAAAAGTGATGAACAGATTGTTAACAAAGTAAAGAAAGTTTTTGATGAAAATAATGTTGAATACGAAATCCAATATGCTTCTGCACACAGAGAGCCTGAAAAAGTGGCGGAGCTTTCTAAAAAGGATTATGATGTTTTCATTGCTATAGCAGGACTGGCTGCTGCACTTCCTGGTGTAGTTGCGTCTCATACTAATAAACCAGTTATAGGTGTGCCTGTTTCTTCAAAGTTAGGCGGTCTTGACGCACTGCTCTCGATTGTACAAATGCCAAAAGGTGTTCCGGTAGCATGCGTAGGAATTGATAATGGGGAAAATGCGGCATACCTCGCAATGAGGATAATAGGGGTGAAGTAATTGACAACTCCAAAAGACTACAAATCATCCGGCGTAGACATAAAAGTTGAAGAAAAATCAATCAGTGCCCTAGTTTCCGTTATTAAAGAGACTCTTCAATTTAGAAAAGGCAAGATCGGTGAAGCAATTGGAGACATAGGTAGTTTTTCAGGATTCATAAAATTTGGAGATTATGCCTTGTCGCTAGCTACAGATGGTGTTGGATCAAAAGTCCTTGTTGCGCAAAAATTAAAAAAATATGATACTGTGGGAATTGATGTAATTGCAATGAATGTCAATGATACCATATGCAATGGTGCAGCCCCCATCGCTTTTGTAGACTACATTGCTTTGGAGAAAACTTCAGAATACATGCTAGGGGAGATAGCAAAAGGACTATTAGAGGGTGCAAAACAATCTGATATGCCTATAGTTGGCGGGGAGACTGCGACTCTCCCTGATATAATAAAGGGGGATGGGGAAGGATTTGATCTAGCTGGAACATGTCTTGGTGTAGTTAAAAAAGATAAAATAATTTCTGGAAAAGATATTGTTCCAGGAGATGTAGTGATTGGTATTGCCTCATCAGGAGTTCATTCAAATGGACTAACACTTGCAAGAAAAGCCCTGAGCGAGGAAGACTATCCTGAACTTCTAATCCCTACTAGGATCTATGTAAAACAGATACTTAATCTAATTGATAATGTCAAAGTTAAAGGAATGGCACACATCACAGGTGGCGGTCTTCTAAATCTTAAAAGACTGAAAAAAGGCATGGGATTTGAACTTGACCTTCCAGAACCACCATTGATCTTTAAAAAAATTATGAATACAGGTGTAGAAATAGAGGAGATGTACAGAACCTTCAATATGGGAACTGGATTTATGGTAATTGTTCCAAAAGAAGAGAAGGAGAAGGCACTTGAATTATTAAATAAATACTACCATTCATATGTAATAGGGAAGATAATAGGAGAGGACATAATAAAAGCCAATATTAAGGGCTTAGATAAATCTTTTACTTTATAATTTATTCGCAAAATTTACAGGGGTAAACCAAAAGATATAAAAACAGTTGCCTCATTTTATCAACAGTTTAGGGTAATCTAAAATTATCGGGAGATTTCAATATCTGCAGAGTGGTATGATGGCAAAATCCCAGTCAAAGAAAAAAAAGGAAGATAAAAGTTGCCCGAAGATTGGCGTTTATGTCTGTCACTGTGGTACCAATATTGCAGGGAGCGTCAATATTGAGGAAGTTGTTAATTATTCTAAAACAATAGAAAATGTGTCTGTTGTAAGAGAGCATATGTATCTCTGCTCCGAACAAGGACAGAACACTATAAAGGATGATATTAAAAAAGAAGGGATTAACAGGGTTGTTGCCGCTTGCTGCTCACCTAGAACTCATGAAGAAATATTCAGAAAAACGTTAAATTCTGCCGATTTGAATAAATACCTCTATGAACAGGTTAACATTAGGGATCAATGCTCATGGCCCCATATTAAAGATAAAGAAAATGCGACTAAAAAAGCAAAACAACTAGTTAAAAGTGGAATTTATAGAGCATCTGAATTAGAGCCTTTAGAAGATAGAAAACGCTCTGTTTTAAAATCCTCACTTGTAATCGGTGGGGGCATATCTGGAATTAATGCTGCGCTAGATTTGGCCCGAAGCGGCTACAAAGTATACATTGTAGAAAGAGACCCAAGCATCGGGGGCAAAATGGCCCAACTAGACAAGACATTCCCTACAAATGATTGCTCCGCATGTATTCTTGCACCAATGATGGTTGAGGTTTCACATACCCCGAATATTGAACTTCTTACATACTCAGAGATTGAAGATGTCTCCGGCCACATAGGTAAATATCATGTCGTTGTTAAGAAAAAACAGACATCAGTAGACTGGGAAAAGTGTAACGGTTGCGGAGATTGTAGTATCGTATGTCCTGTAAAGGTAGACAATGAATTTAACTGCAACATGGATAAGAGAAAGGCCATCTACATACAATTTCAGCAGGCCATACCGATGAAAGCAGTTGTTGACAAAAAAAAGTGTGTCAAGTGTAAGTTGTGCGAGAAGAGATGTCAAGTTGGTGCGATAGATATCTCAAAAAATGAAGATGAATATGTTGAATTTGATGTTGGGAGCATTGTTGTCACAACTGGCTATGACCTATTTGACCCCAATAAAAAAGCTGAGTATGATTATGAGCATCCAAATGTAATAACTTCTCTAGAACTTGAGAGGATGATGTGCGCCTCTGGCCCAACAAAAGGAGAAATTCTAAGGCCTTCTGATGGCAGAAAACCGCACACAATTTCTTTTATACAATGTGTCGGCTCAAGAGATGTAAAGACAAATGACTATTGCTCTAGAATCTGTTGCACATACTCAATCAAACATGCTAGACTTCTAAAGGAAAAATACCCAGATATAGATATATTCATTCATTATATCGATCTGAGATGTTTTGGGAAGGGATATGAAGAGTATTATAGAATGGCCAGAGAGAAAGGAGTTAAGTTTATTAGAGGCAGGATAAGTCAAGTTGACTCAATTGGTGACAGGTTAGAAGTTTCAGGTGATGATGACACCCTTGGGGAACAGATAAGTGTTGTTGCGGACCTTGTTGTTTTAGCCGTTGCAATGGAATCCTCTAAAGGATCAAAGAATCTTGCTAATTTATTAAATATAAGTATAGATAAAACAGGTTTTTTCAAAGAGATTCATCCAAAACTAAAACCAGTTAGTACAGATAGCGATGGTATATTTATTGCAGGTGCATGCCAGGGGCCCAAGGAAATCCCCGATGCGGTAAGTCAAGGAAAAGCCGCGGCATCTGCTGCTTCTTCGCTTATGGCTAAGGGCGAAATAGATATTGAGCCCCTTTTTGCCCAAATAATCGATGACTTGTGCGCAAGATGTAGAACGTGCGAATCCCTTTGTACATATAAGGCGATTAAGTATACTGAAGATGATAAGATGGAAGTGGATATAGCCCTGTGCAAAGGATGCGGTGTTTGCAGCGCAGCATGCCCCTCTGGTGCTATTAAAGCAAATCATTACACAACTAAGCAGGTCAGAATGCAGATCTTGGCTCTTACGGGGGGCAGTAAATGAAAATTGTTCTTAATGATACCAACAAGGACCTCGTAAATAAGGTCATGGAATATGGAGGAAAAAGGGTTTATGAATGCTTTCAGTGTGGGATGTGTGCTTCGGGATGCCCTGTTGCAAGTGATACAGACCATAAAATAAAAAGAACAATGCATCAGGTTCTTTTAGGCCTTGACGAGCAAATACTAGACAAAAAAGCAATATGGCTCTGCACTACTTGCTTCATGTGCCTGGAAAGATGCCCTCAAAATGCTGGGCCAACGGAAGTCGTGTTTGCTCTTAGAAGAATTTCTGCAGAAAAAGGAATTATCCCAGAAGCTCAGGTTGAAGTTGCCAATAATATTTATCATCTTGGACACGCAGTTACAGTCCAAAAAGGTATAAAACTTAGAGAAAAAGTCGAAGCGCCTCCGCTTAAGACGGCAGGTTCTGACAAGAAGCACATAATCGAAATCCAAAAGATAGTTGATTCTACTCATGCGGGTACCTTACTTAAGATAAAGAAGGATTGGAAACCAAAGGGAGATGATGTGATTGCCTGCGACTGATTATGCTTTATACACTGGCTGTATTATTCCCCTAAGATATCCCGATATTGAAAATTCAATAAGAGAGACAATGCCACTTCTGGGAGTTAATGTTTATGATATGGTTGGCGCAGGCTGCTGCCCTCCAGGTGGGGCATTCTGGTCAGTTGAAGAAATTTCAGGACTTGCACAAAGTGCCAGGAATTTATCAATAGCTGAATCGATGAATAAAGATTTGATGGCTGTTTGTAATGGATGTTTTTGTTATCTTAAAAATAGTAATCTACTCTTGAAAAATGATAAGGAAAAGAGGGAAAGGGTAAATGGTATTCTAAATAAAATAGGCAGAAAATATCAAGGCACCATTTCGGTATACCATTTAGTTGAAATACTCTACGATCAGATTGGTACTGATAAGATTAAGGAAGCAACAAAGATAAAATTAAATGGTGCCAAGGCTGCGGTACATTATGGCTGCCATCTTTTGAGGCCTTCAGACCACCTAATGGCTGAAAATCCAGAAAAACCTCACAAACTTGATGCTTTGGTCGAAGCATTGGGTATGGAAAGCGTATACTATCCAAAAAAATTATCCTGTTGTGGCGCAGGAGGTGGCATGAGGGGGAATAATCCAGATGTTACTCTGAAGATTTTAGAAAAAAAACTTTTGAACATAAAATACTCAGACCCAGACTGTATTGTCACAGCTTGCCCTTTCTGCTTCCTTCAGTTTGATTTAGGTCAGAAAGGCCTAAGGGATAGGGGTGAAGACTTCTGTATACCTGTTTTCTATTATAATCAGCTTCTAGGGCTCTCAATGGGCCTTCCAAAAAATAGAATTGCGTCACTATCTGAAACCCCAAGAGATGGATTTATAAAAAAATTCTATGGTGTTGACTGATGAAAAATTTTGAGCCGAATATTATTGGTTTTGTTTGTAACTGGTGTACTTATGCGGGTGCCGATCTTGCAGGCTCTTCAAGGTATAGCTATCCACCCAATATTAAGATGATAAGGCTTATGTGCTCTGGGAGAGTGGATCCTGCATTTATTCTTGAAACTTTTGCTAGAGGTGCCGACGGTGTATTTGTAGGGGGGTGCCATATACCTACAGACTGTCACTACCAACAAGGAAATTTTAAAGCCCTAAAAAGAGTGACAATGCTAAAAAAATTGATCTCTGATATGGGAATAGAACCCGAAAGATTGGAGATATTTTGGATCTCCGCATCAGAGGGAAAAAGATTCTCTGAAGTCATGACATCGTTCACTGAAAAGATAAGAGAATTAGGGCCAAATCCAATAAGAGTATAAAATGAAAAAAATAATAGTCCTAGGCATTGGGAATCCATATCTTAAAGATGATAGAATAGGGCCTAAAATTGTTGAGGATTTAGAAAAATTTTTCAAAGATCAGACCAATATAATCTTTGAAGTTTTCTATTCTTCAGGCATTGAACTACTGGATTCTATTTTAGATTATAATTGTGCAATATTTGTCGATTCAATTATTTCTGATAATATTGGAAAAATTACTTATCTTACATTAGAGGATATCCTATCAATACCAGAAACATCTTCGCCTCACTCAACAAACTTTTCGACTATGGTAAAACTTGGAATGAAGGTCTCTCCGGAAAGAATGCCAAATGAAATATTTTTTTGTGCAATAGGAATAAAGGATCCTTTCACATTTTCAGATGAGTTCACATCTAATCTTGAAGAGTCCTATATGAGTATACTAGAAGAGATAAAAGATAAAATAAAGAATTTAACTACATAGCCTTTTTTACGGCGTCATGCATTATCATATCTGCTTGTGGCGTTCCAACAAAGGCAAGTTTGCCATTTATGACAATTGCTGGTACGCTCATAACACCAAGTTTTCTTGCTTTTGAATTTCCTTCTGGAGTTGCAATATTAACTATGGCTACATCAACATTGTCATACTGTGATGCAACTCTATAAGCCATTTCAGCTGCCGCTGGGCAATGAGAGCATCCAGATAAAGCTAGGACTTCAATTAGCACTCTTTTCTTTTCACCTGAAAACTTTTCTTTTAGTTCGTTCATCTTCTTCTGTCTTATCTCATCGATTTCTTCCATTTCAACACTACACCGTATACTAGTACTTTACTTATAAAAATTTATATAAGAATCTTACAAAACATTTTTATAAATAAACATTCATAAAACAAATGGAGTGATTATATGAAAATACTAGGAGTTTGTGGATCCCCTAGAGAGGGCAATACTTTATTTCTATTGAAGAAAGCACTTGAAACATGTAAAGAGCTTGGAGTTGAAACAGAACTTGTACATGTTGGACAAATGAAAGTAGCCCCTTGTAAGGCATGTGGAGGATGTAAGGATACTGGAATTTGCGTTCAGAAAGACGATATGACACCTTTGTACGATAAGATAAGAGGCGCTGATGGAATAATATTGGCTTCTCCAGTATACTTAGGTGGTGTTTCTGCACAAATGAAAGCTTTTATGGATAGAACAAGAGCACTTAGGGGAAAATTTGAACTTCGAAATAAGGTCGGCGCTGGAATTTCTGTAGGAGGATTTAGAAACGGAGGGCAGGAAACTACACTACAACAGATTTTCAATTTCTTCTTGATACATAATTCAATCGTTGTTGCAGATGAGGCGACATCGCACTATGGTGGTGTTGGGTTTGGTTATAATATTGGAGACTCTGATAAAGATGAATATGGTATAAAGACCTCTCAGAATACGGCAAAGAACATGGTAAAGGTACTAAAGTTGATAAAAGGGGAGTCTAAAGAGGAAATAAAAACTTGGTAAGGTTATTTCATGATAGGTCAGGGGGATATAAAGAATATCCTGAGCAGTTATGATCTCGATAACATAACAATAGGTGTATTGGGAGGACATTCTGCCCTTGATATTTCAAGCGGTGTAAAAAAATACGGATTCAATACAGTTGCAGTTTGTCAAAAAGGTAGAGAAAAGACATATTCAAAGTATTACAAATCTAGGGATGGCCGAGGCTGTATTGATGAAGTTGTTGTCCTAGACTCATTCAAAGATATTACAAATAAAGATGTTCAAAAAGAGCTCCGAGAAATGAACACTATTTTCATACACAACAGGTACTTCTGGGTTTACTTCGATTTTGAACGAATAGAAAATGATTTCTTCATTCCTATATACGGAACAAGAGGGCTTGTAAAGCTTGAAGAAAGAGATGTTCCAAAAAATCAGTATTATCTTTTAGAAAAAGCAGGAATCAGATTTCCAAAGATATTCTCATCCCCTGATAAAATTGATAGGCTTGTAATAGTAAAGGTCTCAGAGGCTATAAGAGAGTACGAGCGGGCATTTTTCTTTGCATCCTCTCTCAAGGAATATGAACAGAAAAGCAAGGAATTAATAGATAAAGGAATGATAACAAAAGAAGCATTAAAAAAAGCCGTTATTGAAGAGTATATTTTGGGTGCTCAAACCAATTTCAATTTCTTCTACTCAAATACTAAAGAAGAGCTGGAACTTATGGGTACTGACACTAGGAGGCAAACTAATCTAGACGGTATTTTAAGACTCCCTGCAAATGAGCAACTTGAGGTCTTAAAATTTGTTAAACCTAAAATGATTGAAACGGGCCACATAACTTGCACCACAAAAGAAAGCATCTTAGAAAAGGCTTTTGATATCGGAGAGAAATTTGTAAGTGTTACAAAGAAGGAATATCCGCCTGGAATAATAGGGCCTTTTGCCCTCCAAGGGGCAGTGGCATCATATGAAGGAAAGGAAGAAATAGTCATATTTGATGTTTCTATGAGAATCCCTGGAAGCCCTGGAACAAAATTCACTCCACACACAGGATACCTCTACGGCAGAGAAATTAGCTATGGAGAACGAATAGGGATGGAACTAAGAGAAGCTCTAGAAAAAGGATCTATTTATAATATCCTGTCCTAGGCCTCTTTTTTAAAACGTGTTTTTCTATTATTTTTTCTATTGAATCAATTGAAAATGGTTTGATAAGAACAAATTTTGCACCTGCGTCGAATAGATCTTTCTGTAATTCTGTATAAGCCGTGCCACCTATAACAATTGCATTTGGATTAAACTTAATTATCTCTTTTGTAGCTTTAATTCCATCCATGACGGGCATTTTTATGTCCATTACGACAACATCGGGCAATTCTTTTTTGTAAGTCTCTACACCTTCTAATCCATTATTTGCAAGTAAAACCTCATGTGCATAAAGACCTTGTTTCAATATGTCCAAAAAATCTTGATTGTCATCAACGAGTAGTATTTTTACCATAATATCACTATAATACATTCAACACTGTAAGGCTAGTCGATTTATTAACGCCTTTAAGCTTTCTGATATTCTCTATTATAATATTAAACTCTTTTGGTGAATTGCATAAAACATAGGCAACTACATCCCATTCACCTGTTGTTTCGTATACCCTTTTTACTCCCTCAATTTTCATAATCTGTTTCACAATCTCATCTGTTGATTCTTGAGTATGTGTGTTTAAAAGCACCAATGAAATGAATCCAAAATTTGTAGAAACTTCAACTGTGAAGTTTTTGATTATACCTGTTTCGATAAGATTGTCAATCCTCCTTCGGATAGACCCTTCAGAAACGGAGAGTTGTTTTGCTATCTCAGTATTCTTCATCCTAGAGTTTTCTTCCAAAATCGATAATATTTGTATATCTAGTTCGTCCATAAGAGTTAATACCTATTTGGCTTTAAAAATATTTCGATTATCGTATTTAATATACTAATATTAACCGTAAAACTTAAAAGGAGTTTACGATTAATGCCATCGAGGTGATTTGGATGGGAGAATGCCCAGAATGTAGTTGCGTTATTGAAATAGAAAATCCAGAAATAGGGGACATCGTAGAGTGTTCTGAGTGCGGGATAGAGCTTGAAATAATAAGCCTTGACCCACTAGTACTAGCAGTTGCCCCTGAAGAAGAAGAGGATTGGGGAGAATAAAATGGTCAAGATATTGGACACAACTTTAAGAGAAGGGGAGCAGACCGCAGGTGTTTCTTTTACTATCAATGAAAAGATGACACTTGCCAAAATGCTAGATGATTTTGGAGTCGACATGATAGAAGTCGGCCATCCCAACGTTTCTCCAAAGATTGAAGAGTTTATCAGAAAAGTTGTAAAAGAAAATCTCAAGGCAGAAGTCGTAGGGCATGTGAGGGCTGTCAAGGGAGACGTAGAGATGGCTGTTGACTGCGAAGTTGACAGAGTTGCAATATTTCTAGCAACTTCAAATGTTCATCTTAAAGATAAATTGAAGATGACTAAGGAAGTAGCAATAGAGAAAGTAGTAGATTGTGTCCAATACGCAAAAGACCACGGACTTAAAGTCAGGTACACACCCGAAGATGCCACAAGGACAGATTTTGATTACCTTATTGAAATCTGTAATGCCGCCATTGATGCTGGGGCTGACAGAATAAGTGTTGCAGATACCGTTGGGGTTATGCAACCCCATATTTTTTACGATCTTGTAAAGACAATTAAGACAAATCTAAAACCTGTTGGAATTGATGTCCACTGTCATAATGACTTTGGTCTTGCTATTGCCAATGCTATGGCAGGTGTTAGAGCTGGGGCGGATTGTGTTCACACTACCGTAAATGGTATAGGAGAAAGAACAGGTATAGTAGATTTATCTAATTTTGTAGTGGCTACTCATATCTTGGATAATGAAAACTTAAAATATGATCTTAAGATGTTAAAACAGATCTCTGCATATGTGGAAAAAATAACTGGAATATATGTTTACCCATTGATGCCGATAATGGGGGATAATGCTTTCACACATAAGAGCGGGGTCCACACAGATGGGGTTCTAAAAAATCCGACTACGTATGAACCTTTCCCACCAGAGATGATTGGAAAAGAGAGGAAAATAATTGTTGATAAGTTTGCTGGCAAAAGGGCTGTTATGTCAAAGTTAAATCAATATGGTATTGAAGCTAGCGATAAAGATTTGCTAAAGATAATTCATGAGATTAAGAAGATAGGAGACGAAAGAAAGATTGTGCATGAAACAGATATCCTAGACATTGCCGAAAAGGTGCTTGGTGTTAAAGCCGTTAGCATACCGACTGGAGTTGATGCTGTTTTGTTCGTAAGGCTTGAGGCCCACATATACACAACATCAATATCTAGAAAGATAAAGAACATGAAGGGTGTTGAAAAGCTATACGAAATGTCTGGAGACGAAGATATCTCAATCTATGCATCGTTAAAAAATGTTGCAGAACTCAATAACTTGATAGAAGATATAAGGAGTATTCCAGGAGTTCTTGCAACAAGTACAAGAGTAGTTCTAAAAAAATATGGTGAGGTTAATGGGAACAGTTGCTGAAGAGATTTTTTCAAAGAAACTTTCTAGAGATGTTTCGGCCGGAGAAATAGTTTTGGTCGATATAGATGTAACGATGAGTCATGACAACACAACACCACTTGCAATCAAAGCATTGAGAAATACAGGCAAGCCACTTTTTGATAAGAATAGAATTGTTATTATCTTTGACCATGTACAGCCACCGGCATCAGTTGAAAGTGCCACATTACAGAAAGAAGTATTGGAATTTATAAAAAAAGAAGGGATAAAGAACTTCTTTAGAGAAGGTATTTGTCACCAAGTTCTTGTTGAGAGAGGATTTGTCATACCCGGAAGAGTAATTATTGGTGGAGATTCACACACCTGCACTTATGGTGCTCTTGGAGCATTTGGAACAGGCGTAGGATCAACTGATATTGGCGTTTCTTATGCTACTGGAAAGAACTGGTTTAGAGTTCCAGAAACCTTTTACTTTGACGTTAATGGATCATTTGCTAAGGGGGTCTACCCAAAAGATTTGATCTTAAAAATTATAGGAAAAGTTGGCGCTAGAGGGGCTACTTACAAAGCATGCGAGTTTGGTGGAGAAACAATTGAAAATATGGCTCTAGGAGATAGACTTACCCTCGCTAACATGGCAATTGAAATGGGGGGAAAGACGGGATTAATCAAGACCGACAAAGTAACTGAAAATTATCTAAAGTCTAGAGGATATCCATACACAGAAATTGTTCCAAATGATCCAAATTACGAAAAGATCTTTGAATTTGATGTTGATGATCTAACACCTCAGCTTGCTGTTTCCCCAAGGGTAGACAATGTATATCCTGTTGAAAAGTATGCAGAAACAGAAGTTGACGAGGTGTTCATTGGAACATGTACTAATGGCAGAATAGATGATCTAGAAATTGCTGCAAGAATGTTTAAGGGAAAGAAGTTAAGTCCACTTCTCAAAACTATTATTGTTCCAGCGTCAAATGAGGTATATTTTGAGGCAATGAACAGGGGATATATAAAAATATTCATGGATGCAGGGGCAATGGTGTGTAATCCTGGATGTGGGCCATGTATAGGAAGGCATCAAGGTGTAATTGCTCCTGGAGACATAGCCTTGACAACTATGAACAGAAATTTCATAGGAAGGATGGGTTCAGATAAAGGAGAGATTATTATTGCTTCTCCTGCAACTGCTGCTGCAACTGCACTTACTGGAAAGATCACAGACCCAAGAGAGGCGATATAGTGGGAAAAATATTCAGATTCGGTGATGACGTAAATACTGATGAAATAATACCTGGCAGATACAACGTTACAACAGATCCAAAAGCACTTGCTGAGCACTGCTTTTTTGAAGTAAGGCCAGACTTTTCAAAGAATGTAAAGACTGGAGATTTCATAGTTGCAGGTGAAAACTTTGGATGTGGCTCATCAAGAGAACACGCACCAATTGCAATAAAGG
Organism: Methanofastidiosum sp.; assembly: GCA_039679445.1. Classification (GTDB taxonomy): domain Archaea; phylum Methanobacteriota_B; class Thermococci; order Methanofastidiosales; family Methanofastidiosaceae; genus Methanofastidiosum. The sequence goes on along the minus strand of JBDKUY010000020.1, from coordinate 24,380 downwards.
CTTCTGGTGTAAAGGCTGTAATTGCAAAGAGCTTTGCAAGGATATTTTACAGAAACTGCATCAATATAGGCCTTCCAATAATGATTTCAGATGAATTGTATGATCTTGTTCAAGATGGAGAAGAGATTGAAGTCAACTTAAAAGAAGGAAAAATTAAGATTATAAAAACTGGCAAAGAGGTCAGATCACAAGGATTTCCAGAATTTATTCTGAAAATTATTGATGCTGGCGGAATTGTCAATTTCTTAAAAAATCATGACATAGGTGAGCTAGAAGATGGGATATAAAATATGCGTTATCGGAGGAGACGGTATAGGAAACGATGTAATTGATGCCGGATTAAAGTTACTTTCACATGTTAATCTTGATTTTGATTACTCTTATGCAGAGGCAGGCTATGACTGCTATCTAAAAAATGGAACTTCGATTCCACAGAAAACAATTGAAGCTTGTAGGGATGCAGATGCAACATTATTTGGAGCTGTTTCATCACCCCCGGACATACCTGACTATAAGAGTGCAATTGTTACTCTAAGAAAGGAGCTTGATCTTTTTGTAAATGTAAGACCAATAAAAAGCCTCCCAGTTGAAATTTCAAGGCCAAATATCAATATAGTCATGATGAGGGAAAACACCGAAGGTATGTACAAAGGAATTGAAAGAGAAGAGGATGGAGTTGCAATAGCAGAAAGACACATTTCAGAAAAAGCGTCAAGAAGACTTGCCGAATTTACTTACAAATATGCAAGAGAGAATAACAGAAAAAGAGTTACTGTGGTTCACAAGGCAAATGTCTTGAGGAAGACGTGTGGACTTTTCAGAAGGACGGTACTATCAGTTTCAGAAAAATTCCCAGATATAGAAACGGAGGAAGTCATAGTCGATGCAATGGCAATGAGATTGATCAAAGAGCCAGAAAGATTTGACGTAGTTATAACAACTAATTTATTTGGGGATATCTTATCTGATGAAGCGTCTCAACTTGTTGGCGGTCTTGGCATAGCGCCTTCGGGAAATATAGGAGAGAAATCAGGGCTTTTTGAGCCAGTCCATGGCTCAGCGCCAAAGTATGCTGGAAAAGATATTGCTAACCCAACAGCCACTTTTCTTTCAGCTGCAATGATGTTAGACTTTCTTGGGGAAAAGAAAGGAGGGGATAGAATAAGAAATAGTATTTTCAAAACATTTGCTGATGGTAAGAGAACAAAGGATTTGGGTGGAAATCTCGGGACTCTAGCTTTTACTGAAGCGGTAATCAATAATTTGGAGTGATTAGATGAAGATAGGAATGCTTTATTCAAGGGTCAGACTTGACGAGAAGTTTCTACTCGAAGAATTTAGGAATAGAGGAATTGAAGTAGAAAGAATGGACACGCGATGTGCGATATTCAATATAACAGATTTTGAAAAAATGGATTATGATGTAGTATTGGAAAGAGAAATAAGCCATCTTAAAGCCCTTTACTCTCTTAAGGTATTAAATGAAATGGGAGTCAAAACAGTCAATACTTATAACACTGCTAATACTTGTGGAGATAAAGTTCTAACAACTTTGGCTTTGACAAAACATAAGGTTCCTTCTCCGATAACATATATTGCATTTACTACTGAGGAGGCCATTCAGGCAATTGAAAAGATTGGGTACCCTGCAGTATTAAAACCTGCAACTGGTTCTTGGGGAAGACTTCTCTCAAAGGTAAATGACAAGGAAACTGCAGAAAGTATACTTGAACACAAAGTCGTACTTGGTTCATACCACCACTCAGTATTTTACATCCAAGAGTACATTAACAAACCTGAGAGGGATATCAGAGCTTTTGTTGTCGGAGATGAAGTTATAGGGGCTATTTACAGAAGCTCCCCACACTGGATCACAAACACAGCCCGCGGTGGAGTTGCCTCAAATTGCCCGTTGACGGATGAAATATCGGAGATTTGTATTAAAGCTGCAGAAGCTGTTGGTGGAGGGGTAGTTGCAATTGATCTCTTGGAAGACAGAGGAAAGCTTTTAGTAAATGAAGTCAATTATACTATGGAGTTTAAGAATAGTATTGCACCAACAGGTGTTAATATACCAGGTAAAGTAGTTGATTATGTTATTGAAGTAGCAAAGAGGTAATTAAAATGAAAGTTTCAATTATTGGCGCTTCAGGGTATACTGGAGGAGAGTTACTAAGACTATTGGTAAATCACCCTGAAGTAACACTTGATAGGATCACATCTGAGTCAAATGCTGGCTCTTATGTGCATATGATTCATCCAAATTTAAGAGGATTTAACATTAAATTCTCATCAATCAAAGAATCCTTTGATTCCGACCTAGTATTCTTCTGTCTTCCCCATGGTGTTTCAATGGATTACCTAAGGGAATTTTATGATACAGGTGTTAAGATAATAGATTTAGGAGCAGATTTGAGACTAAAAGACAAGGACGTATACAAGTCTTGGTATGGTCTTGATCACAAATGCCCAGAACTTTTAGATCAGGCTGTATATGGTATTCCTGAAATACACAGAGAGGAGATAAAGAAGACTAAATTAGTTGCAAATCCAGGATGCATAGCTACATCAATGATTTTGGCACTGTATCCATTAAGACATCTCAACCTAGATAAGGATAGGATAGTAATTGACAGCAAGATAGGATCGTCTGCATCAGGTGATTCCTTCAGTGCTTCAACTCATCATCCGGAGAGATCAAGAGCAATAAGATGCTATTCACCGATTTACCATAGACATATAGCAGAAGTGGAACAGGAAACTGGATTTAAAGTCACAATGGCACCCCACGCTATTGAGATGGTAAGAGGAATATTTACAACGATTTATCTGTTCTTCAATCAGCCTTATGATGAAAAAGAAATTAGAGGTATATATAGAGAATTTTCTGAGAAAAATAAGTTCTTTAGAGTTGTAAAACAGAAAAAAGGAATTTACAGACATCCTGATCCCAAAATATTGACTGGCTCTAACTTCTGTGAAGTCGGATTTGAGCTTGACAGAGAAAACAGAAGAATGATAGTCTTTTCAGCAATTGATAATCTCATGAAGGGAGCAGCAGGTGCTGCAGTTCAGAACATGAATATAATGTATGGTCTTGAAGAAGACATGGGGTTAAAATATATTGGATACCACCCGATTTAGGTGATTAGATGATTGTAATAAAGATTGGTGGAAGCCTTGGTACAGAGGTTCAAAGCTTGGGAAAAGAGATAGCTGAGATTTCAAAAAAGGAAAAGATAATTGTCGTTCATGGAGGATCTTATGAGACTACAGAAGTTTCCAAAAAGCTTGGGAAAGAAACAAAATTTGTTACATCTGTTTCTGGTTTTAGATCAAGATACACCGATCTTGAAACTGTTCAAATAATGGAAATGGTAATGGCTGGAAAGATAAACAAAGAGCTTGTAAAGCTTCTTCAGAAATCAGGCACTAATGCTTTTGGTCTATCTGGCGCGGATGGAAAGGTCTTACTTGCCAAGAGAAAAGATTCTATTAAGATTATTGAAGATGGAAAAAAGAAAATACTAAAAGATGATTTCACGGGGAAAATCGAGAGTGTCAACAAGGAACTTATTACAATGTTGCTTGATAAAGGATATTTACCTATTATCTGTCCTTTGGCAATAAGCACTGAAGGGGACATTGTAAACACAGATGGAGATAGGGCAGCTGCTGCAATAGCATCTGCATTATCTGCAGATCTAGTAATCATGACAAATGTCGATGGATTTCTAAAAGAGGGAAAGCTTGTGACTGAACTCAATTTATTACAGATTGATGAAGCCTATAAATTTGCAGATGGAGGTATGAAGAAAAAACTCCTAGCTGCCAAAGAAGCTGTAGAGCAGGGGAGCCCTCGAGTAATAATTGCACGAGGTAATATCGATAATTCCCTAGAAAATGCCTTGAATGGCAAGAGAACGGTGATTTCAAGATGATCTATAAAGACCTAGAAGAAAAGTATGGTAGCGGCGTCTACTATAAGAGAGATCTAGAAATTATTTCTGGTAAAGGTGTCTATCTTTATGATAGTCAAGGCAATGAATACATAGACTGTGTGGCAGGTCATGGAGTTTGCCTTTTTGGGCATTCTCACCCAAAGGTAGTCCAAGCTATAAAAGAGCAGTCTGATACTTTGATTTCATGCCCCGAGATATTCTATAATGACAAGAGAGCAGAGCTTTTGGAAAAAATAGCTGAAATTACGCCAAAAGGACTTACAAAAACATTTCTATCAAACTCTGGTGCTGAGGCTGTTGAGGCTGCATTAAAGTTTTCAAGAAAAATAACTGGAAAGACAGATATTGTCTCATTCACATTTGGATTCCATGGCAGGACAATGGGGGCCCTTTCTGCAACTTGGAAGGCCGAATACAAAAAACCTTTCTTGCCGTTGGTACCAGGTTTTTGTCATACAGCTTACAATAATTTAGAAAAACTTCAAGAGGTAATTACTGACAATACCGCCGCAATCATAGTAGAGCCTATCCAAGGGGAAGGTGGAGTTAAACCCGCTAACATGGATTTCATGAAAGGTATCAGAGAGATTTGTGATCAAAAAGGAATATTGATGATTGTGGATGAGGTCCAGACAGGTTTTGGAAGAACTGGGGAGTTGTTTGCAATAAATAGATACAATGTTTCGCCAGATATCTTATGCCTTGGAAAAGGAATAGCCGGTGGGATACCTATGGGGGCGACTGTTGTCATGGAAGATCTATCAAATCTTGACAAGGGAGAGCATGGCTCCACATTTGGAGGAAATCCCCTTGCATGTAACGCTTCACTTGCCGCAATAAGGACTCTAAAAGAAGAAAAACTAGTGGAAAGATCAAAAGAAAATGGAGAATACTTCCTTTCTCAACTGAAGAAGAATATAGATGAATCTGTATACAAGGAAATAAGGGGTATTGGCCTTATGATTGGTATTGAGATGAAACAAAAGGTAGGGCCATATCTTGCACAACTTATGGAGAAAAAAGTACTTGCGCTTACAGCAGGAAAACTTGTAGTCCGATACCTCCCACCTTTAATAATTGAAAAGGAACATATTGATAGGGTTGTTGAGGCAACAGGTGAAATTATTGGAAGAAGTTAATCTGCTTAAAGAGATAATAAAAATCTATAGCCCATCGGAAAAAGAAAAAGAAGTCTCTGATTTTTTATTTAATTTTCTTAAAAATAAGAAATTTAATGTAGAACAGGACAAAGAATGGAACGTTATTTCAAAGATTGGTTCTGGACCCCCTTACATACTTTTAACAAGTCATATGGACACAGTGAGCGGAGAGATTCCTTTTAGAATTGATGGTAAGAAAATATATGGTAGAGGCGCATGTGACGCCAAATCGCCTCTAGCAGCACTTCTTTCTGCATTTATTAGATTCAAAGATAAAAATTTCAAAGGGACACTTATATTCGCAGGTGCAACAGGAGAAGAAGCACCAAACTCTAGGGGGACTATTGAGCTAATGAAAAAAATTAAAGCAGATTTCATATTTCTAGGGGAGCCCGGTTCTGCTGATGGGATTACAATAGGATACAAAGGCAGATTGCTTCTGAAGATATTGTTTAAGGGTAAAGCTTCACATTCCTCTTCAGAAGAAGATAATCCAATATTAAAGTTCATAGATTTTTCAAACAAAGTTTCTACGTTGCACAAAGGAAATAATCTTTTCGAATCTCTCAGTTATTCACCAACTTCAATATCCGCAGAATCTGAAAGTAATGTTATGCCAAGTGAATGCAGGGTAACAATTGACTTTAGAATTCCACCTAGACTATCTCATGAAACTGTATTAAAAGAGATATCACAACTACTTGACGGTGAAATCGAGCTAGTCGAAGGCGTAGATGGGGTAATCACTTCAAAGAATAACATACTTGTAAAAACATTAGTAAAGGCGATAAGGGAAAATGGATTTTCCCCAAAATATAAGAAAAAAACAGGATCTTCTGATATGAATCTCCTTGTTAGATTGACAGAGAACATAGTTACCTATGGTCCAGGCGACTCATCTTTAGATCATACAGATATGGAATGTATTGACACTGACGAGTACCTTAAGTCAATTGATATTTTAGAGATGGCAATATCAGAACTCTTTGGGATAGCTTCTCTTTAGATCCCATAAGAATACTAATGCAAACATAAAGAATGCTAACAATCCAGGAATGCCAAAGGGAACACCTAATAGTTGATTATTTGTTTGTGCAAAGATTATTCCAAATCCAACGTAAGCGTTTATTGCACCGTGTCCAAGTGCAGCAGTCAAAACTGATTTTGATTTAATTTTTAACCATCCAAAGAATATCCCTACAAATATAGTCCAAAGTGTAAAGAGAAATACACCTGGTAAAGGGTATTGGTGATAGTTATATCCCATTGCAATTAAAGGTGCATGCCAAAGCCCCCAGATAACACCAGTTATTAATAGAGTCTTTAAGATAGAAAACTTTTCTAGCAAGAGATCCTGAAGGTATCCACGCCATCCATACTCTTCTCCAAATGCGAATATAGAGTTAGGAAAAATAGGGGCAATTGAATAGTTGATTAAATAGATATAGATAGGAATACCATACTGAGTCGGAAATATTAAATCCAAATCAGTCCTTAGTATTCCAAATCCCATTATTGTAAATAGAAGAACTCCTAATCCAATAGCTAAAAAAGGATAAAGATAGGCAGCTAAATAATATTTAATACTCTTGCCTTTGTTTAATCCAAAAGATGAAAGTTTTCTTTTAAGATAGAATTTGGTAAGTATAACAGATACAATTAGCGGTACAAACATCATGGCAATTAGAAATGCAAATGTATTCTGGTATGTAAGGCCACCATTAAGAAATATTACTGCATCCATTAAGTAAGTTATAAAAAATGTGATTATTACAAAATAAATAATTCCTTTTGAGGAGTTGTCATTTAAATTTGGGAGATTGGAGTCCATTTTCTTCACCTAACAATATATTATTATATTGTTTAAATAAGTTATTATGTATCCAGAATTTTAAAGTTCAATGTTAAAATATTATTAAAAATTAAGAAATAAATAATATATTTATTCTAAGTTGGATTTCAGTTTTAAATTCCAGAGCTCTTCAGCTTCGTTGTCTATATTTTTAGCTTCCGCAATTGTTTGAGATATCTGATCTTTTAATGAAAAAATATTAGCGTTCATCCAATCAGAAGGTATTGAAGTTTTCCATCCAACATGTGTGGCAGATTTTGGTAATCCCCCGCAAGATTCACATGTCAACATACTTTGCCTGAGCGAATTATCAAGATAGCGTTTGAAAGTTTCCTGTTTTTCTATGAGATTTTTTGATATGGCAATTGCTTCATTATATTTGGTAATCACTGATATCTTCATTAGAACATATTCTTCTTCTATACTGTCGAGGTCCATACTTAGAGCTTCTTCGTATAATGCTAAAGATTTACTGTTATATACTTCAGCCTCTTCTAAGATCAATCTATGTTCTTCAAAGAAGTTGTAAGTATTAACAAAATATTGAGCCTTATTTATGCCTTCTTCGTATGTGCTAAAGTCAAAGACATAAGTAGCTAAATCATCTTCATTGAGAGTCAAAATATCTTGTAGATATGTATAAAGATTGTTGGTAGATTTAAGAAGCTCTTGATTTGCTTCAACTATTAGTAATTCCCCTTGGGATAGCCTATCCTTTTCAAAGACACATCCTATCATTTCCCAAACTAAAATAGAGAGAATTGGGAGTGTTAAAATGCTCCTTTGGTTTAAATTTTTCATAAATTCTCTTACCATCAGAACATCCTCCTAGTTCTACTAAGGAACATATGGTCAAATTTTAGAGGATTTATAAAAGTTACTAATCAGTATATCTTGACTTAATTAAATATATATTCATAAAATATCAATTTTATTGAACAAATAGACAGGATTAGTTTTTTTAGTATAATCTTTATAATTATATTAATTTTGAAAGGAAAAGATAATTTCTAAAAAAATTAGGGTAGACGAAAATTTTATAAAGGGCGGGATATTACCACATTGGATATAAAAAAATAATAAAGGAGGGATGCCCGTGGAAACAAAATTAGATTGGTGCAAATTAACTAGTAAGGACATAATAGAGAAGTTGAGTACATCTACGGGTGGGCTCTCCTCTGAAGAAGCGGCCTTAAGACTTGAAAAGTATGGATACAATGAGATTAAATTCAAGAAAAAAGGGCCAATCATCAGATTTTTAATGCAATTCAATAATCCTTTGCTCATGGTTCTGATAGTGGCAGCTTTTGCATGTTTTTTCCTATGGGCTTTCATGGGAGAAGAGGATATAATAATGGACATGTGGGTTATCATAGGAGTTGTTATAGCAACAGCCGTTATTGGATTTATCCAAGAAGGCAAAGCTGAAGCCTCAATTGATGCCTTAAAGGATATGCTTGTGGATAAATGCAAGGTGATTAGAGATGGAGAAACTAAAGTAATTCCTGCAAGAGATCTAGTTCCAGGAGATATCGTTATTATTGAGGCCGGGGATAAAGTACCTGCCGACCTTAGGATATTATCTTCAAAGAGTTTGCACTTAGATGAATCAATGCTTACAGGAGAATCAACGCTTGTCCAAAAAGGTACAGAAGATGACCCCAATAATAAAAATAACGAAGGAAAATATTGTATGGCCTATGGGGGAACTTTTGTAACAAGCGGAAGAGGAAAAGGTATTGTATATGCGACTGCGGAAGAAACAGAAATTGGAAATATAGCAAAACTTATGAAAAGTTCTGGCCAGACTACACCTCCAATATTAAAAAAGATATCAGCATTTGTAAAGCTACTAATTATTACTATTGTTTCTTTTGGAGTAATAGTTTTCGGATTGGGTGTGCTAGAAGGATATGAAATAGTCTATATGTTTCTTGCCATGATAGGCATGATTGTGGCATTAATACCTGAAGGGCTTGCTGGTGCTATAATTGCTGCTTTTGCTGTTGGGTCAACAGTTATGGCAAAAAAGAATGCAATAGTAAGAAACTTACCGGCTGCAGAGACTTTGGGAAGTGTCACAGTTATTTGTTCAGATAAAACAGGAACCCTAACTAAAAATGAGATGACAGCAGTTCGGATATTTAGCGGAAATAAAATCTATATTGTTGAAGGTGTAGGGTATAAACCTGTGGGCCAAATATTAGAAAAGAATGGCAATATACAAGCAAAACTGACACCAGAACTTATCCAGACTTTGAGAACGGGTTTTCTTTGTAATAATGCAGGTATAGCTCTAGAAAAAGATAGATATGTTGCCAAAGGGAGCCACACAGAAGCGGCATTGATCGTTTCGGCCACAAAAGCTGGTATCGATGAAAAACTACTAAAATTGGATGAAATACCTTTTGAACCAAAACATCAGTACATGGCAACATTACATGAAGAAGGTGATGCGAATCTCATTTATGTAAAAGGCTCTCCTGAAAGAATTCTAAAATCCTGTAAATATCAGTTAGTCGATGGAAAAAAAGTACCACTTGATAAAGAACTGATAATGGAAAATGTCGAAAATATGGCTAAAGATGCACTAAGAGTTTTAGCTATGGCTTACAAGAAAGTTCCTAAAGATAAGCTTTCACTTGATGAAAGTGACATATCTGATTTAACATTTGTTGGGGCTCAAGGTATGATAGATCCTCCAAGAAAAGAAGCTATTGATTCCATTGAAAAATGTAAAACAGCAGGAATTCGTTCCATAATGATTACTGGAGACCATGCTTTTACAGCGAAAGCTGTTGCAAAGCAACTAAAGATAGGTGATGGAGAAGACGAAGTATTGACAGGAAAAGAAATTTCAGAGATGACAGATGATCAGCTTTACGAAGTAGTTAATAACGTCTCAGTATATGCTAGAGTTGAGCCAGAACATAAGTATAGAATCACAAAACAACTCCAGAGAAGAGGGCATATAGTTGCAATGACAGGAGACGGAGTAAATGATGCCCCTGCATTGAAGGCTGCAGACATAGGCGTTGCTATGGGTATTGGTGGAACTGAAGTAAGCAAAGAAGCATCGGACATAATTTTAGCTGACGATAATTTTGCTACAATTGTTGATGCTGTTGAAGAGGGTAGGCATGTATATGATAATATCTGGAAAGTGATCCTCTACATAATGCCGACTAACGGAGGCCAAGGGCTTGCAATGGCAGGGGCTTTATTCTTAGCTCCTTTTATACCTCTTTTTAGTCATAGACTTCCCATAGAGCCGGTACAGATATTGTGGGTCAACTTAATTATTGCTATTGCTTGTGCAATTCCTTTGATATGGGAACCAGCAAGCAAGGGATTATTAAATAGACCCCCAAGAGATCCTAATGAAAAACTTTTTAACAAATTTTTCATTCAAAGAGTCGGGATAGTATCCGTTGTAGAAGTGACAATGATCTTCTCAATGTATCTAATGTTCTTTAAGTCAGTGGGTAATTCTATAGAATTTATGCCACAAGCCCAGACAATTGCATTCACAACTATAATAATGATTGAAGTCGGGTATCTGTTTACAGCAAGGTCACTTAGGGGCACAGCCTTTAAGATAAATCCGTTTAGAAACAAATGGCTAATTCTTGGTGCAGTGACTACTTTAGCCTTGCAAGTCATCTTAGTCTATTCTGAGCCTTTGTTTGGAACAAGTCCTTTTAGGACCGCACCGTTTCCGGCCATCTGGTGGATCCCATTATGTCTAGTAGCAACTACAAGCTTTTTTGTTATAGAAATAGAAAAGTTCATCAGAAGAAGACTAGAAATTAAAAAAACTGTAATATAATCTTATATTTTTTATTTTCTATTAAATTTTATATAAAAATAACCGAAACATTTAAAAGGAAATAAATGGGCTTTAAAATGCATTAGGTGCATACTATGGAGTTAGTAATAATTAGGGGGGGTGCATTTTTGCCCCTCGCAAAGGTATAAATTCTTAATAAAGTTTCTCCGTAGTCTTACCTGTAACGTTCAAGTTGTAAGTGATTTTTTTTCGTTTAAGAGAACTTACTATATAATTTATTTTGATAGGTGGATAATATGGAAGAAGTTATTTGTGTAAGCGACTATAATAAAATAGTATTAGAAAAGATGAAGATAGAAGGTATCAAGATATTTGATACAACTCTTAGAGATGGGGAGCAGACCCCCGGTGTGGCATTTAACACAGAGGAAAAGATGAAGATAGCAGAAAGCCTCGATCTATTAGGAGTTGATACTATTGAGGCAGGATTTCCCATAACATCAGCCGGAGAAAAAGAAGCTATAAAAAAAGTATCTGATATGGGTTTAAAGGCAAAAATTTGTGGCCTTGCAAGATCCAATAAAAAGGATATTGATATGGCATTAGAATGTAATGTTGATAGAGTTCACACATTTATTGCTACTTCTCCAATACACCGAGAATTTAAACTTAAAATGTCGAAAGAAGACATCATGGCAAAGGCCGTAGAAGGTGTTGAATATGCCAAGGATCACGGAGTTGAGGTAGAATTTTCCTGCGAAGATGCAACAAGGACTGAGCTTGAATATCTTAAAGAGATGCATCGAGCTGTACGAGATGCAGGTGTAGATTATATCAATGTACCAGATACTGTTGGGACAATTATGCCAAAAGCAATGAGGTATCTAATAAAAGAGTTAGTTGACGATATCAACGTACCTATAAGTGTCCATTGCCACAATGATTTTGGTCTTGCTGTTGCAAATTCTCTTGCAGCAGTTGAAAGTGGTGCCAAACAAGTACACTGCACAGTTAATGGTCTTGGTGAGAGGGCAGGTAATGCTTCTTTAGAGGAAACTGTGATGAGTCTAATGGCTCTTTACGGGGTCAGGTTTTCTCTTGATACAACAAGACTTACCTATATATCCAAACTAGTTTCAAGAATATCGGGCGTTGTTGTTCAGCCAAACAAGGCAATTGTTGGTGAAAATGCATTTGCCCATGAATCAGGTATTCATGTTCACGGAGTATTAAGCAAAGCTTTCTGCTATGAACCCCTTACACCAAAGTTAGTTGGAAGGGAAAGTGAGATTGTTGTCGGGAAGCACACAGGGCTACATGCTGTCGAAAAGAAGCTTAAGGACTTCGGAATTGGATTAACAAAGGAACAGGTATTAGAGATTGTTGATGAAGTCAAAAGAATAAGGGAAAGTGGAAAGAAGATTACTGATGAAGATCTAATAGCAATAGCAGCTGGATATGTTGCAAAAGTTCCGGATGAAGAAAAGGAAGTAAAACTTGAAGAGATGTCCATAATATCAGGACTTCATATTACACCAACAGCTACAGCTATATTAAACATCAATGGAAATAAAAAAATAGGTTCAAATATAGGAAATGGTGCAGTTGACGCAGCGTTAAATGCTTTAAAGTCAGTTGTTCCAGAAAAGATAACACTTGAAGAATACAGACTTGAAGCAATAACAGGTGGATCTGATGCTCTGTGTCAGGTATCTGTGAGAATAATAAATGAAGATAATATAAAAGCAATTGGAAAGAGTGTTGGCTCTGATATAGTCATGACAAGTGTCAATGCAACAATTGAGGCCATAAACAAACTAAGAAAGATAAGTAAAGAGGGGAAAACGAAATGAGTGAAGGTTTGAAAGGAACAGAAATCGTTGTAAAGTGTCTAAAAGAAGAAAACGTCAAGAATCTATTTGGTTTCCCGGGAGGACAATTAATACCCCTCTACGATGAACTCTATGAAGAAACTGATGTCAGAAGTATTCTTGTAAGACACGAACAGGGAGCAGCTCACGCTGCCGATGGTTATGCTAGAGCTTCAGGAGACCCAGGAGTTTGCATAGCAACTTCAGGCCCAGGTGCAACAAATCTAATTACTGGATTACTGAATGCAACAATGGATTCGATTCCTGTCGTTGCTTTTACAGCGCAAGTTCCGACCAAAGCTATAGGTACTGATGCCTTCCAAGAGGCAGATACTTTTGGGATTACAATGCCCATAACAAAGCATAACTTCCTAGTAAAATCAACAGATCATTTATCTTGGACAATCAAAGGCGCATTCAAGATTGCAAATACTGGAAGAAAGGGTGCAGTAGTTATAGACCTTCCAAATGATGTCCAGCAGAACAGATCCAAAGAGTATCATCACGGAGAGGTAAAGTTTGCCGGATATAATCCGAGCATAATTCCAAATCCACTTCAGCTAAAGAGAATTGCACAAAAACTTGTAGAGGCTGAGAGACCCTTAATCCTTGCAGGAGGAGGGGTAATACTTGCAAACGCCTCTGAAGATTTGAGACTACTTGCTGAGTATCTTGGTGCCGGTGTAGCTACAACTCTAATGGGGAAAGGTGCGATACCAGAAAATCATCCTCTTTCTCTTGGGATGGTAGGGATGCACGGGAGACTTGGCGCAAATAAGATGATCAATAACTGTGATGTTTTATTAGTCATTGGATGTAGATTCTCAGATAGAACAACAGGTTGGGGACTTGAATCATTTGCACCTGACGCAGTAAAAATTCACTGTGATATAGACTCATCAGAATTAAACAAAAACATATCAGTAGATTTCCCACTTGTAGGGGATGCTAATCTTGTAATAAGAGACCTAATTAAATTTATCAAAAAATTTGAAGATGTTAAAAAAGACACGAACATCTGGAGGAAACGAGTTAATCAGTTACATAGCATGTGCGAGGGGTGTGAAACTGTTAAACCTAATGGCAAACTTACGCCAGAAATTATAATTAAGACAATTAATAATTTCCTTGATGACAATGCTATTGTCACTACAGAGGTGGGCCAGAATCAGATGTTTGCTGCTCACTACTATATTACAAAAAAGCCAAGGCAGTTTATATCCTCAGGTGGTCTTGGAACGATGGGATTTGGATTCCCAGCTGCAATTGGGGCAAAGGTTGCAAAGCCAGATAGCCAAGTTTTGGATATTGCAGGTGATGGTTCATTCCTAATGGTATGTCAAGAATTAGCAACTGCAATGACTGAGGACATACCTGTAGTTGTTGGAATATTAAACAACTCATTTCTTGGAATGGTTAGACAGTGGCAGGAACTATTCTGGGATAAGAGATATGCTGGAACAAAACTTGGAACACTGCCAGATTTTGTAAAACTGGCAGAATCCTTCGGTGCATATGGAGAAAGAGTTGAAAAGGCTAGTGACATCGAAAAAGCACTAAAAAATGCTTTTGATTCTGGTGTCGTTTCAGTCCTTGATTTTAAGATAGAATCTGAAACTAATATTCTCCCAATGATCCCGCCTGGAGGCAGGGTTGATGAAATGATAGGGGTGGGAAGATGTCGACACAAATAATATCGGTTCTAGTAGAAGATGAAGCTGGATCTCTAACGAGGATGAGCGGCATGTTCTCTAGGAGGGGTATTAATATTCATTCCTTAACAGTTTCTCCTTCTGAAAAGGAAGGTATGAGCCGGATGACAATAGTGACGACTGGAGATGAAAGAGAAATCGAAAAGATAGAAAAACAGTTGAATAAGCTCATAGAGGTTGTAAAGGTAAACATCCTGGATAAAAATACTTCCGTTGTAAGAGATCTTTGTCTACTGAAAGTTTATGCAGACAAGGAAAATAGGGCAGAGGTTTTAGAAATAGCCAATGCATTTAAATCAAATATAGTAGATATTAGTATAAGAACAATAACCCTAGAGATAACAGCGGATCCGCTAGATATAGACAGATTTGTTGAAACGATGAAGAACTTTGGCATAAAAGAACTCTTCAGAACCGGAGTTACTGCCATTTCTAGGGATATTGAAAAGAAAAGTGGAGGTTAAATTATGGCAACAATGTATTATGATTGTGATGCAGACCTTAAATATTTACAAGGTAAAAAGGTAGCCGTAATAGGTTATGGAAATCAAGGAAGGGCGCAAGCCCTATGTTTGCACGATAGCGGCATTGACGTTGTCGTCGGTGTAAATGAAGGTGGAAAGTCCTGGAACTGTGCTAAGGACGCGGGGATTAAGACGATGAGTGTTGAAGACGCCGCAAAAGCAGGAGACATTGTTCACATCTTAATACCTGATGAAGTCCAGCCACATGTATACGCAAAATACATAAAAGACAATTTAAAGGAAGGCAATGTTCTTAGCTTTTCTCATGGATTTAACATAACATTCAATCAGATCAAGCCACCAGAATATGTTGATGTAGTCATGGTTGCACCTAAAACACCAGGTAGTGAATTAAGAAGGCTTTACAAAGAAGGTTTTGGAGCCCCAGCACTACTAGCCGTTGAGCAGGATTACACTGGAAAGGCTAAGCAGACAGCACTCGCAATGGCAAAGGCAATGAACTTAACAAAAGCAGGAGTAGTCGAAACTACCTTTGAGGAAGAAGCAATTACAGACATATTCGGAGAGCAGTGTGTTCTCTGTGGTGGAATTACAGAACTTATCACAGCAGGTTTCGAAACATTGGTGAGTGAAGGCTACCAACCAGAAATTGCTTATTTTGAGTGCTTAAACGAAATGAAGTTAATAGTAGACTTAATCTATGAGGGTGGTCTAGAGCTAATGTGGGAGAGAGTATCAAACACTGCAGAATACGGTGGAAGGACAAGAGGTCCAATGATAATCGATGACTCAGTCAGGGAAAGAATGTATGAAGTACTTGACAACATTAAATCAGGTGAATTTGCAAGAGAGTTCATGATGGAGAACTACACAGGAAAACCAGTACTAACAAGAGCAAGAAAAGAGGGCAGCGAAAAACTCATAGAAGATGTTGGTAAGGACATAAGAAAAATGTTCTTAAAACCTGAAAAAAAATAATATAATTTAAATTTTTATTTTTTAGTTGATTTTTATGGGAAAGACCATATCAGAAAAAATAATTGGAAATAGGGCTGGAGTAAATGCCGAGGCTGGCCAAATAGTGGAGGCTAATGTTGATTATGTCATGGTAAATGATGTAACAGGACTTCCAGCATTTGAGCAGTTTGAAAAGCTTCCAAAAGGCACAAAGCCGTTTAAAGAGAAGATAGTACTAATTCCAGACCACTATGTTCCTAACAAGGATGTTGCCTCTGCTGAGCAGGCAAAAAGAATGAGAGATTTTGCAAAAAAATATGAAATAGAAAACTACTTTGAAGTTGGAAGGGGTGGAGTGTGCCACCAACTTATGATTGAGAAGGGTTTTGTTGCACCGGGGAGATTGATCGTAGGCGCAGATTCACATACGTGTAGTTACGGTGCTTTAGGGGCTTTTTCAACGGGTATCGGCTCAACTGAAGCTGCTGCTGTAATGGCTATAGGAAAGCTTTGGCTGAAAGTACCCGATAGTATTAAAATAACAGTCAATGGAAAACTTGACAATTATGTTTATGGAAAGGATATAATCCTGCATGTAATCGGAGATATTGGAGTAGAGGGTGCATTATACCAAGCCATGGAATATTATGGAAACACCATTGAAAATTTAACACTCTCAGACAGAATATCCATTTCAAATATGGCAATAGAGGCAGGAGGAAAAGCCGGTATTATCCCTCCAGATGATAAAGTCTTTGAATATCTTCAGGGAAGAGTTAGAGGAAGCTACAATCCGGTTTATTCTGATAAAGATGCCTATTATATTGAAGAGCTAAAATACGATGCGGCAGATATACCGCCTACAGTTGCGAAGCCATTTTTACCAAGCAATACCGCACCTGCTTCTGAAGTTGATGTGAAGATTGACCAAGCCTATCTTGGATCCTGCACTAACGGCAGAATTGAAGATTTAAGGATAGCGGCTGAAATTCTAAAGGGTAGAAAAATTAATCCAGAAGTTAGAATGCTTGTTGTTCCTGCAACAAAAGAAGTCTTTAATCAAGCTTTAAAAGAAGGATTAATTGACATCTTTGAAAAGGCTGACTGTTTTGTCTGTGGACCAACATGTGGAGCATGCCTTGGTGGTTACATGGGTATACTTGCTGACGGTGAAAAATGTGTTGCTACCACAAACAGAAACTTCATAGGGAGAATGGGCCACAAGAACTCAGAGGTCTATTTAGCAAATCCTGCTGTAGTGGCGGCTTCTGCATTAGAAGGAAGAATAGTTGATCCACGAGAGGTGCTTTAATGAAGGAAATTCTTGAAGGAAGAGTCATTAAATTCGGGGACAACATTGACACTGATCAGATAATACCTGCTGAATTTTTAGTTACTGGAGATCCTAAAGAACTTGCAAAAAACGCTTTTGTAAAAGTAAGGCCAGAATTCGTAAATATAGTAAAGCAAGGCGACATGATAGTTGCTGGAAGAAACTTTGGATGTGGATCCTCCAGAGAACATGCACCAAGAGCTCTAATGGGGGCAGGTATATCTTGCGTTATTGCAAAAAGTTTTGCAAGAATATTTTTTAGAAATTCTATTAATTTGGGCCTGACATTGATTGAATGTGATATTAAGGCCAATGAAGGAGATGAACTTTTAGTCGATCTGAAAGGAGGAACTATAAAGAACAAAAGATCTGGTGAGGTCTTTGATTTTAAACCATTACCTGCTTTTTTGCTTAAAATAGTAGAGAAGGGTGGCTTGATGGAATACGTAAAGGAGGTTCTAAATGAAAAAAATAGCCATAATGCCAGGTGACGGCATAGGACCTGAGATAATCAAAGAAGGAAAGAAGGTAATAGACGCAGCTTGTGACATCACAGGATTAGACATTGAATGGGAATACTACCAAAATGGGTCTGAACAATATTTAAAAACTGGAGAATTGATAACAGAAGAAACACTAAAAGAACTTAAGAAAAAGGATGCAATATACTTTGGTGCTATTGGTGATCCAAGGGTCGCCCCTGGAGTACTTGAAAAGGGTATCCTTCTCAAGATGAGGTTTTATTTTGATCAATATGTAAATTTAAGGCCAATTGTATCCTATCCAAATGTTCCTTGCCCATTGAAGGATAAATCCTACAAAGATATTAACTTTCATGTAATTAGAGAGAATACAGAAGATTTCTATATAGGGATTGGTGGAAGGTTCAAAGGGACAAAGAACAAAGAGGAACTTGAGGTAATAAGGGACCTTTACGAAGTAAAGTTCAATATGGGCATTGAGATTGATCGACCTGAAGAGATAGCATATCAGATAGGTATGATCTCTAGAGCAGGTTCTGAGAGAGTTATAAGATATGCATTTGAACTTGCTAAGATGAAGGGTAAAAAAAGAGTAACTTCTGTTGATAAGGCCAACGTTTTGACAAACATTTACAGTTTATGGAGAGACGTTTTTGAAGATGTAGCAAAAGATTATCCTGGTTATGAAACTGAATTCGCATTTGTCGATGCTATTACAATGTGGTTTGTGAAACAGCCACAGTGGTACCAGGTTGTTGTTGCTCCAAATATGTTTGGAGATATCATCACTGATCTTGGAGCTATGATCCAGGGAGGTCTAGGTCTTGCAGCTGGAGGAAATATTAATCCTGATGGTGTTTCAATGTTTGAGCCAATACATGGCTCTGCGCCAAAATACAAGGGAAAGAATGTTTCAAATCCACTTGCCACAATATTGAGTGGAGTTATGATGCTAGAAACTATCGGGGAGCCAAAAACTGCTGCATTGATTGAACAGGCTGTAGTCAAAGTATTGGAAGAAGGAAAGGTAAGGACACAGGATCTTGGCGGAACTTCAAAGACAACTGAGGTTGGAGATGAAATAGTCAAGAAGATGAAAGAATAAGGAGAAAAAAATGATAAGGCTTTTTGATACAACCTTAAGAGACGGAACACAGGGGGAAGGTATATCCTTCTCCGCTAATGATAAGTTGAAGGCATGTGAAAAGCTTGACGAACTAGGAATACATTACATCGAGGGCGGATGGCCAGGCTCAAATCCTAAGGATGTAGAGTTTTTTAAAAATGCCAAAGCCCTTTCTCTATCTACTTCAAAAATTTGTGCATTTGGGAGCACAAGAAGGGCGAAACTAAAGGCTGAAGATGATCCTAACTTAAAGGCCATTATAGATGTGGATACAGAAGTTGCATCGATTTTCGGAAAGAGTTGGGATTTTCACGTAATTGAAGCATTAAAAATTCCACTTGAAAAGAACTTAGAGATGATCTATGATTCTATTGTATTCTTAAAGGAGCATGGGATTGAAGTTATTTACGACGCGGAGCATTTCTTTGACGGATATAAGAGAAACAAAGAATATGCCATGTCAACAATTAAAGAAGCTGACAAAGCCGGTGCAGACTGCATATCTTTATGCGATACAAATGGGGGGAGCCTGCCCTTTGAGATTGGAAGTATTATTGGTGAAATTAAATCAGATATAAAAAGTAAGATTGGTATTCACGCTCATAATGATTCAGAATGCGCTGTTGCAAACTCACTTGAAGCAGTCAAAAATGGAGCGGTACATGTCCAGGGGACTATCAATGGATATGGAGAGAGGTGCGGTAATGCAAATCTTTGCTCAATAATTCCTAGCCTTAAAATTAAGATGAAGCTTAACTGTATCTCGGATGAACAGCTAAGTAAACTAAAGAATGTTTCAGCATACATAGCAGAACTTGGGAATATCTCTCCTGAGATGCATCAACCATATGTGGGCTCAAGTGCATTTGCTCATAAAGGTGGAATACACGTCAGCGCTATTCAAAGACACCCAGATACATATGAGCATATTAAACCAGAACTTGTTGGAAATAGGACAAGAGTCATAGTTTCTGAATTATCAGGTAGAAGCAATATTATTTTTAAGGCCAAAGAGTACGGCGTTGACCTAGAATCTGCTGATGCTAAACTTGATTTCATACTTGAAAAGATAAAAAAACTTGAAAACGAGGGTTATCAGTTTGAAGGTGCGGAAGCCTCATTTGAGCTTCTGATGAAAAAGGCCTTAGGCACGTACAAGAAGTTCTTTGAACTTGAAGGGATTATGGTAGTTATAGATAAGAGAGGAGATATGGATTCTCGATCTGAAGCTACAATTAAGCTTAAGGTTAATGAAAAAGAGTTCCATACAGCTGCAGAGGGCAACGGGCCCGTAAATGCATTAGACAAGGCTCTTAGAAAAGCTTTGATTGGTGCTTATCCAGAAATTAAAAACTTTAACCTTACAGACTATAAAGTTAGAGTCCTTGAAGGCGAAGAAGGAACTGGATCTGTTGTTAGAGTTTTAATAAGGACTCACGGATACAACAAGACGTGGGATACAGTTGGTGTTTCAGAGAACATCATAACTGCAAGTTGGTATGCCCTTGTAGACAGCGTTGAATATGGATTAGCAAAGTTTGTGGATGTGATTAAGTGAGAAGTTCAATTATTAAAGATGATATTGATAAGGCGGGTGCTAGAGGATTACTTAGGGCAGATGGGCTAAAAGAGGAAGATTTTAAGAAGCCTTTTGTAGGTGTTGCATCTGCTTACTCTGAGATAGTACCGGGCCATATCACTCTTAGAAAACTTACAGAGCTTGTAAAGAAAGGTGTCCGAGATGCAGGCGGAATCCCATTTGAGTTTGGAATGCCAGGTATATGTGATGGAATAGCAATGGGCCATCAAGGTATGAGATATTCCTTACCTTCAAGAGACATAATCGCTGATTCTGTTGAATTAATGATTTCATCCCATTTATTTGATGGATGGGTCGGGGTTACAAACTGTGATAAAATTACTCCTGGCATGCTTATGGCCGCCGGAAGAATAAATATTCCAGCAGCTATAGTAACAGGTGGACCTATGGAGCCCGGTGAGTACAAAGGGAAACGACTTGATTTAATTTCAATCTTTGAGGCAATTGGAAGCTATAAAAAAGGAGAAATGTCTGAAAAGGAACTCAAAGAGATAGAAAAGAGAAGTTGCCCAGGTGCGGGTGCATGTGCCGGATTATTTACGGCAAACTCTATGGCGTGTATGACTGAAGCTCTTGGTCTATCTATACCAGGTAGTGCTACTATTCATGCTACAGACAAGAGAAAAGAAGAGATAGCGTATGAAACAGGCAAACTTATCGTACAACTAATCAAGAAAGATCTTAAACCAAAGGATATAGTTACCAAGAATAGTTTTGAGAATGCAATAAGAGTTGATATGGGAATAGGTGGATCGTCAAATACTGTTCTACATCTGCCGGCAGTTGCCAATGCTTTTGGAATTGATCTTCCATTAAAACTCTTTGATAAGATATCCAAAGAAACTCCTCACCTCGTAAATTTAAGGCCAGGTGGCCCTTTCTTTATGAGAGACTTTGATGATGCTGGAGGTATTCCCCAGATTTTGATTAGATTAAAAGATAAACTTAATCTAGAAACAAAAACAGTTATGGGAAATACTCTTGGTGACATTCTAAAAAAGGTAAAACTGGTAAAATCGGATACTATCCGAACTATTGATAACCCTTATCATAAACAGGGCGGAATCGCTATTCTAAAAGGAAATCTTGCACCAAATGGCTCAGTTGTAAAACAGACTGCGGTCAGTCCAAAAATAATGAAGTTTGAAGGTAAGGCCAAAGTCTTTGAAAGTGAAGAGGCTGCAACTAAGGCCATACTAGCAGGTGAAATAAAGTCTGGTATGGTTGTCGTCATAAGATACGAAGGCCCAAAAGGTGGACCTGGCATGAGAGAGATGTTAGAGCCAACTAGTTTGATAGCTGGTATGGGATTGTCTGAATCTGTGGCCTTAATTACAGATGGAAGATTTTCTGGAGGGACAAGAGGGCCATGTATTGGGCATGTATCCCCTGAGGCTTTTGACAAAGGACCAATTGCAGCAGTGAAAGATGGAGACACAATCAGAATAGATATACCCAAAAGAAAACTTGAAATAACACTCACAGCTAGAGAGATTGAGGAAAGATTAAAAGTTGCAAAGCCACCAAAGAAGGACATACCAGGGATGCTTTTGAGGTATAGGAAACTTGTATCCTCTTCTGACAAGGGTGCTGTGTTGGAATAAAATGGGGCTTGAATCTCTAGGATTTCACTATTCAATTTTAAGTGCCATACTAAGCTCTTTTTTAATTATTTATTCTCTTTTTTTAAGGGACAAGGATTATAAAAAGGCTGAAGAGCTTTTCATTTTTGGCGTCATTTTTATCGGGATCAGTTGGAGTGGTATTGAGTGGTCACTTTACCTAATGGGGTATAATCTTTTTTTACTTGTATCGATGCCAATATTTCCGCTACTTTGTTATTTTTTAGCTACTTCGGGATTTGTTGTGTATATTTCTGAGAGGTATTACAGGAGAAGAATCTGGATTGTCTTTGCTGTTGCAGCATTTATCGTTTCAATTATAGCTGTGAACTGCATGAACTGTCTCTTTGAGTGAAGTTTTTAAACAGAGTTTATTTATAGAATTTAATGTTTTTCTATAACAGGGAAAAAATTCAAGGTGAAGAGGGTAAAGCACTTTCTATAATACTTCCTACTGTTGGGTGTAGGTGGAGAAGGTGTAATATGTGCTCATATTTTGAGGATTCCCCTGGTGACGCTTCAATTGATTTATTCAAAATATTTGTTGAAGAGTTTAACAATGCTTATGATGATGAAATAAAAAAGGTCAAACTATTCACATCTGGAAGTTTTCTTGACCCAAAAGAGGTTAGCCCATATTGTGCAAAGAAAATAATTTCTTTTCTTTCTGAAAAGGAAATTTCAGAGGTAACCTTAGAGTCTAGGCCAGAATACGTTGAAGAAGAATACTTGGAAGAATTAAAGGAAAATAATGGTCTTCAAATTGAAGTTGCGATTGGATTAGAGTCATCAAATAACAAAATATTAAAGCATTCGATTAACAAGGGATTTACATTTGAAAATTTTCTTTCTGCAAGTAAGATTCTAAAAAAACTTGGCATTATAAATAAGGCCTATTTGATGATAAAGCCACCGTTTCTAACTGAAAAAGAAGCCATACATGATGCGATAAACTCTGCAAAAAGTATAGAGAATATTGCTGATGTTATTTCATTTAATCCTATGACCGTCCATAAAAATACACTTGTTGAGTATCTTTGGAACAAGGGAGAATATTCACCTCCTTGGGGGTGGAGCATAATAGAGATTTTGAAAGAAACTGCAAAGTTAAGGCCAGATATTATTTGCCATCCAGTGGCATTTGGCAGATCACGTGGTCCTAAAAATTGCAAGAGCTGCAACAGAGAAATTGAAAAAAGGATTTTAGATTTCTCAATGAATAACAATGTAGAAATATTAGAGTATGATTGCGATTGCAAAAAAGAATGGGAAGAAGAACTTATGAAGTTCTAATTTGCCCCTAAATTTAAGGCTAGAAATAACTGTGTTGTAGAAATTATTTTAGTAAGAAAAAAAGAATCAAATTTAATTCATTGAATAATATTCAAAGTTTCTGTCTGGTCATTTTTAGTTATTTTTCAGATTTATAGGTTATAATTATTGAATTAATTATAAATTTTTATAATTTATAATATTTTTTATATAATATTAGGGGGATAAAACAATTTTAAGCTTTCCTACAATTGCCGATAATATTAATTATTTTTAATGCAATCAACGAAATATTTATAAACATATAAAAAATAATAAATACGTGAATATACATGGCAGTAGAAAAAAATTATTCAGATTGGTTACAAGTAATAAGAGAGAATAAATCAAAAACAAAACCTAATGACATGACAGGTGAAATTGGCATAGCTTTGAAGACGATAGACAAGATGTATGGTAGTGGTGCGGCAACGAGAGCAATGGCACAATGCGACTTACCTGAATTAGGTTGGAAAAGTTTTGAAGAATTGAAATAATCTATTTTGATTGTACTATTTTTGTTTTATTACCTTATTTTTTTGGTTTGACTGATTTTCTAATTTGGCCAAAAGTATATGCCTCTATACGCCATTTATGGACATCATCAGTAAGATCATATTCATTTTCTATGTAGACATGGTGTGTCCATCGCCCAGGGCTAGTTTCTACTGCTTCAACAATTTGTTCATGTGCAATATGCCGACCAACGGCGAACGTGAGAGTGATACTGTTTTCTGATCTTTTTTTAATCTATATCTGTGGAAGTCATGCCCAAGCAAACTTTTTCTTAATTCCAAATGAAATTTGAGTTTTAGTAGCTTCTATTTTAACTGGACCTAGAGATTCTATGTATTGTCGAACATAATTGAATAATTTAAGGGCTTCTGGCCTACCATAAAACAAATCTTCAACAGCCCAGTTGACCGGAGATTTCATAACTAGAATATAAGATTTATCTTAAATATTGCATGGTTGAATAATTGCGGTTCACTGAAAACAAAAGCATCTTTTGCGCCCTGATTTTATACTTGCTCTGCAAATTTTCTATAAATTCTTGCTTTCCTAGCAAGAATTTTTGACAGCGCTGTAAAGGATAAACTTTAGCATGGCCTCCTTT
>JBDKUY010000019.1:0-19415 GCA_039679445.1 Methanofastidiosum sp. | reverse complement strand
GAGGAGTTAGACATAATATTCGATGAGTTCAGGCAAATTGACAGCTCTGAGACTAAAGCCTATAGCGGTACAGGGCTTGGGCTTTCAATTTCCAAACATTATGTAGAGCTCCATGGCGGACTCATCTGGGCTGAAAGTGAACCTGGAAAAGGGTCAACTTTTATATTTGAAATACCAATAGAAGCAGAGGAAGAATAATGAGCAAAATATTAATTGTTGATGACACAGCGGATAATGTAAAACTTATCAAGGCAATGATAAAGTCAGTTGCAACAGAAATCGAAGTTGCTGTTGATGGCGAAGAGGCCCTGAACAAGATTACTAACAATGATTATGATATTATACTTCTAGATATAATGCTACCAAAGATATCAGGGATTGACGTTTTGAAACGGGTCAGGGAAAAAGATATTGACATCCCCATAATAGTCATGACAGCTTACGGCTCAGAGGAGCTAGCAGTTGAAACACTTAGAGAGGGCGGAGATGACTATCTTATTAATAAGCCAATAAGGACAGAAGATCTCCTTGAAGCTATAAACAAAGCACTTGAAAAGAGAAAAGCAAAGAATCTTGAAGATGACTTCACAAACGAGGACGCTTATTCAATGGTCTCAGAATTTGAAAATAATTTGAGAGAGTTCATTTTAGAGGCATTAAAAAGAAAGTACGGCCTTTCCTGGTGGGACAGAGGAATCCCAAACTTCATAAAGTCAATCTGTTTGAAAAGGCAAAATGATGCAATCGTCAGAAAAAGGGAAGTTTACCCGCCGCTGTTTTATACAGACTTCTCACATTACCTCCCAATAATTCTCTTTAAGAACAATGAAAAAGAGATAGACAACTGGAAGGATGTCTTTGAATATTATTTTGTAAGCATCGGCTGGATAAAAGGCCGATTGATTGAATTAACAGAAATTAGAAACGAAATCGTCCATCCAAAAAAAATGACCAAGAGGCAGTTTAAGAAGATGAAGCTATACATAGATGAGATCAATGAGTATATGGACAGGCCCCAGGAGTAAAATTTTTTATTTCATAAATCCTTCTTCTCATTTCTCTTATTCTTTCACTTGACGTTTCATACCTTTTTTGACATTTTTTACATATGCACTCTTCATTTTGTGGGCAGATAATATATTCTGCCGATTCTTTTGTGAGCCCAAAATCCTCTAGTCTTTTTCTTAGAAGAGCATCACCACCTAAAAAGGCATCTTCGAAGTTGACTATGTTTCTTTTAGACGATGGAAGTAAATATTTATTTTTCATCAAGACCCTCTCTTCTTGCCTCTTAAGAAGTATCTCTTCTGGACTGCCTGCTTTTCTATAAGGCACCCCAAGCTCAGTTAATGCGATGATCCTCTCCTCGTAGGGATCTATAGGTAAATCTTCTTTGTATGAGGATGCAATTGTCCCTTCGACTTTTTTTAATGGCAAATCCACCTTTCCAATATTTAAATAACAAGAAAGGGCAGAGCGGATAGCATAGTTTGATAGATATGTCAGGAATATACCTTTTTCTTCGAGCCTTTCCAACATGAGCTTTACAAATTCAATTGTGAAAAGTTCAGGCGAAACTTCAGATTTGTATGGATCAAAAAATATTACATCAAATTTATCTTGCATGTTAAAAAGGACCTCTTCAGCCTCCCCGATATGGAGCCTTAGATTTGGGTCATTTTCATATGCGAGATTTTTAATTAATCCCATCTCGCACAATTTATGTTCCACGGCACCCTTTATCCTTTCAAACTCTGGGGTCAAAAAAGAATAGTTTTCTGGGAGCGGTATTATGAGTGAAACTGCAGATATCTCCCAGAACTTTTCCACCATATCTATCTTTAATTTTGGATTATGGTGCAATGCATAAAGCGCATTGTATCCAAAACCGCTGCATATGTCAAGAAGCCTCTTTCTTTCAGCTATCCTTGAAGGAATCGAGTATGCATGAAGCCTTTCTTTTAGCGCCCCGATGTATGAGTGCATCGTGTCTTGAAACTTCAGGGAAAGAGAGCCGTCGTCAGTAATAATAAATTCATCCTTAATACTAAGAAAGAAATCTCTCCTTGACTCTGTCACCTCATTTTTTGAGAGGGCCTTATTATTTTCAGATTCAAAATAATCAGTAATTTTAGAAAGGTCCATTTGTTAATCCCTCTCAAATCTGAATATGCTCCTTAATGAACTCAATCCTTCGTTTGACTCTAAGATCCCAGCCCGTACCTCTCGTAAGACCCTGTGGGCGGTGAAAAACTTTTTTGAAGGGTGCAGCCTGTGAACTTCTTTTAATAGGGGGCATCCAAAACCTGGCGACTCGTATCCAGGTATTCTTGCCGAGATGTACTTCATGTCCTTCTTTTTCAAAGCTAAAAGTGATGGAAGATTAATCCTTATCATCCCGTTTTTAATTGAGATTGTTTGAGAGCCTGTAGGCAAGAGATCCCCAAATGCAAT
Source organism: Methanofastidiosum sp. (assembly GCA_039679445.1). GTDB lineage: Archaea > Methanobacteriota_B > Thermococci > Methanofastidiosales > Methanofastidiosaceae > Methanofastidiosum. Next base: position 16,961 of record JBDKUY010000019.1, on the reverse strand, counting down.
TGCAGATATCCCACGCTTCTTTGTAGCTTCAATTATGACATCCTCCATGTGTTTATGACATCTACCACATGGGTGATACCTTCCTTCAAGCGCACCCTTTACAATCTCGGAGATATCCCCTGCTATATACTCATGCGGTGTGGAAAGATTTGTAACAACATTTTGAATTATAGATCTCGTTCTTTTTGGAACAATCATATCTGAGGGGTAATAAGTGAGTGCAACTACATTAAATCCCATCTCTTTCAACAAATATAGGGTAGCGGTGCTGTCTGAACCCCCTGAATAAGATACAGCAACTGTGATGTCTTTTTCAATCGTCTTTTTTTTCTTTTGAATATAGTCTCTGAAGAATTCAAGGATGTCCTTGTTTTGCCCTGTGGCTTTTTTTAACAATTTTTCTATTGTGTTTAGTGACTCCATTAATTTAAGCTCGCTAACTAGCTCTTCGGTGCTTTCAATAACTGTGACAGGTTTTCCAATCTCTTCACTTAGCCTGCCGGCCACCCATCCACCGGGGCCTATAAGCATTGATTTGTCTGAACGGTGATATCCACAGATGATAAGGACCTCATCATCCTTGATCCATTTTATTCTGGGTCCGGTAGATGTATCCTGTCCAATATCCTCTCTTATCCTCTTTATCCTCACCTTTAGCTCATCTATCTCCATTAAATGAAATATCAAAAGGTTTATATTAAATCATTTCCGTATACAAATCATGATAATTGACGAGATGGAGATTCATCCAGAAGCTTTTATTCATGAAAAGGCCTTTGTCAACGGAAAGGTAAGAATGGAAAAAGGCTCAAGCGTCTGGCCGTTTGCTGCATTAAGAGGAGATATCGACAGGATTGAGATAGGAGAGGGCAGTAACGTTCAGGACAATGCTGTTGTACATACAGACCCTGGAAAACCAGCGATTATTGGAAAAAATGTAGTAATAGGGCATTGTGCAGTTGTTCATGCATCTATCATTGGGGATAACACCCTTATAGGTATAAATGCTACAGTTTTGAGTGGCTCCATAATAGGGAAAAACTGCATAATCGGTGCCGGGGCAGTAGTAAGTGAGAACATGGAGATACCGGACAATTCAGTTGCTGTTGGAGTTCCTGCTATGGTGATTAAAAGAACAGATGAGAAGGCGATTGAGCGAATAAAGAAAAATGCCGAGGCTTATATCGAGCTATCAAAAAAATACAGAAAATGATTAGATTACTATGCTCATATCATCTATAATTAAAAACATTCCAAATTTTATTCTGGGGCCCGCCTATAGGATATATGAAAAAAAACTTATAGGTGAGATAAAAGAAGAAAAAGTTCCAAATCATGTAGGGTTGATAATGGATGGCAACAGAAGGTATGCCGCTTCAAAAGGTCTCCCAACATACATTGGTCATGAGATGGGTATGAAAAAGGCCGAGGAGCTCTTGGACTGGACCAATGAGATTGGGATAAAGATAGTGACGTTGTATGCATTTTCAACTGAGAACTTCAAGAGGGATAGCGAAGAGGTCAACTATATCATGGGTATGCTTGAAAAGAAATTCAAGGAAGCTAGCACTAACGAAAAAATAATTGAAAACAGGGTTAGGGTCAAGGCAATAGGAAATATTTCTATGCTCCCTGAAAATGTGAAGCAGGCGATAAAAGAAGGGGAGTCTGCAACAGAGGAGTATGACAATATGACTCTAAACATCTGTGTAGCCTACGGCGGCAGGATGGAGATAATAGAGGCTATAAAGAGGATCCTTGATAGCTCTAACGGCGGTGCAATTGACCCTGAAGAAATAGATGCAAAGCTACTTAGTGAAAATCTCTTTACAAAGGGGCTTCCAGACCCAGACATCATCATAAGGACAGGTGGCGAGATAAGACTCAGTAACTTCCTTCTATTCCAGTCAGCCTATTCTGAACTATTCTTTTTGAACGTTTACTTCCCACTCATAAGAAAAATCGATTTTTTGAGGGTAATAAGGGATTTTCAGCGAAGAAATAGGAGATTTGGAAGATAATTGGATAAGTTTAAAAACTCTAGACGCATTACTAATTTTGTTACATCGATAAATATTTATCACAATCGTAGGTGATATAATGGTAGAAAGATTTAGGTCAATTACAAGTGTGGGAAGAGGTTTTAGCCGTTATATGGGCTCAATATCAAGGAAAAAAAGAAAGGCTGATAGAATGATCGGCCTTCTAATTGACGGACCCAATATCTTGAGAAAAGAATTTGACATTAATCTAGATGATATAAAAAAGATTCTAGAGGACATGGGAGACATAAGAATCGGGAAAGTTTTATTGAATCAGTTTGCACCTCATGGCCTTATTGAGGCTATTGCAAACCAGGGCTTTGATGCTATTGTTGTCACAGGGGATATTGATGTCAGGATGGGCGTTGAAGCTATGGAAATAATTTACAATGATAATATCAACACCGTTGCAATCGCTACAAGAGATGCAGATTTTGTACCTATACTCGCAAAGGCAAAGGAGCATGGAAAGGAAACAATTGTCATTGGGGCTGAGCCTGGATTTTCCATAGCCCTCCAAAACACTTCAGACTTTGTCATCAAGATGGGAAAGATCCCACCAGAATTAGGTGAAGAGGAAGCTGAGGAGCTAAGGATTGAGGGCGAAGAACTAGAAGATTCCTATTAATTTTTTATTTTCTTAGTAAGTTTTATAAGTTTCGGGCGCTTTAATAATAGAGTGGAAACAAGGGACGAAAATAATGTTCTTACAAGAACAGAGATGCAGATAATAAAATCTCTGAAACTTTCTTTTAGAACATATGATGATTTGGAGAAGGAAGGGGTTGGTGATTCTAAGACACTTAACTCTGCGATAAATGCACTTTTATCAAAAAGATTAATGTCTCAGATGATAAAAGAAAATGAACTTGGTTATTCCACAGAATATTTCTTGACGCCCAAAGGAATTGAGATGTCAAAGATTTTATCCCTGATGCGAATCTATAAATTTCCAGACGAGGGTATGACAAGATTGAAACTCAAAATTTTAGAGTTCTTGGACAAAGAAAAAAAGCTTGAGAAGATAACTGAATTCCTTGATATAGAAGAGGCAGAAGTCAAGAGAAACCTTAGAGTACTTGTCAACACGAACCTTATAAAAAAGGAAGAGGACATCTATTCTATAACTTACCCCGGCGGAAAGTTCTTGAGTTTATTCTTAAAGTAAGGCGATTTTATGGACATTCTTTATCTTGAGTGGAGCAAGGTTGATGAAGCTATTTGGACAATGTGTGACCACATAAGAAGGGATTATGATTTTGACGTCATTGTTGGTATCTCTAGAGGTGGACTAATACCAGCTGTCAGGATTTCCCACATATTCGATAACAAGCGTCTTTTATTAATGGAGGCAAAGTACTACAAGGATATAGGGGTAAGGGATGACAAGCCCCGAATAACTCTACCTTTAAAAAAAGAAGATGTCTTTGGAAAAAAAATCCTCCTTGTAGATGATGTCGCAGACACAGGTGGGACACTTGTTGCTGTGAAGGAGTATATTGAAGGGCTCTCTCCAAAGGAGCTTAGAGTTGCCGTAGTTGCATCAAAACCAATATCGATTGTAAAGCCAGATTACACTGTTTTTAACACTGACCAATGGATAATATTCCCATGGGAGAAGATGCCTGTGGAGAAGAATAAATGAGAAGTTTTATCTCAATGGACATTACCTCAAAAGAAGTTTTAGATAAAATTAAGATTTTTCAGACAAATTTAAAAAATTCAGCATGCCCAATGAAAGTTGTCGAGAGGGAAAACCTTCACCTGACGTTAAAGTTTTTGGGGGAGATTGGCGAAACATCATACAAGAGAATAGTTGATTCCCTTGGACCGACAATCTCAGAGTATTCCTCTTTTGAAGTCAACTTGAGAGGGACTGGATTTTTCCCAAGCATCTCTGACCTACGGGTAATCTGGATAGCAATGAATGCGCCTGAGATAGTGTATATACAAAAAGAGATTGATGACACTTTAGAATCAATGGGATTTAAAGAGGACAGGAAGTTTGTCCCGCACCTCACTGTTTCAAGGGTGAAAAGTTCACTAAACAAAAAGTCTCTTCTAAATGTGCTTGATGAGTACAGGGATTATGAGTTTGGAAGTGATATGATAACAAAGCTAAATCTCAAGAAAAGCACGCTAACGCCTGAGGGCCCCATATACGAAACTTTAAAAGAATTTGAGCTAAAGAGTGTATGATGTTTTCTAAGATAAAGGCAGATGTCCTAAAAGATATAGTCCCAAGTGATAAAGAGAGGAAGGAAATAACTTCTCTTACAAATACAATAGTAAGTCACCTCTCAGAAAAGATATCAAAGACCAATCTAAACGCTAGAGTTGAGGTAGTAGGCTCAATTGCAAAGGATACATGGATATCAAGGGACAGGGACTTAGACATTTTCATTGTTTTCGACAAGTCAACACCCCTAGAAGAGCTAAAGAAGATGGGTTTGGCCCTTGGGAAGATTGAACTTGAGGGCTTCACCTCTGAAACAGCCTACGCAAATCACCCCTACACAATAAACAGGTTCAAGGAGTTTAAGATTGATGTTGTGCCTTGCTATGACTCCCTTGAAATAATAACAGCCGTTGACAGAACACCACACCACACAAGGTTTGTCAAGGAAAACGTAGGAGATCTTAGAAATGATGTCAGGCTCTTAAAACAGTTCATGAAGGGTGTTGGCGTGTATTCATCTGAGCAGAAGATCCAGGGATTTGCAGGATACCTTTGTGAGCTTCTCATAATCCATTACAAGAGCTTTGAAAACGTCTTAAAGAACGCATCTGAGTGGCAGTACGGGGAGTATATAGACATCAAAAATAATGAGAAAAAAGTTATCTTCAAGGACCCTCTGGTAGTTATTGACCCTGTGGATCCAAAAAGAAATGTGGCCTCTGCACTTTCCCTTGAGAGGTTGGCTGAATTTATCCATTACTCAAGATTATTTTTAGAATCCCCTTCAGTTGAATATTTCAAAAAGAAGAAAAAATTATTTGTGAAAAGATACCCCAACTCTGAAGTATACGCTGTTGTCTTTCAGGGAGAACTACTGGATGATATCATCTTCTCACAGCTAAGGAAGAGCGCTAAATATATGTTTTCTATATTTGAAAAGAATGACTTCAAGCCTCTTTCATACGGGCTCTTTAAAAAAAGAGAGGAATCCGGCATCGTATTTGAAATTGAAAGGTATGAGCTTTCTAAAATGGTGAAACATCTGGGCCCAAAGATCTTTGACTACTCTCACTGGGAGAGTTTTGTCAAAAAGTATGAGAAAACTTTTATCGAAGAGGATAAGGTATACACCTTAAGAGATAGAGCCCTCCTAACTCCGCATGATGTTATTGTAAGCGTCATGTCCGGAAAGGAAGGTCTTGGAAAGAACCTAAAGACATTGCCCTACAGGATAATAAAAGATGATGAGGTGCTCTCTTTTTTGAGAGATAAAGAGTTTGATATCTATATCTAACTCCTGACAAAGTATTTCCTCACCTCATCAACTACTAGGATTGTGAAAGCTGTGGAGATTATTATAAGCCAGTCTTTAAATGCGAGCGGAACTGTGTGGAAGAATCCCTGTAAGAACGGTACGTACACAACAGCTACCTGAAGTACGAATGAAGCTGTGATTGCTAAAAGTAGGTTCTTATTCTCAAAGAACTCTATTTTGAATATCGATTGATCAAACGACCTGCAGTTCAAGACGTTCACAAGCTGATATGTGACAAAGAGGGTAAACGCTGCAGTCCTTGCATAGTCAATAGATCCACCAATTTTTGTGAAAAGGATGTATGTACCAAGGCCCATCACTATCCCCCCTATGAACATAGAAAGGTATAGCGGGCTTGTTAGTATAGGTGAATTTTTCTTTCTCGGGGGCTTTTCCATGAGCCCTTCGTGGAACGGCTCCATTGAAAGGGTAACGGCCGGTGGCCCGTCCATTATGATGTTAATCCAAAGTATCTGGACCGGTAATAGCGGCAAAGGTGCCCCAGTCATTATTGCTGTGAACATGAGTATTACAGCTCCTATGTTTGTAGAGAGCTGGAATCTTAAGAATTTTCTAATATTATCATATATCCTTCGCCCTTCACGGATTGCAGTAACAATTGTATTGAAATTATCATCCATTAAAATCATGTTCGATGCTTCCCTTGCGACATCAGTTCCAATTAATCCCATAGAAACACCAATATCCGCCATTTTTAGTGCAGGCGCATCATTTACGCCATCGCCTGTGACTGCAACTACCTCGCCAACTTCCTTTAGGGTCTCAACTATCTTCACCTTGTGGAACGGGCTTGCCCTGTAGTAGACAACGACGTCCCTGACAATTGATGCAAACTTTTCCTTAGACATCTCATCTAGCTCTTTTCCAGAAAGTGTCATGTCGCCTGCATCAAGTATCCCAGCTTCCCTTGCAATAGAAAGGCCAGTTTCTCTCTGGTCTCCAGTAATCATTGCAACTTTAATTCCCGCTTTCTTGCATAGATTTATGGCTGCTTTTACTCCCTCCCTTAATGGGTCTTTGAAGAATGCCAGGCCAACAAAGGTGATGTCCTCATCACTGTCGCCTTCTTTATAACCAAGAGCAAGCGCCCTAAGTCCTTGGGAAGCATACTCTCTATTTTTAAGAATAATTTCTTCCTTGTCTTTTTCAGAAAGCTTTTGGAGCTTTCCATTAATAAGTGCATTTTTTGAGCGTGAAACAATTACCCTTGGGGCTCCCTTGATGAAAGAGGTCCTCTCACCATTTTCATCAATTAGGACAGACATCATCATTTTGTCTGAGTCAAAAGGATCTTCTTTTATTCTCTCGCACTGCTTACAATGATAATTTCTATTCCTTGTAAATATCTTTAGGGCCCCTTCTACGGGGTCACCTATCACCTCTATTTTATCCCCCTCTACCTTTACATGGGCGTTGTTACAAAGCTCACTTATCTTGAAAAACATCTCATGCTTTTTCGGATCAACTTTATTTGGTTCTAGAAATTCATTGTTAATGAAGGCACTGACAAAACTCATTCTATTAATTGTGAGTGTTCCGGTCTTATCAGTACAGATGAATGTGGTGGTTCCAAGCGCCTCGACTGCCGCAAGCTTTCTAACGATAGCATTGTTTTTGGCAAGTATCTGTGTTCCAAGGGCTAAAGTTACAAGGACAACTATCGGAAGCCCTTCAGGTATTGTGGCAACTGCAAGACTTATTGCAGTGAGTGCTGACTCTATCAAAGCATCCTTTATAGGTATGGCATTTAGAAGCCCCCTTCCCAGAACGGAAATGAAGAGGAGTAAGCTTATGACAACAGAAAGCGCCCCTAGTTTTTTACCAAGACTATCTATACTCTTTTCTAGGGGTGTGCTGCCCCGGTCTTCCATAGATATAAGGCTCGAAATCTTCCCTATTGGCGAGTCCTTCCCTGTTAGTATGACTACACCTTTCCCTCTGCCTCTTGTGACCACAGTACCCATGAAAACTGTATTTGGGTAGCCTTCTTCAGAACTTGACTCGACATTTTTTGATACAGGAAAGCTTTCTCCAGTAAGTGATGATTCATCAATCTGAAGATTAATGGCTTCAATCAATCTGACTGTGGCGGATAGCTTGTCCCCATCTTCTATAGTGATTATGTCCCCAGGAACAAGCTCTCTTGATGGAATCTCCTTCTTTACGCCATCCCTTATTACAACGACTTTTGACTGGACCATCGCTTTTAGTACTTCAATGGCCTTATCGGCCTTATACTCCTGCAGGAAACCCATCACACCGTTAACAATTACAACTAAGAATATGACTATGGAATCCTTTAGATTACCGATAGCAACTGATAAAATGCCTGCAATTAAAAGGACAATTATAAGGCTGCTCTTAAACTGATTTATGAACTTTTTAAAATTGGATTCTTTCTTTAAAGTTGGGAGCTCATTGTACCCGTACTTGGATATCCTATTTTCGGCTTCTTTAGTTGAAAGGCCTTCCTTTGTTCCATCAAGTTTTTTCAGGATCTTTTGTATATCTTCTTTAATCCAGATTGGGTCAATAAGCCCTAGATCTTCCATGATGCCAGAACGTTAAATTAGTTTAAAAGCCTTATGGGTAAAGAAACTGACCTATTGGTCATTATTATTTTAATTCTAGTCTACAAGAAGATATTTATATTAAAAAAACAATGAAAAATTATGTCAATTATTGTTCATGCCAGAGTAGAAAAAGGCATAATTAAACCTATTGAAGATATTTATAAACTAGGTATAAAGGATGGGGATGTTATACTAGAAATAAAAAAATCTAAAGTTGATGAAATATATAATAAAATTATCCCATCAAATGAAAAGCTTATCGAAGAGAGCATTGAATTGACAGAAATTGGTGCAGATCTTGACTAGTCTTTCGTTAAAAGATTTCCCCAAAGATACCAAATATTTTGTAGATTCAAATATATTTATTTACTTTTTATTGGGCCATAAAACCTATTCACCAATCATAAAGTTTTTCTTTAATGAGATAGAAAAAGGAAGAAATTAAAGGATATATAAATCCCATAATTGTTTCAGAAGTCTATTTTAATTATATTAGAATAAAAGTAAGTGAAAAATATAAGATGGCTTCCAAAGATTCTAATATTTATATTAAAACAAATCCTGACGTAATAAGAGAAATTAACTTAGGCTTTATCAATGAGATTTTCTCCCTCCCAAATCTATATTTATTAAATATTGAGAATCTTATCAAAATTCAATCGGCTATTTTTGATTACTCCTTACTCCCAAATGACGCGATCCATGTTGCTACATGCATAGAGCACGGGATAACTAATATCGCTACAAACGATAAAGATTTTGAAAGAGTAAATTTTCTTAAGATTTGGAAAATATAAGTTAAAGAAAATAAAAATATTAGATTTTCCATATTTCTCTTTTTTAAGAAAAGCAAAAAGCCTTTTATTGGATTAAATCTTTTCTAACATATGGATATATTTGAATCATTTAATTGTGATAATCTAAAATTCCCAAACTGCTTTGTAGATATCAGGCTCCAAAAAAGAATCAATAACGTTGCAAATGTCGAAAACGGAGAGCTTGATGAGGTCTCTTCAAACGACCAGGCAGGCGTTGGGGTAAGGGCACTAGTAAACGGTGCATGGGGATTCTCATCAACAAACAATACTGAAGATGCCCAGAGATGTATTGACTCTGCTTTCAGGATTGCAGTTGCAACTTCGCGCAATTCTAAAAGAGAAAACTTTAAGATAGACCCTCCAGCACTAAAAGGCCATTTTGAGAACAAGGTAAAGATTGGGCCAGAAGATGTCTCTTTAGAAGAAAAGATTTCATATGCCTATGAGATAGAAAAAGGCGCAAAGATAGATCCACTTGTCAAAAACACTGTTTCTGCGTGCAGCGACTCAATAACTGAGCAGCTTTACATTAATTCAGTTGGCAGTGAGATCTATCAAAAGACAACTAGAGTATACTTAAAATCTGTAGTTGCAAGCGGAAATGATTCCCTCCAGATGGGATACGAAGTCATGGGCGGCACAAGGGGCTATGAGGTCTTGAAAGAAAAATCACTTAATCAACTTGGAAAGGAAGCTTGTGAAAAATCAATAAGATTGCTGTCCGCAAAGAAGGTATCAGGCGGAGAAAAAACTGTTGTTTTGGATCCAAAAATACTTGGAGTATTCATCCATGAGGCACTTGGCCATGCATGCGAAGCAGATATTGTACTTCAAGGCGACTCCATTCTGGAAGGAAAGATTGGAGAAAAGATTGGTGCAGATGGCGTCAATATCTATGACGATCCAACTTTCCTAGAAAAAAATGGGACATACTTCTTTGATGATGAGGGGATAAAGGCAGAAAAAACGTGCCTATTGGAAGATGGAGTATTAAAATCATATTTGCATAACTTAGAGACTGCATCAAGATTTAATGCAAAACCGACAGGCAATGGCCGAGCACAAGGATTTTCATCAAGGCCTTTGGTCAGAATGAGTAACGTCTACATGGGGAGCGGCGACCAAAGCTTTGAAGAGCTCATCAACATTAAAGATGGCCTTTATGTAAAGGGTGGCAGAGGCGGCCAAGTCGATACTGCAAAAGGACTGTTTACCTTTGGCTGTGAAGAGGCATATGAGATAAAAAATGGCGAGCTTGGAGGGCTTTATAGGGATGTCTCGCTTTCTGGAAATACTTTAGAGATACTAAGAAACATAGAAGGAATTGGAAAGGACTTTGAGATTGGAAACCCCGGAAGCTGTGGAAAAGGACAATACGTGCCAGTTGATGATGGCGGGCCCCACATTAGAACTAGGGCTCTTGTCGGCGGAGAATAAATAGGAAAAAATTATTTACCTTAGATATAATTATTTTTATTTCTCCTCTTTCTAATTAGTATAAATCCTACTACGGCGCCAATAATTGCAACGACAATTAGAATTGGTATAAGAATCAATGTAGGGCTCAAAGGTAAAGTTTGCGTTGGAACAGGCTGGATCTTTGATGAAGTCTCGGCTATCATGGCATCAGTTGTTGCAAGCATCGTCTTGTTTCCTACCTTTTCAAATATTTTTCTTGCTTGAATGAATAGTTCAAGCGCCTTCTGGTAGTCACCCTTAGTTAGCTCAGCATTTGCACTGTTAAATATCGCGATAGCTTCTACATTTAGTGCTTTGTACTCAACGGCTGTAGCGATATTTTTCTCACATCTCTTAACTGCCTCAGTATCGCCAAGCTTAGTATAGAGCTCCTTTGATTTGGTAAACTCTATTATGGACCCATCAAACTCGGCTGCGCGCAATAGTCTTTCTCCCTCTGCATAGTGCCTTCCCGCAAATATTGTCAGGAAATTATTTTTGAAGACAAAGACATAGTTACTGCAGACTATAACGTCTTTATAGCCGTGAGAATCTATATCAACTATTGAGATGGTCTTAATCGGCCCATTAACTTTTGTTTCAGAAAGCTTTTCTCCGTCGGCGGAGAATATGTAAAACATACCGTCATCTATCTCCTGCTTTGATGAAGACCACTTGCCTGCTGCGACAAGGATTTCCGAAGTGCCGTCGCCTGTGAAATCATCGATTGTGACACACCTTACATCCTTACCAATGTACTGTGGGTCATTCCAAACTTCATATCCTCTGCTATCAAAAAGGTAAACAAATCCATCAACTGTACCTACTGCAACTTCCTTCTTTCCATCCTTATTGGTATCACCAACACCAAAAGAATAAATGTAAGAATCAAGGATATTTCGCCATAGTTTTCCTTCTAATCCGAAGGCCTGGAGATATTTGTAAGAGGCAGTTATGACCTCCATCTGCCCATCGTTATTAATATCCCCCGAGTAGACATGCTCTATTGGATAAACATTTTCTATCTGCCACACCTTCTTCCCAGTTGGGTCGTAAAGATAGATGTTTGGATCCCTTTCCCCAGAGGCTATGACGTCAGGAAATATCCACGAGAGGTCAACTTTAACGCCCAAGGGATAGCTATCCCAGGACTCATATTCAATTGCAGCAAAATCTGCTGTGTATAATCTTAAAACATAGAAACTATAAAAATCATTTTCTTTCCTCCACTGGGTGCCGCTTATAGTATATACTGAGAAAGATGCATCCTTAAACCCAATGACCACCTCAGGAACTCTATCGCCATCAAGATCAGATGCAACGACAGAGTTGATAGGCTTTGTCTGCGGGAAGTAAAGCTGCCATTTATTGTTACCGTTTGAATCAAGAAGGTAGACAAATCCTTTATCGTTATAAAAAAGGACGTATCGCTCGGTACCCTTTCTTATAACGGAAAGATTTCTTCCTGGAGAGTCAAAATCTTTAGACCAGAGAGTTATCCCGTCAAGTGTGTATGCTTTAATTTCTCCCGTATCTGTTGATAAAACGACATCTTGCACCCCGTCGCCATCTATATCGCCAAGGGCGGATGAAATTGTGCCGTAATCATGCCTGAAATAGTGCTTGATTGTGAAAGGCTCTACCTCTGCTGCTACGGGAACAGTAAGAATAAATGAGAGCGATACCAATATACACAAAAGTTGCTTTATATTCATGAATACCATTAATTCATAATAGTATATAAAGTTATTGCTTAACGATAATTAAAATAGTGGAAATCCATTCCCCTTTGTTGCATAAGCTGCGACAGCTCACCAATTAAGAATAGCGGCCTACTCTTAAGCTCATAGACAGATGAGCAAGAGTTCAAAAACATCGCTATCTTAAACTCTCTCTTGATTGTCTCGATTTTTTCTACCAATCCTTCAACATTTTCTTCAACAGCTAACTTTAGAAAAGGTAGGGCTATGCCGCATGCTTGAGCGCCCAACGATATGCATTTTGCAATGTCAAATCCTGTCCTGACACCGCCAGAGCCTATGATGGTCTTGATACCAGATGTTCTGCACTCGGCAATTGAGAGTGGTGTTGGTATGCCCCAGTTCCAGAGCTTCTTTACTATTTCCTTGTTATTTTTGCTGCGGTAGTACTCAACTGCACTCCAGCTTGTCCCGCCAACTCCGGCAACATCAACACCATCGAGAAATGACAACTTTTCAGCTGTTTCTTTGGATATGCCAGCACCAGTCTCCTTTACTATCAGAGGAAAAGGTAGTTTTTCTTTTAGGCCCTTTAATATGGATAGCCCGCCTTTAAAGAATAGGTCACCTTCTGGCTGGGATACTTCCTGCAGACTGTTTAAATGCACTGCAAGTATATCGGCCTTTATCTCTTGAACTGCGAAAATAGCATCTTTATCGGTGTAGCCTTTCACAAACTGAGGGAGACCGATGTTCCCAATTAGAAGTATGTCTTTGGCATACTTCCTGACATCATAGGTATAGGTAAGCGAGTGATCCTCAATCATTGCCCTCTGGCTTCCAAGACCCATGCCTATGTGAGTCTTCTCGCATGCCTTTGCAAGTGCTTTATTTATCTTCAAAGCCTCTTCAGTCCCACCCGTCATTGCAGAGATAAAAAGAGGGAAGGAGAGGTGCTTTCCGAATAACTTGATTTCTGTATTTATGTCCTCAAAGTTTATCTCTGGCAGCGCACTGTGGACAAAAGAAACGTCCTCAAGGTAGTTGTACTTGGATTGAACATCCTCTTCAAGGCATATTTTAATATGCTCGAACTTCCTTCTTTCCGTCGTCACCCTTATCTACCTTCTTCCATTTAGCGTAGGCAAATCCTACTATAAACATTGTAATTGCATAAGATATTATTGTATATAAAATATACTCTGTGGTGACGGTTTCAACGACCTGGAATCCCTGAAGGATAAGCCAGAAGGATATGATAATAACTATAGCCCCAACTACTACCCATCCAAAGAACCTGACCTTTGGATTCCACCTCATATCCCTTGCAACATTCTTTGTAAATGCCCCGACAATACCTATTACAATGAAGGGTATAATAACTCCAAGCCCGTAAAAAGTGACTTTTAAGAATGCAGAAGCATTTGAACCTGTTATCGCCTCATCTATCAGCAAAGGAAGTATGATAGCAGCACAAGGCAGTTTTATAACAGAAAATATCATGCCTAAAAAGAAGACACCGAGCAATCCATATGATAGGGCAAACTTATTTGTCATTTTCTGAGCGAAGTGTTTAGTTGTTATTGGTAACTCTACTAGGTCAAATCCACTGTTCAATAGATTTAATCCAAGGACAAATGTGATTATGGCACCGAATAATGAGATAAGATACTTATAGGCATCAGGTATTGCCTGGCCAAGTTTAAGAAACATTATCGCAACAAGCACATAAGAAAATGTTATCCCAAGTCCAAAGAATATTGATTTTAGTAATATAGTAATTGACTTCTTGCTTGTACCTACTGTATAGGCTATGATAAATGACAGAACAGCGAGCAAGCAGGGTGAGAAGCTTGAAAAGAATCCTGCGCCAAGCGCCCCAATTAAGGTAATGGCAGAAACTCCGCCGCCGTTTGTCACAGGCTCTCCTGCAATACATCCCTCAATTGCTTTTTGCATATCGGGATCAACTTGATCTGTCCCTTCAAGCTTTGTCGTGCCACATACAATAACTGCAGGGACTATCTTAAATCCAGCCTCTGTGAACTCCTTGTAGCCTTGAGGTGAGTAAACATCAACTTCGACAACTGTAATATTATAATCTTTTTCTGCGATTAATGCATACATCTTTGCTTTGGATGCTTTGCAATATTCACATTGCTCCTCATAGAAGAATCTGATAGTTTTTGTGGTATCTGTTGGCGTGGTGGGCTGTTCTGGTGTAACTGTTGTTGGATTTAATATAGAGTCAAATAGCACCTTAAGGTCCTCTTCACCAAACTGACTGAGACCCTCAAGCTTTACCTTCCCATTTATGACCGCAGCTGGAGTTATGCTAAATCCTAGATCTTTAAACTCCTTGTAGCCTGCTGAAGTGAATGTTTCAATTTCTGTTACATTTAACTTTCCGTTGTAGACTGTTTGATTTAGCCTTTCGAGAGTCGCCTTTGCCTCGGCACACTTTTCACAACCCTCAGTTTTAAAGAATTTGATATCTACCGTGTCTTCTGCAGAAACTGCAAGACTACCAAATAGACTTATTATAAATAATGACAGTAAAATAACATTAAATACCCTTTTTTTCACGGTACCCACGCTCCCCACTAGTAAAATCAAGTTATAAAAATCATATTTAAAGATAATGGTTATTATAAAAAAGGAAAATTAAAATATTATGGAACTAATGTCCTGAGATCCATTATCTTTCCACTTTCTTCTAGCCCATCATAAGTGTATGAAATAGTACCTGTGTACACTCCACTCTGGTTTGCCTTTAGACGGATATCCACCTGAAGCTTCTCGCCAGCTCCCATATCCCCTATATAAAACCTGTTACCCTCGACCCTTAAGTTCGGGTTAACACTTACCAGGGTAAAATTGGAGTAGTAGTCGTTTGATATAACTATAGAAACGTTAGTGGCCTTTACGTCGCCATAGTTCTGAACTGAAAGCTGTATGTGATTATTGTTATCAATTGTTTCTATGTCATAGGATACACTTGCAAGTATGTACGGGGGGTGTTGTGATTGGGGAGTTGTATCTGGTGTACTTGTAGTAGGCTGTGTTTGCGTGTTGCCGGAAGAAGGTGATTCGTAGCTGACTGTTGTTGTTCCCTGACTAACGCAGCCAATAAGGAAAGAGGACAGCATTAGTATTACTATTAAGGGGCAAAGTAATTTAATTTCTTTTTTCATGATTTCACCTTTAAAACATACCATTAAATATTGTTATTGTTCTATTTAACTTGTTCTGTAGTTAGTAAGAATTAACAATCAAATCAAAGTAATTTAAGACTGAACTCTGACAAATTCAAGGGGATAGTCTATTTGAGTTTCAACTTCAAGATATGCCTTTATTGCTTCTTTTGTTCTTTCCAGTAGCACATCAATAGTTTTTGCTTGAGTATGACAACCTGGTAAATCTAAAACCTCAGAAACATAGTACCCATCTTCATCTTTTTCAATGAGTATATTATATTTTTTAGTCATAAATAAAATATTTATATATTGTTATAAAAAATTTTGGGTAAAAAGAGATTATGGCACCCTTGTTGTGATGTCCCTTATTCTCGCATATGTGTCAATTGCATCGTGCTTATAGGAAATTGTACCTGAATAAATACCGCTCTGCATTGCCTTGAGATAAATGTTTAATTCAATCTTTTCGCCGCCGGCAAGATCCCCGATATAGAACTTGTTGGCCTCGACCTTTACGACAGGATCAGTGCTAACTAATGTGAAATTAGAGTAGTAGTCATCTGATATCTCAATAATAACATTAGTTGCCTTTCCGCTACCATAGTTCTGGATTGATAGTTTTATGTGATTATTATTATCGACTGTTTCTGTATCATAAGATATACCGGCAAGTACCAACGGGAGATCCCTTATGCTGACCTTTCCTTCAGCGGCCTGCTGGACTTCATTTTGGAAGCTTATATTGGAGCCGTTCACAAGGTTAAAGACCTCTTCATAGGTCTTTTCCCTTTCTGACCCTGCTATTATTACGACCCTATCGGCGTATCCATAAGGGTCAGATTTGATAAAGGCGAATTTCTGCCCGGGCTGCCGTATGAAGTTTATTTCAAGAGAATCGAGATAGCGGTTTACAAGTGTTCCAGTTCCGTATGGTGCATCTGGGCCTCCAAGAATAACTATGAGCTTTACACCCTTAATCTTCCCTAAATCATCAGGAGTTAAAAACTCCGGGAATAGTCCAAATCCCCTGAAGTAGTCCTCTAGAATGGGCTTTGCAACGACATCAATATTGTTTGAGATGACATAGACCTCCTGCTGAGCATAAGAAGGAGTTACAGTCATACTTAAGATTAAAATAAATAAAACTACGAGTGAAAAAGATATTTTTTGGATCATGAATACTAATTCTTTTTATTATATATAAATTTTATTAGATGAGTTACAGTTATATATAAGCTATCCAATTTAATATTGACTCTTTTAATCGGAAATGACCTTTTTTTAATAGGGATACGATTTTTTAAGAGTAAGAGAGGCAATAAAATGTCAAAAGAAACTAAGTGGCTATGGTGGCTATTACCTATATTCCTCAATATAATCGGGGGAGTAATAGGATATTTTATGTTGAAGGACAAAGACCCCGGGATGGCAAAAAACATCCTTCTATTAGGGGTTGTCTTGTTCTTAATAATGGTTGTTTTTGGATGGAGAGGACTTAGCCTATTTTAATTTAAGGGTGCTATTCTAGAAATTCTCTAGATTAGTTTTTATTTATTTATAAAGAATATAATTAAGACTTTTTAAATATTTAAGAGATAATTTAGACTAAATAAAACATTGTGAAACATCATTGGGCTTATTTTTAAAATTAGAGTTAT
>JBDKUY010000018.1:0-8837 GCA_039679445.1 Methanofastidiosum sp. | reverse complement strand
GTGAAGAAGTGGTAGAAATATACGAGCGAAAAGTTAGTGCATACGGTAACGGTGCAAAAGTAGATGCCCAGAAGAAGTACATAGGCTATCGAGCCTATGTGATTATTGTCAAAGACTGAGCCTGCACACTGTTTGGAGCAGAGCAGAAGGAATTATGTCCCACAGCCGGTATATACTTTGTTATCTTTTAAAATATATAAATTCGAATAATGTCAAAAAGTGGCCATTAGTCAAACTAAGTGTTAGCCCAATTTTATCGGGACAATCATCGTGGATATTACAAATAGTATTATGGCAACTAGAACCATAATCCAATGTTTTCTATCAATAGGTGTTATCTCATCCATTGATCCAGGATGTCCTCTATACGCTAGATAAATTCCTATTATCCCCCATAGGCTCCAGCCAGCCCATGTAAATATCCCTATACCAAATAATGAGACCGCAACAACAAATGACAGATATCTGTGATTTATTGGCCCTAATACAGCCCTTGCAATGTGGCCACCGTCCAGCTGCCCCATAGGGATTAAGTTAAGCATAGTTACAAATATTCCGGCCCACCCAGCAAAAGCTACAGGATGCAAGTAAAGGGAATTGCTCTCAGTCACAGTTACAAGAGATTCAGCAATAAATTTAAAGATTAGCGGCTCACCCAAAAACATTGAGCTCTCGCCAAAGAGTGTTATAGGAACAACAGGCGACATCATAACTCCAACTATAGTTATTGGTATAGCTACAAGTATGCCGGCAAGTGGGCCTGAAAGACCCAACTCAATAGCACTATTTTTATTGGGGATAAATGATTTTATGTTTATTACGGCCCCCATTGTGCCAAGAATGAAGGGTGCTGGTATGAAATAAGGGAGTGTCGCATCAACGCCATTTCTTCTTGCAACTAGGTAATGGCCCATTTCATGTGTCCCTAGGATCACCATTATCGAAAAAGAAAATGCTATAGCCCCGATCCAGGGATTTGTCATAAATCCGTAATCAACATGCGGCACTGACATGAAATAGCCGGCAACTGTAGTTGAAATTATTGTTAAGAAAAATAAGATTAAGTTCTTTCTATATGTGAAATCTTTTTTTGGTGGAGAAGTCCTTAGCACAACAAAAAGCTTCCCATTTTCTTTTCTTATAAATGGATAAAAATTTATCTTTTCAAAGGAAGAAATTATTTCCTCTGGCTTTTTGAAAAGTTCCCTTACCTCAAATAAAGCAGAATAATTATCGGTCTTGATATTTCCATATGAGAAATTTTCATTTGCAACCTTCATTATATCCTGTAATTGTACCGGGAGTTCGTTTAGTTCCTGGCCAATAACTAGCGATTTGCATGATGGGCACCTATCATAATCTTTTGCTTCAGCTAATAGATACTCCTTATAATTACATTTCTCGCATCCCAGTACCTTGGCCATAGAGAATTCTTATTCAAATTACTTATAAAATTTTCCCAATATGCAAAAACTTATTTATTCATTACCACAATTAAGTATGGGAGTATTATGGACACTTATATTATTGATTCAAACTGTAAGTATTATGGCCTCGATACGCCAATTCTTATGGAAAATGCTGGGAGAGGGGTAGCATCAGAAATAGAAAAGAGGTTTGGGACAAGAAATAAAATAGCTGTATTCTGTGGCCTTGGAAACAACGGAGGGGACGGCTTTGTTTGTGCCAGATACCTATCCAAAGAGAACAGAGTTACTGTATACCTAGTGGGGGATCCACAAAACATCAAGGGAGAGGCAGCCCTTTCAAAATGGGAGCTACTAAAACATATTAATGTTGAAAAGATACTTATCAAGGATTCATGCGATATAGAAAAGATACGGCCAGACTTTGAAATTTATGTGGATGCAATATTCGGCGTTGGTGTCAAAGGGGTACTTAAGCACCCATATTCTGATGTTATCAACAGGATTAATGAGATTAATGGGATCAAGGTGTCCATTGATGTCGCATCTCCGTATTTTATGCCAAATGTTATCATATCTCTCCATACTCCCAAGGAAGGTGCCATTACCGTTGTCGATATAGGAATCCCAAAAGAATTTAATGATTTAACTGGGCCGGGCTATGTCAACAAGCTAAATGCAAGGACTTCTGACTCACACAAAGGCGATAATGGGAAGGTACTAATAATAGGGGGGTCAAAAGAGTATCACGGGGCGCCAATCTATGCCTCTCTTGCAGCATCATACCTTTCTGACCTCGTCTATGTCATATCACCAAAAAAATGCTCCAAAGTAATGAAATCTTATTCTCCTGATATGATAGTCTTTCCAACTGAAAAGGATCATTTTATCCCAGAAGATATTGAGCTTCTAAAAACTCTTTCAGAAAAAGTTGATTCAATCTTAATAGGTGTTGGGATAGGCAGATACCCAGAAACAGTTGAAACAGTGTTAGATTTTCTGAAAAATGTATCGTGCAAGAAAATAATAATAGATGCTGATGGGCTTTTTGCAATAAAAGGGAATCTTGATATTTTAAAGAAAAATGATGTGTGCATAACTCCCCACCACTCTGAATATAAGATGGTCTTTGACGAGCCTTTGACTTATGATAATATTCTAACTAACTCAGAAAAATACCAGACTGCAATTGTCACTAAGGGGGAAGTTGACCTTATATCGGACGGTAAAAAAGTTATCAAAAACTTCACGGGAAACTCCGGCATGACCACAGGGGGTACAGGCGATATCCTTTCAGGACTTATAACAGCCTTTGCAACTAAAGGAACTGTTGTTGAAGCTGCGTGTGCAGGAGCATTCCTAAATGGTATTGCTGGGGACATCACAGCAGAAGAGATGGGCATGAACTTCAGGAGTTCTGATATGCTAGAAAGAATTCCAAAAGCCTTAAAATTCTGTGAGAAATATTAATTTATTTCCCACATCCACACGTTAGGTAGTTAACAATTTCTTTAGCCCATTCGAGTGCCGCATCAGGACCATTGGCAGTTATAATTTTCCCATCATTTACAACATTTTTGTCTTCAAAAATCACGCCTTCTTTATCAAAAATATCAGGCCCTCCCCACACTGTAGCCCTTTTACCTTTTAAAACTCCAGCTCTTGCCATGATGTTTGGTGCATAACATATCCCACCTAATAGATTAAGCTTTTTTTCAGCTTCCTTAATGTATCCATGCAGTTTTTTGTCATCTGTGAGATTGAAAGTTCCTGGGCCACCTACCAATAGAAAGGCATCATAATCCCCAATATCAATATCTTCAAAGCCAAGGACTTCAATAATCTTTCCAAATTTACTCCAAGCTGTTCCTTTATTGTGAGAAACAACAGTTACTGCGTATCCTTTTTCTTCAAATATGGATTTGGGGACAAATAGTTCCTCATCCCTAAATCCTTCTTGGGCAACCCACATCAAAATGCAGACCATATCTAACCTCCTAATTACTAATAAATATTATTTTATATTGTAATTATATCGTATCCATCTTCCATGTACCTTGCCATGCTCGGATGGCCAAATAATTCGTCGCATAGATTTAGGTTTTTCGCCTCTTCAATAGTTCCGTTCTTTGTTGCACATGCTTTACATACGCAGTCTATTAGCCCTTCGTCTTTTGCCCTTACGTAATAGTAGTGTAGCGGATTACCTGCCTCATTTAGTTTTCCAATAAGTCCAGTAGCTGAACCTTCAATTATTAACTTTGTATCATACCCTTTTGCGTGAAATTCGAGGGCATTTATCAAAGCATGTATAAAACACATTGGATCGCCATTAAAGGCAAATATTGCAACCTTTTTCTCCATCCAGAACTCAGTCATTTTTATCACCTTCCATATTTTGCTTGTTTTGGGATTAATTAATAATATACCTTATTTTTCTATAATATTTTGATTAAGATATTTTCTCCATCTATCTTTACCTCATACTTTTCTTCATCATTGACCTTAAGTTTTAACAGCGGTATTTTAGGCCCGGAAACTACCTTTCCCGTTGTAATGTCGAACTTAGAGCCATGCTTTGGGCAAGTTACAATATTCCCTTCCAGTTTTCCTTGAGAAAGGTCACCATTTCTATGGGTGCATTTGTTATTAATGGCATAGTATTTCCCGCCGATATTAGAAACTAGAATCTCTTTCTCTTCAACTTCAAACTTTTTCATAGTGCCATCTTTGACATCAGAAACTTTACATATCTTGACAAATCCCATAATCTCCCCACATATAATAGGATTCAATCTTATTAAGGTTTATTATGGATTAACGTAAAGATTTAATCGATAAAAAGTAATATTAAATTAAGTTCTTATAAAAATAATAAAAAAAAGAAAAGATAAAAATATCTTTTCTTAAATTAATTCCCGTGTCCTTTATAGCGTATCTTTTTTAAAGGCCCTTCGTAGTAAATTTCTACTTCTTCATTAAGATATTCATAAAGGTACCTTTCAACGGTACTTCTGGGTATGTCCGTATCGTTAACAAGTTCCTGAATGAAGTAGTCTCTTCCGCTGTTCAACTTTTGCTTTAGAAGGATCCTTAGTTCATTAATACGCTTTTCTCTAGTTTCAAATTGTCTTCTCCATCCCATATTTTTTCACCTTTTAGTGCTAACTATCATCTCTCAATTGTTAGTTACTAATATTGATTATCATTAGTATATAAATCTTTTGGTTTTATAGCTCATCATTAATGCAATATTTATATTAATTAATATCAATAATAATTAATAGTATTATAAATCGATGAGAAAAGATAATCTTTACTTAAAATTTGAATAAAAAGAAGTATTTAAAAAAATTTAATCTTTTAAAAGGAATTTGTCGAGGACATCTTTTGCCTTTTCTCGGTTTTCCTGGTGTGTTGTGATAAACTTGACAAGTTTTTCACTTAAGAGATTCTTGCACTCTCCGCAGAGCACTTCTCCACGTTTGCAGCCATCATGAATCTCCTTTATCTTCTTGTTGTCATCTTCAAAGATAAAATAAAGGTATTGATATATTGTACAGACTCCTGGATTTCCACCTTTTTCCTTATGCTCCTTTATAGTCTGTCCTCCACCAGTGAACGCTCGTTTGATTTTTTTGTCGACTTCTTTTGGTTGGTCAACAGAAAAAATTGCAGTATCGCTCTTTGAAGCAGACATCTTACCACTCGGCCCTTCAAGGCCAGGTAGAAACATGTTATGTATTGCAGCTGGTTTATAGTAACCAAGCTTTGGAGCAACGTCTCTTGCAATTCTCCAGTAAGGATCCTGGTCAATTGCCGCTGGAATTAAAACAGGAACATTGTATCCTTTTAGAACAGACGGCAGAAAGCAGGGGGCTGCCTGAACAGAGGGGAAGAATACCATCCCGATATTAGTTGAATTCTTGAAACCAAAAACGGCTTTAGCTGTGGAAGTTGTTACATTCTTTGCAACTTGTATTGATATCTTGTAAAGCGTTTTAGCATAATCGATATCAGAAAAGATGAATGTTTTTTTTGGGTCAAATCCCAAAGCAATTACGTCAAGTGCATTCTCGTAGGCAAACGCATGTGTCTGTTCAAGTGTAAGGTCTGACCTCATCATGAACTTTTCATCATCTGTCATCTGGAAATAAAACTCACAATCGAATTTGTCCTGTAGCCATTTACAGAATATCCAAGGGACTAGATGGCCAATGTGAGTATGCCCAGAAGGCCCTCTTCCAGTATATAGCGCAAACTTTTCGCCTTCTTCATACTTCTTTAAAATCCATCCAAGATCTCTATGTGAAAAGAACAATTTTTTTCTGAGAAATGGATGCAAATCTCTCGTATACTTCTTTATAGTATTTAATAGCTCTTCAGTAAGGATATCAGTTCCAAACTGCTTTATGAGTTTATTATAATCAATCTCCCCTTCTACTTCCCAAGGGGTAACAACAGACTCGTCCATAATATCAGAATAACCTGATTTTAGTTCTTTTTAAGTTTAATCTTTCCTTATGTCCTTTCGTTGGGCCATTCTGTATGCGCAGACTACAAGAGTCTTGCCAGATAATTCAGTGTCCAATTCATCATCACCAGTGTCAACTAGCAGAAATGGGGTGTTTTCTAGTTTTTGAGGAGTTGCGATAATTATAATATTACCCTTTCCAACTTTTCTTAAAACTTGGCTTGAAATCTGCTGATTTCCTCTACCAAAAACAAATCCTTGGGCCCCTATAGGGCTTACTATTATCTTTACACTTTTTTCGTTTTTGATGTATTCCAAAATAGCCTTCTCATTGACATCGCTTGCAATCAGTTTTTCATCTTTTATTAAATCTACACCAAGCATAGTCTTTTTTAATCCCATAACTTCTGCAATCTTTGCTGTCGTAGACCCTGCACCGACTATGTACAACGATCCATCTGACATAAACTCGCTTGCAAATACAGCTATGCCTTCCTTTGCCATCTCTTCATCCTGGCCTTCAAATACGGCCTTTGCATCCTGTATTAGATTGGGCACATAAGGTGTTTTTAAATAGCCATACAACTTCATTATGAATTTATCAGCGCGATAACTTTCTTCATCTATATCTAGCACATCAGAATCTTTGTACTTCGATTTCCCTTCTAAAAAGGCTTTGAGAAGGTCAGATGCAGCCTTAGGATTGATTGCAAAAACAGATGAAAACATCTTTACTCCCGCTGGCATTCCAATCACAGGGATTTCTATACCAATAGATCCGCATATGTCTCTAGCAGTTCCGTCCCCACCACAGAATATGATTAATTCAACTTTTCTTTTTTTGAACTCCTCTATTGTTTTTAGTGTATCCTCTCTACTTGTCAATCCATTAGCATTATAGATTACTTCATATTCAAGTCCCTTGTTCTTTATATGATCTTCCCCCATCTCGCCCGAAGGGACTAGAAATTTTACGTCTTTTACGGAGTCAAGTGATTCAAAAAATACCTCAGCTCTTTTTTTTGATACTTTTTCAGCTCCAAGTTCTAGGGCTTTTTCATAAAGGCCATCAGTTCCTTTTAATCCAACTGAGCCGCCCATGCCTGAGATGGGATTGACCAAAAAACCAAGAGTTTTCATTTTACCACAAAAATAAAAAAATAGGAGGATTAATCCTCCACAATTTTTGGAAGTTTTTTAAGTGACTGCTTTACTAGATCTGTAGGGTATTCGTAGTCTGTTAGCTTTCCATGGATGAATAGTTCGTATGATTTCATGTCAAAGTGGCCATGGCCACTAGCGTTGAATAGGATGACTTTTTCTTCACCTGTCTGTTTGCATTTCTTTGCCTCTTCTATTGCAGATTTCACAGCATGAGCAGTTTCTGGTGCTATAACATGACCTTCTGTTTGTGCAAATAGCATAGCTGCTTCGAATACTTCAGTCTGATGGTATGCCTGAGCTTCGATAAGCTTTTGGTCACAAAGTGCACTTACAATGGGGGAGCAACCGTGATATCTCAATCCTCCAGCATGAATGCCTGGCGGAACGAAGTCATGACCCAGAGTGTACATCTTTACAATTGGGCCTAGCTTTGTAGAGTCACCGTAATCGAATGCATAGGGGCCCTTAGTAAGAGTGGGGCAAGAGTGTGGTTCAACACCAATAACCCTCAGATCTTTCTTGTCACCTTTAATCTTGTCATGCAAATATGGGAATGAAATACCTGCAAAATTTGAACCCCCGCCGACGCAACCTATTACTATATCTGGATATCTCTCTTCCATCTTGAGCTGTTCTTTTGATTCTAGACCTATTACCGTCTGGTGCATACAAACGTGGTTTAAGACACTACCAAGAGAGTATTTTGTATCTTCATGTGTTGCGGCGTCCTCTACAGCTTCAGATATAGCTATACCAAGAGTTCCGGGGTGGTCTGGATGGTCTTTTAGGACAGATCTTCCTGCATTTGTCTTATTGCTTGGGCTTGGAAATACCTCAGCTCCCCATAAGTGAATCAAATTTCTTCTGTAAGGTTTCTGATCGTAACTTACCCTTACCATGTAGACTCTGCACGTTATGTCAAACAAGCTCGTTGCATAGCTTAATGCAGATCCCCACTGGCCAGCACCTGTTTCAGTTGTTATTGTTTGTGTGCCTTCTTTCATGTTGTAGTACGCTTGGGGTACAGCTGTGTTTGGTTTGTGACTTCCTGCTGGTGAAACTCCTTCCCATTTGAAGTAAATTTTTGCAGGTGTTTTTAGTGCCTTCTCAAGTCTTAAAGCTCTGTAAAGTGGAGAAGGTCTCCATACTGCGTAAATATCACGTATCTCTTGAGGGATATTAATCCATCTCTCTTGGGAAACTTCCTGTTTTAATATTTCCATTGGAAAGAGTACTGAAAGCTCTTCCAATGTGGCCCTTTTCAATGTTTGAGGGCTGTATACTGGTGGCAGAGGTTTTGGGAGATCTGCCTGTATGTTATACCATCTTTTTGGCATTTCGTTTTCGTCCAAAAATATTTTGGTTTTTTCCATGTTTATCCTCCTTTAATATTTTATTAAAAATCTAAAGATATAATTTATCTAAATAAAATAAGACTTCTAAAAAAGTCTAGATGTCTAATTTATACAAAAATTCCTATGGGTAAGCGAAAACCTGAAGGTAGGCCGCTTAGTATCGCCACCACCAAAATCTAAGAAAAGAGTCTTTTGTGACTAATTTGGTTGTATTGGATGGCTCTAAACTCATAGTACCAAAAATTTTTATCATAAATCTGTTTATAAATCTTTTGTATGATTTATTTCTTTGTGTAATCTGCTAAAAATTTCGCCTGTTATCAAATGATGAGTTTTCTACCTCCTTGTCAACTAGTTCCATAAAATTTCCCAATACTACGGGCTCAAGCTTTCGCCAGAATGCTTGCTCTGGCGTTT
>JBDKUY010000017.1:0-72465 GCA_039679445.1 Methanofastidiosum sp. | reverse complement strand
GTGAAGAAGTGGTAGAAATATACGAGCGAAAAGTTAGTGCATACGGTAACGGTGCAAAAGTAGATGCCCAGAAGAAGTACATAGGCTATCGAGCCTATGTGATTATTGTCAAAGACTGAGCCTGCACCCTGTTTGGAGCAGAGCAGAAGGAATTATGTCCCACAGCCAATAATTTGGATAATCTTAAATATCTAAGCATATACATAATTTATCATGACTGCAATATTTGCCAATAACATCTCAAAGAGTTTTGGAGATTACAAGGCCCTAGATGGAATTAATCTTAAAGTCAAAGAAGGTGAATTTTTTGGCCTTCTTGGACCTAATGGTGCCGGGAAAACTACGCTTGTTAGGATATTAACGGGGCAACTTGATCAAGACTCTGGAAATGCAGAGGTAATGAATCTTTCAACATCTGATTCAATTGAAATCAAAAGAATCTCGGGGATAGTCCCAGAGGCTGAAAGTCCGCCTTCTTTTTTGACAGCAGAAGAATTTCTGAAGTTTGTTTGCAGGCTAAGAAACTTAGATAGTATAGACTCAAGAGTTTCTAAATGGCTTGACTTTTTTGAGATAGAAGAAAAGAAGGAAACATTGTGTAAAGATCTCTCAAAAGGTCAGAGGCAGAAACTGATGCTTTCTGCCGCACTTATCCATGAGCCAAAATTATTATTTCTTGACGAGCCTTTCATAAATCTTGACCCAATTTTTCAAAAGAAAGTCAGAGAGTATTTATTTAATCTCGTTAAAGAAGGTTGCACCATCTTCATGTGCACACATATTCTTGATATTGCAGAAAAACTCTGCACTGAAGTTGCAGTAATTAACAAGGGGAAGATCATCTCCCAGGGCAGCCTAGATAAAATTAGATTAAAAGAAGGGGAGCATCTTGAAGATATCTTCATGAGGCTCATAGAGGAGTAGCTCCATGGCCAATCTCGATTTAGAAATTTTTATCCTGATGGTAAAAGAGGAGCTAAGGCTTCACAGATCCTTTGTTGGAGCTATCGGATCAATTTTCTTTCCAGCGATAATATTTGTACTTTCATTAATCCTTTTTATTTCATCACCAGTCATTATTAAATCAATGGGATTATACCAGGCAGTTTTATTCTTGAATATTGGAGCAGTTTTCTACGGGATATTTGTCGGATTTTTAGGAAAGATTGGGGAGGAGGTAATGACAAGGCGCTTTGGGCAGATTAATCTTCTTCTTGAGATACCAAAGCTCTTTCCAATATCCTTTAGGAAGATAATGGCCCACTTTTTCATTAAAGATGCAGTTTTCTATTTGTTTTATTCAATCATTCCATTTGCACTTGGTGCACTAGTTTCTAGCCCAATATCTGGATTATCATTTTCTTTTGTAGCCTTAATATTTCTGGCGCTAACTATTTCTTTTATGTTGGGGATGTCTTTGAGCTTTCTCTTCTCTGCAATTTCTATGTGGTCTTCTAAGCTAATGTTCGCCCTTATTTTGGCGATATTTGGAACTATTTCCCTTAGATTCATTTTTGATGATTTTTATTTAGAAAAAATAATTCTTCCCATTGGATACTGGGGTAATGGTAGTATTAAGTATTTTATTATTCCTATAATCCTAGTTGCTTTATTTTCTGTTTCAGCCATACTGCTAATGAAAGAAAAATTTGAAGAAAAGTCAAACAAGTATCACGAGGAAATAATATCTTCTGAGGGTAATTTTTCCTTTGCAGGGGACATGAAGACATTACTTGCTAAAGAGTGGTTAGAGCTTAAGAGAAGCGGAGGGCTAGGGCCAGTCATAATGGGATTTATAGGACCTTTGCTAGGGATTTATCTCATAGTCTCTTTATTCGAGATAAGTTTGGGAATAGAAATAGACTACAATGCAATTTTTTATGGGGGGCTTATAGGATTCTTTGGTGTCATGACATATTCATGGCTCAATAATTTTGAAACTAACGAGTTCCTAAATTACCAGCCTGTTGCGGTAGACATGGTAATAAAGGCGAAGCTCATACTGTATTTTTTTTTGACCTGTTTCCTTTCTTTGGCATATGTAGTTGGAATTTCAATTATGAGGGGTGAACTTGATCTAATGCCTTTAGCATTATTAGTTGCACTTGTCAATAATATCTATGTTGCCGGAGTGACTGCAAGATTTACTGGCCTAAAGACAAACACAATGCTCTTTGATGCCAAGGTGCTTAGTAAATTCTTTGTCCTTGTAACACCTCCGCTCATAATTATAGTAATCACTTCATTTTCTATAAGGTTTGATTATTTGATTTCTTTGGCGACTCTATTAGTAACTCTGATGGCTTTGCTTGTTTTGTCTAGATTTATTTTTGGATCAATGTCCAATAGATGGCGAAATGAAAGATTCGGGATGTAAAAATACTTAGACAAGACCATAAATCAAGGTATAATCTATCTTCTTGTATCTCTTTCCATAAGATATAAATATTATTAATATATATGTAAATAGAATTAATTTATATTAGAGAGATAAAAATGTCAAACTTTACTATTCCAGTTAAACCTGAAATTCCTAAAGAGATAATGGACAAATGGCAGAGAATAGTAAATATTATGGCAAGGATTGTTGGAGTCCCAGCTGGACTAATAATGAAGGTTGATCCACCACAGATTGAAGTTTTTATACCTAGTAAAACTGAAAAAAATCCTTACCATAAAGGCGAGAGGGCTAACTTAAACAGTGGGCTTTACTGCGAAACTGTCATGGATAAACGTGAGCCTCTATTAGTTTCTGATGCCACTAAAGATCCTAATTGGGATCACAATCCAGATATACCTCTTGGAATGATATACTACCTTGGATTTCCTCTTGAGTGGCCTAGCGGTGAAATTTTTGGAACTATTTGTGTTCTTGATTACAAAGATAATCCAAAAGCTATCGCTTACAAGGATTTAATAGAGGAGTTTAAAACAGTCATAGAAACAGATCTTGATAATATCTTGAAAAAATATGAACTTGAACATGAAAAAGAAAGATTAAAAGAAAGCGAAAAGAAATATTCATTGTTATTTAATAGAATGTTTAGTGGATTCGCCTTGCATGAGATTATTTTGGATAAAGAGGGGATTCCTTTTGATTACAGATTTCTTGATATAAATCAACAGTTTGAATCAATAACTGGACTAAAAAGAAAAGATGTTATTGGAAAGACAGTATTAGAAATCCTCCCAAAAACAGAAAAATACTTGATTGATAATTATGGCAGAGTTGCTTTGGAAGGCAAGCCTCTTAGATTTAATATGTATTTCAATCAATTAGATAAATATTATGATGTATCTGCATTTAGTCCAGAAAAAGGAAAATTTGCCACTTTATTTTTGGACGTAACAGACCAAAAAAAGCTTGACGAAAAATTGAAGGAATCTTCACTAATTATAAACACAAGTAACATAATGCTATTTACTTGGAAAAATACTGAAAATTGGCCTGTAGAATTTGTTTCCGAGAACGTTTTAAATATTATGGGGTACATGCCTGAGGATTTTGTTAGTGAAAAAGTGTATTATTCAAATTGTATCCATCCAGAAGACCTACCAAGAGTTTTTCAAGAAGTGAAAAAATTCAGTGAAGAAAAAGATAGAACTGAGTTTATTCATGAGCCCTATAGAATAATAACAAAGGAAGGTAATGTTCTAGTAGTTAGTGATTGGACATTTATTATTAGGAATTCTGAAGGTATTATAACTCATTATAAGGGAATTATACAAGATATAACTGAAAAGAAAAAAACAGAAGATGCACTTAGGCAAAGTGAGGAGAAATATAGAGAATTGGTAGAAAATGCAAATAGCATAATAACAAAATTCGACAAAGAAGGAAATATACTCTCAATGAATGAGTACGGATTAAAGTTCTTTGGCTACAAAGAAGAAGATCTTATTGGGAAGAATTTCATTGGCACAATTACTCCAAAGATTGAATCAACAGGAAGACATCTTGATGATTTGCTTTTAGAAGTATTCTCCGATATAGAAAAATATCCTCGGAATATTAATGAAAATATAAAGAAAAATGGAGAACGTGTCTGGGTGCTATGGACCAATAGGCCAATAAAAGATGAAAATGATAATTTAATCGGATTGTTTTCAGTGGGTACTGACGTCACTGACAGGAAAAAAGCAGAAGATACTGTCAAAGGACTAAATGAAACTTTGAGCATCCTAAACAAGATTCTAAGGCACGATATCCTAAATGACCTGACAGTTGTAATGTCAGCATGTGATATGATTCAAGTAGACGATCAAGGATTGAAACAAAAAGCAACTAAAGCAATCATGAAGAGTGTTTCTCTAATTGAACAGATGAGGTCACTTGAAAACGCTCTTGTTTCTGAAGAAGTTCTATCTGGAAAATCACTGGTAAGTATCGTTGAAAGTGTAGTGAATAACTATCCACATATCAAGTTCAGTATCAAAGGAGACTGTACTGTTTTATGTGATGGGGCCATCTATTCTGCCATAATAGACAACATTGTCAGAAATGCTATTGTCCATGGAAAAACTGATAGGATTGACATATTGATTCATGAAAAAGATGGCCGCTGTGAACTGAGGATTGCCGATTATGGAAAAGGTATTCCTTTAGATATAAAAGACAAAATATTCGAAGAAGGAGAAAGCTTCGGTGATACTAGGGGCTCGGGCCTTGGCCTTTACATAGTCAAAAAAGTCATGGAAAGATATGGCGGAGAAATTAGCGTTGAGGACAATAGGCCGAGCGGTGCAGTGTTTGTCTTGAAACTAAAGAAAGCATAATATTATAATTATTCATTAATTAATTATATTATCCGCAATAATTAAGAGGGTCAAAAATGGAGAAACTGAATAAGGATGGAATAGATTCACAAATACTTGATATATTTTTTGAGAAATCTCCATTTCCGCTCCAGTCATTAAATGAATCTGGTCATATTATCAACGTTAGTAGTGCTTGGTTAGATATCTTAGGATACTCAAAAGAATATGTCGTTGGAAAATCATTTGGTAATTTTCTCTCTGAAATATCTTCGTATATTGCCACTATTTCGCCAGAAGACAATTTGTAAACATAGTTCTCAACCCATTGGGACATCCTGTTATCCTTGTAGAATCTTGTTGGCAGATACTCAGGTTTACCAGTAGCGTAAACTTTCTTGAAGATGTCAAATAACCCGATTTCTTTCACACTTGGGAATATTTCTACAACACTTTTGTCTTTGATTTCTTCGAGTTTCACTTTGCTTTTTTCTCCTCCTGCCTTGTTAATACCTTTGATAATAAACGTATTTCCGTTATCTTTAGTTTCATAAATAGCCACACAGGCGCTCAGGTTTTCATAAAGCCTCTTATATTTTAATTCACTTTCTTTGAGTTTTTCTTCAATAGATTTTCTTTCAGTGATGTCAAGTGCAGTAAAAATGGTTCCTTTGGAGGGGATATTTCTGTCTATATAAGAAGAAGAAAGTATTATATCTATTATTTTTCCAGATTTTGTTTTAAACTTTGTTTCGACAGTTCCAGTTATATATTTTTTTAGTTGACCATATTTTTCCTTTCCAACGTATTCATACTCCTCATCAGTTGAGTATACCAATCTTGAATTTTTACCTATTAGTTCCTCTTTGGAATACTCTAAAAGATTACAAAGAAAGTCATTGACAAAAACGAATACTCTATCTATTACAATACCAATACCTATTGGAGCAGCACTGAATATTCCTTCAATCACCTCATTAGGAGACAGTTCATATCCCGATTCATTTATTGGAGTTTTTTTTTCAAGAGTTGCACCTATCTAACTAAAATATTTTTAGTATTCCAATTGATAAATATGCGTCTTAATATATATTTATTACTGTTTTTCATTTAATTTTATGAAAAAAATAGTCAAGGGGCTATATTTTAAAGAAGTTAAAAATAAAAGCTTATATACTAGTGCCAACAATACTAATAATATAGCTAATGAAGGATGATTTTGATGAAGAAAGACGTACCCTTTGGGACAAGACCTATAATAACAAATATTGTTGCAACTGGAAGATTTCCAAATGATGTAGATATAGTAAAGGCTTACGGGATTATTGACTTTGTTCATGCCGAATATAATCCTGAGACCTACCCGGCCCTTCTTGTGAAGGTCCTAATTCACGGCGAAAGAAAGCACGTTACAATCTACAAGAACGGTAAATACATCATTACAGGGGCAAGAACTGAATTAGAATTAAACGAAGTATATGATGAAGTTATCAGGATATTGAAGGAGAATAAGCTTCTTTAATTTATTATTCTTCTAATTCTTCATATATTCTTTTAAACTCGTCAAGTGCTGACTCTAAATCTTCTGCAATTTCTAAAGCTAGGAGCTTTGGGTCTGGAAGATTTTCTGAATCGCCAAGGCTATTGTCTTTTAGCCAGAAAATATCTAGATTTGTTTTGTCTCTTTTCATGATTTCTTCGTAGGTAAACGATTTGAATCTTTCAGTTTCTGTTCTCTCGTGCCTATTTTCAGGGTTATAGCATTTTATGAAATCTTCTAGATCTTCATATCTTAGTGTGTTTGTTTTCAGGGTGAAGTGAATGTTAGTCCTTAGATCATATATCCAGAGTTTTTCCGTCCAGGGTTTTTCACTTGCCGGCCTTTTATCAAAAAATAATACATTGGCTTTGACACCTTGAGCGTAGAAGATGCCTGTTGGAAGTCTTAAAAGTGTGTGAACATCACACTGCTGCAGCAATCTTTTTCTGACTGTTTCGCCTGCCCCGCCTTCAAATAGCACGTTATCAGGAACAACTATTGCGGCCCTGCCATTTATTTTCAATAGAGTTTTAACATGCTGCAGAAAGTTCAGCTGTTTGTTTGAGGTAGTTGCCCAGAAGTCATTTCTTTGGTATGTGAGAGATTCTTTTTCGATTTTCCCTTCACCATTAACAATTGTTATGCTGCTCTTCTTCCCGAAGGGCGGATTTGTGAGAACGATGTCGAATCTGTCACCTGGATCTGATGCTAAGGCATCATCAGTTATAATTGGGCTATCTTCTCCACCAATCCCATGCAAGTAGAGATTCATTGTGCAGAGCCTTACGACACTATCTACTATGTCCCAGCCGTGAAACGTTCCTTCTTTCAAGAATTTTTTTTGGTCAATGTCTAAGGGATATTTTGATATAAGATCGTGTGAGGCTAGAAGGAATCCGCCGGTGCCGCAAGCTGGGTCACAGATAGTTTCCCCTGGGTTCGGCTGTATGACTTCAACCATCGATTTGATTAAGGCCCTTGGGGTGAAATACTGGCCGGCACCACTTTTGATATCCTCTGCATTTTTTTGTAACAATCCTTCGTAGATTGCACCCTTGACATCGATGCCCATACCCATCCAGGTTTCTTCACCTTCTATAAGCATGACAAGCCGCTTTAGTTTTGCAGGATCCTGAATCTTGTTCTGGGCTTTTCTAAAGATTACACCTATCATCCCCTTTTCTTTTCCTAAAGATTCTAGTATATGCCTATAATGGACCTCAAGCTCATCACCATCTTTTTTTAGAAGGCTTTCCCAGTCTAGATTCTTTGGGATCTTTGATACTCTATTAAAAGGAGATTTAGTTTGCTCATCGTCCATTTTAAGAAATAGTAAGTATGTTAACTGCTCAACATAATCGCCATAGCTTACACCATCATCCCTTAGGACATTGCAATAGTTCCATAGCTTTTGAACAGCCATTGATTCGTTAGACATTATATTCACTTCTCCTGAATAGCTTTTCCTTTATTTGACTTTTCTATTTTTATTCTTTCTAAAAGAATTTCTGCAGGCTCATCATTTGGATCTTGTGGAACAAGCTTTCCTTCAAAGGCCTTTTTTAGGATACTCTGGCGAAGTTTTTTGGATTGTTCTAGTTTAGAATCAACGGTTTCTTCAATGTAGTTGGCAAGGGAGAACAGTTGTTCTATTTGTTCAACTATTATGTTTTGTTCTTCGAGAGGAGGTAGTGGTATATCTAAATTTTTTAATTTGGATTGATTAATTGAGGATTGATTAACTGCATGCTGGGCAATTGAAATAAAAATTCCTGAATATCTATAAAACATAAATAAATAATTTAAAAACTGTGACGAAATATACTTATTAAGCGGTCTTATTAATAGTAGATTCATACCATGTAAAAGCAATTGATTTTCAATTTCAAATACTGCCGTCTTACCTAAATGGGAATCACTATTTATATTACTGAATAATATATCTCCAATCTTTAATCTATATTTATCAATTTGTAAATCGTTTAAATTTTTTAAATAACCGACTCTAGTCATATTAATATTCTCATTTGATATAGTTTCTATGCGAGTTACAGGAAAGCCTATTTTTTCCTTATTTTGTTTTTCCGTAATACCATTTGAAATATTAGAAATAATTTTTTCTAGTTTTGTCCATTTCCATTCTTTTGGAATAAGTAATTTACCATCTAACCAAGATGTTTCTTCTACTTCTAATTGCTCAAAAATAATTAAAACTGTTTTCAATTTAGCCTCATTTTCTTCTCTCCATTTTTCAGTGAGTTTTCCTTCCATTGCATATTTCAAAATAGCTTGCCGGTATATCTTAAGTTTGTATTTGACTAAATTTAGAGATTCGACACCTTTGTCAAGATTTGTGAAAAGCTCTTCTATTTTGTTTACTATTCTTTGTTGTTCAGCTAAAGGTGGAACTGGAATCATTATTTTTCGCATTTGAGATTGGTTAAGTTTGTATCTAGTTGTTCCAGTAATGTAGTTATGATAATCAAAAGTATTAAGATAATGACAAATAAAAGAATTAACACTAATATCTTTTATAGCCCTTAAAACATGAGCATGATTATTAACCCAAGATCTACCTCTTATGAGATAAGCTTTATCTTTGCTAAAATCTAAGAAAGGTGCGCCATCCTCCCCTAATAGAATAAGTTCTTCATCAAAAATATAGTCATCAATCCAGCCTACTTGTCCAGTTGCACCGTAGTATGGAAAAAGTTTAGATTGATCCTTGTCATTAATTCTTTTTTCTCGCTCTTCTGCATTAATTGGATTTCTCTGATTATCTAAGACCTCGATACATTTTTCTAAACTTGTCCAAACCCAACCTTTGGGCAGCTCATCATTCACTTGCTCACCAGTGCTTCCTGTAGCTCTTCTATGACCTTATCTATTTTTCCATCAAAGATTTTATTCGCTTTAACAAGCCCACCCTTGTTGTGAAAAGGAGTCTGCTCAAGATCATCCTTAGAAATACTCATAGATGTTGCAATGTGGTCTTTTATCATCTTTAGCCATTCTAGTTGCTCACTAGTAAAAGTCACTCCTTGCTTTTTCTTGCTTGACACCCACTCCTCAAATCTTCTGTCAACAGTATACGAAAAAGGTTCAAGGACTTGAATTTCTCCAAGTTCAAATTTTAAAAGAGATATAATATCTGTAAGTAACTTATGGGGCCCAGCACCCCTAACTTTTGATTTCTCTAGCTTCTCATAAGCCGCCCACAACTTATCTGTTGTAAGGTAGTAAGGAGGCTTTTCTATCGCTTCAGCAAGCTCCTTAATAGCGTCATAAGTTAGAAATCTTGTTGGGTAAGGATTACTATAAATAATCTGAAGTGCTGTCAATTCATCCTTATTTTCTTCGATGAAGTTCTTGAAGTTATTAACAATTATTCTTGCTTTTTCTGCTGCAAGGTCATCAAATCCTGCAAACAGTACCTCATCCTTGCTAATGTTATCAATTATCTGCTCGTTCTTCTTTTTTATCTCAATAATCTTTGATCGTAGCTTTGGATTGTCAAATGGCTTACTTGCTTTGTTTAGAAGTTCTTCTGAAGCCTTGTTCAGTTGCTCCTTTGTGGGCTCAGTCGTATCGAACATCTTACATGCAGTTTCAATAGTTTTGTCTGGATCGACAGCATCAAGAAGTTCATTTACAATCTCGTTCATGTTCTTTCCAGCTATCTTTTGAATCTCCTGTTTCTCCTTTTCATCCATCTCTAAGTCGATTTTGGCGAGTCTACCTGCAAGAGAGGATATCATATCTTTGTTCTTTTTTCTCAAAGCCATCCCCATAAGCAACTTTTCCAAAGGTACATTCCTCGCTCTCTCAAGCGGCATTGAATCAGTTTTGTCTGTTTCGCATACTCCAACAGCATCTATTATCACAAAATGAGTTTTATTTTTTGCATCAGAAGTTACCATTTGTAAATCAGTGGGATTAATTATTCTTGTTCCTCTTCCCTTCATCTGCTCGAAGTAAACTCTTGATTTAACATCTCGCATGAATATAAGACACTCTAATGGTTTTATGTCAGTACCAGTTGATATCATGTCTACAGTAACAGCTATCCTTGGATTGTAAGAGTTTCTGAAACTTGCAATTAGGTCTTCAGGTTTCTCACCCATAGTCCTATAAGTGATTTTCTTACAGAATTCATCTCCTTGGCCGAACTCTTCCCTTATAATATTTACAATATCCTCTGCATGCGAATCATCTTTAGCAAAAATTAGAGTTTTTGGAACTGTTTTTCTGCCTGGAAATATCTCAGTAAACAATCTTTCTTTGAATGTTTTTATCACAGTCCTAATCTGATCCGGTGAAACTACTGACCTATCAAGGTCTCTGCCTTCATATTTGAGTTCTTCATCAAGTGACTCCCATCTAACTTGCCTTGTTACTCTGTCCCTTTTATCAATGTAAAATCCTGCCTCTACGGTGCTACCCTTTTCAGTAATGGCCGTATTAATTCTATATACATCGTATCCAACATTAACGCCATCTGCAACTGCCCGCTCATGATTATATTCCATGACAAGATTCTGATTGAAAAATCCAAGTGTCTGCTTTGAAGGTGTAGCAGTAAGGCCAATAATGAAAGCATCAAAATATTCTAAAACTTGCCTCCAGAGATTGTAAATCGATCTGTGGCATTCATCTGTTATGATAAAATCAAATGTTTCAATTGGGATGAAAGGATTGTAACAAACATCAACTGGGGCACCATCAATGTCTTGGTCAAAAAGTGACTGCTCTTCAGCTTCACTTTCCATTTCAATCTCTCCTCTGAGCATCGAATAGACTCTTTGAATTGTTGAAATGCAAACTCTACTTGCCGGATCAATTACGTTTGAAGACAGATGTTGTACATTATAAAGTTCTGTGAACTTTCTCCCATCATCTGGAGTCCTATACTGGCTGAACTCTGTCATGGCTTGCTTTCCAAGATTTGTCCTATCCACTAAGAATAGTACTCTTTTTGCATTTGAATGTTTTATCAAACGATAGACAAAGCTAATTGCAGTAAAAGTTTTTCCAGAACCTGTTGCCATCTGAATCAATGCGCGGGGCCTTGTATCTCTAAAAGATTTTTCAAGGTTTGTGACGGCTTCAATCTGGCAATCTCTTAGCCCCTCTGTTATTAGTGGAGGCATCTCTTGTAACTTTCTTCTTAATGTCTTTTCATCAGATAGAAGTTCTTTTAAAGTTTCAGGCCTGTGAAAAGAGAAGACTCTTCTTGAGCGTGGTCTTGGGTCTCTTAGATCAACAAACGAAGTCTCTTTTCCTGTACTATTATATGCAAAAGGAAGCGGATCGCCAACAGATGGAATATCCTCAGGCAAACCTCCAACATATTTTATAGATTGGTCTGCAACACCACCTAGAGGTATTCCAACTCTTTTAGCTTCAAGGACACCACAAGCTTTCCTATCGATAAAAAGAAGGTAGTCTGCAATTCCGGTAAGAAGTGGGAACTCTCTTACTGCAACACCCCTTGAAGCACCAAGATCCATCATTTTATAATCCTGAACAACCCAACCACAATCAACAAGCATTTTGTCAATATCTCCTCTGGCCCTAGCTTCGTTATTCATTAAAAACATCCCTTATACATCAATAAATTGAATATTATGTAGGCTTTTACAAAGTTATAGATATGAATTCTATATTTATTCAAGATTATTAAGGAATTTCCCTATAAAAACCTATTTATCAGAAGGATAATTAATCTAATTCTTCAAGAATTTCCATAATGTAAGGTTTAATTAATGGAATATCCTCTTTTATGGTTATCCAAACAACTTCTGGTTCAACGCCAAAGTACTCATGAATTAGTTTGTTTCTCATTCCGTATATTTTTTTCCAAGGTATTTCCTTGTTTTCTTCTTTTACATATTCAGGAATATTTTTGACTGCTTCACCCATTATTTCAATTGCTCTAACACATGCAAAAATAGTTTTGTTATCTTTTAGAAAATCATTATACTCCATGCCTTCAGTAAATTCTTCAATTTTATTTATTGAGTCCATTAGATCAATAAAATAATCTTTAAACTCTCGTTTCATAGGTATTTGACCTCATTTAGAATAATCTTACCGATATAAGGTTTTAAAGAATTTTTCATAACTAGATCCACTTTTATGCCCAGTAATTCAGTAAGATAATCTTCAAGGTCTAAAAAATCAAATAAACCAGGAGTTTTTTCAAATTCTACTAGAATATCCAAATCACTTGTGGCATTCGCTTCGCCTTTAAGATAAGAACCAAATAGCCCAATTTCCTTAACGTGATATCTATCTTTTATTTCCCCTTTACGTTCTTCAATTAATCTTTCTATTTCTTCAAGGCTTTTCATAATTCAATCTATTCTATATTATTTTTTAATTTTATATATTTAATGGCTATTAATCTATAATTCAATTATCTTTAAATATTTGAAGCAATAAAAGTATTTGGAGGGATAAAAATGAAAACAAAAATTACAGTTTCCCTTTTTTGTATTATGATTATCTTAAGTAGTATCTCAATAGTATCTGCAAAAATCCTTGTCTTAGATGAGCCAACTGACAACTTAAAGAAATTACTTTCTAATCAAGAATACGATGTGATGCCCATCCCTATTACAGGCCAGATAAAACTAGAGGAAAGAAATTACTTCAATAGATATGAAGCTGTTTACCTCAGTGAGAAAATCTTCAATGAATTAAAGGAGTCAAACATAATAATTAATCGCAAGAAGGATCCAGGATTTGGGTACATCACAGTTGTTGAGGGAAGACCTGACAACGGCGTAATCTCCCAAAAGACCAAAGTAAGTCTCCAGAGGGCATATTCCAGAAATGTTCCACTTTATGGGTATAATTCAAACGGTGTAGCTAGAATATCATTTGTCGACACAAAAGTGGAAAAAGACAAAAGATTTGACATTGGTATAGATCATCCAAGGACTCCGGTCTACTACAAGATAAATGATCCGACATGTGCCACAATACCTGTATGGGAGATATGCTGGGAATACACACAGAGAAGATAAATTATTTTTTATTCCTTTTTTGAAAGTAGATAAACACCAATGCACAGAATAAGAATCCCTGCTATCTGCATGGGTGTTACTAACTCCCCAAGAACAAGAAATCCCAGGATTGCAGCAAAGAAGGGTGTTGATAATTCTAGTGCACCGGCTTGTGCCGCTTTGACTCTTTTAAGGCCCTCATAATACAGAATGTAACCGACTCCAACTATAATCCCAATTATAATCTGATTTACACTTCCAAAGTGGAACTCTGCTCTGAATAGCAGATAGATTGAGAAGAATATGGCTGCAATTAGAAATCTGTAAAATGTAATTATACCACAGTTCATATTCTTTAGATACTTTCTTGCAGCAACTCCTGTAGTGGCCCACGACACAGTTGCACCCACAACTAATAGGTCTCCAACAGTTCCTATTCTTAAAATAAGGAGATTTTGAATTGTTTGGGTAGTGACAAGTAGCGCCCCAAATATCATTATGAATATGCCGGCATAATCATATTTCGAGTGCTTTTCATCCTTTAAGATAAAATAGCCTATTAATATAATAAAGATAGGCTGGAGATGTCCTATCAAAACTGCATTCAGGACAGATATCTTTGTGAGCGCAAAGTAAAATAATAAATCTGCAACGAGAGTCCCAACAACAGCGATATAGAATATCACAGAAAATTCTTTTTTAGAAATCTTAATATTTTTCCCATTTGTTGAAAGTGCATAGATCAAAGCCACAACTGTTACAAATATGGCCCTAAAAGCTGAAGTCTGAACAACGCTAGAATTGGCGTAAGCAAGTTTTGCAAATATGGGCTCAATAGCCCACATCACACTTGCACCAACAATTGCCAAGACTCCTATTCGCTTTTTATCCATTGGAGGGGTATGCAATAAGTATCTTAAAAAAGTTCCTATGATGATTTACTTTCTACCTAATAACAGTTGTAGGATATCTTTGTAAATTGGGAATTCTTTTTTCTCTTTTTCAGAAAGGGTATACCCTGCTTCAAGGGCTTCACTAGCTTGGGATGATTTAGATTCTTCTTCCAAAGCGTCTCTTTCCTGAATTTCTTTTATAGCAATATACGCTAAAGCTCCAAAAGTCCCAAGACCAGCTAAGATAATCTTATCTTCATCATCCATGCATTATATTTAGAGGTTTAGAAATAAAAAGGTATTTGTTATATTTTATTTATTATTTGATTTTAACTTTGCAATATCCTCATTTTTACCTATGATGGCAAGAGAGCTATTCTCAGTTATAGTGAAGCTCCCTCCGGGGATCAGATGAAAAGGTCCTTTTGGCCCCTCTTTCACAGCTATAACTTGTATTCCATAGTTATCATATAATTTTAATTCAGCAAGTGTCTTGCCTACATAGTCTTTTGGAGCTTTTAGCTCAAAGATTTTATAATCGGGTTCAACAGGAAGCCAATTAATAAGATTCGGTGTTGTGAGAGTTTCTGCAAGTTCTATCGCAACATCTTTTTCAGGATAAATTATCTTTGTAGCACCAACTAGTCCTAAAATACGACCATGATCTTCATTTATTGCTTTTGCTATTATCTTTTCAATACCTAAATCCTTTAGATATAGGGTAATCATCACACTTGCTTCAATATTGTCCCCCATACATACTATTGCCGCATCTACAGATTTATCCACAAACTCCGATAATACTTTCCTGTCAGTTGTATCGGCAACAATTGCTTGTGTAACAAAATCTTTAATCTGCTCAACTTTTCTTTCTGATTCATCAATAACTAAGACTTGATTTCCTAGTTTATGAAGGGCAGTTGCAACATTTATACCAAAATTTCCAAGACCAATAACTACAAACTGTTTCATTAAATCACACTCTTATCCAACAAAAATATCTGCTTTTGGATATTTAAAAGATATTTCCTTTTGTTTACCCAACAATGAAAATCCTATTGCCAATGGGCCTATTCTCCCTATTAGCATAAGTGATATAATTACTAATTTTCCGATTGAACTAAGATGGGGGGTGATACCCAGAGAAAGACCAACAGTTCCAAGTGCAGAGACAATTTCAAAAAGAAGCGAAATGAAAGGGAATTCTTCTGTGAAAAGCAATATTCCTAAAGCAACGACTATAAAAATCATTGAAGTTATAAAAATACCAAATGCTTTGTCTATTTTCTCTGGGGGTATAATTCTCTTGAAAATATTAACGTCTTTTTTGCCTTTTAGAAGATAATATGTGAATAGAACTAATACTCCAAAGGTGCTTGCCTTTATACCCCCTCCAGTTCCTCCAGAAGATGCACCTATAAACATCAATATCATCATAATAAAAAGGCTTGGCAATCCCATAATAGATATATCGACACTATTAAAACCAGTTGTGCTTGAGGATGATATTGCTTGAAACATAGAAGTCATTACTGAATTATTTGAATTGCCCTCTGATAAAAAAATAATAATGAATCCAAATAATATTAGGGCTATTGTTAGTAAGAAGCTAAATTTAGTATAGACTGAGAGCTTCTTTTGTTCCTTTTTATAAGAGGCTCCGATGAATCTTAAAACATCATAGATAACAAAAAATCCGATTCCCCCAAGTATACACAAAACGCTGATGACTACGTTCAATAAAATACTGCTTTGGTATCCAATAAAACTATCTTTGAATAGGGAAAATCCTGCCGTACAGAAAGCAGAGACTGAGTGAAAGACTCCCAAATACAAAGCATCATTAAAACTAAAATCTTTTGTCCAATAAAGAGCGAGCACTAAAGCGCCCAAAGCTTCTATTGTGAATGTAATTACTGTTATTATTTTTACAAACCATATCATATCTACTGTCGTTGGTCTCTTAACAGATTCTCTTAGAAGTATTCTATCTGTGATAGATATTTTTCCCCCAAGTCCCAAGACCATTAATGTAACCCCCATCATATACCCAAGTGCGCCAATCTGAAATAATAGCAATATTATTCCTTGGCCAAAAAGAGAATAATATGTTCCAGTATCTTCGACTATAAGGCCAGTGGTAGTTGAAGCCGAAGTAGACGTGAAAAGAGCGTCAATATAATTTTGAGGTATACCAGATGAGGAGGCCACAGGTAACATAAGCAATAATGATCCTATTATTGATATGGAAATATACCCTATTACCAGTAACTGTATTGGGGTTAAAACATCCCATAGTTTTTCTAGAGTGATTTTCTTCATCTGGTCTATCTTTTTTATTTCCTTTTATATCTATTTCTTTTATTTTATTGAAATCCTTAAGATTAAATTTATATTAATTGGAATATATTACTAATATTAAGGGTGTGCAAATGGAACTAATTTTGAGAAATGCTAGATTAAACGATAATAATTATTTACTTGATATAGGGTTTTGTGATGGTAAATTTTGTGAAATAAAAAAGAATATCACTGAAAAAGGCGATGAGGAAATTGATCTTAAAGGAAGATTCGTCTCTCCACCGTTAGTTGAGATACATGTTCACATGGATGCAGCTCTTAC
The DNA here is from genome assembly GCA_039679445.1 of Methanofastidiosum sp. Lineage (GTDB taxonomy): Archaea > Methanobacteriota_B > Thermococci > Methanofastidiosales > Methanofastidiosaceae > Methanofastidiosum. Next base: position 55,644 of record JBDKUY010000017.1, on the reverse strand, counting down.
TGTGGGTGAGCCCAGATACAATCTTGGTGGCTCTCTTTTGGAAGGCATTGATATATGGGCAGAGAGAAAAAAGACCCTTACAAAAGAAGATGTTAAGGCTAGAGTAAGGAAAGCATTGAAGTGGGAGATTGCAAACGGAGTCACTAGAGTTAGGACACATGTTGATGTTTGTGATTCATCCCTAAAAGCCCTAAATGCATTATCTGAAATCAAAGAGGAATTCAAGAACTATCTCGAACTTCAGATAGTTGCATTTCCCCAGGAAGGTATTTTCTCGTATCCCGATGGAGAAGAATTGATGAGAAAGGCAATGGAGAAAGGTGCAGATGTAGTTGGGGGGATTCCGCATTATGAGTGGACAAGAGAGGATGGTGTAAAGGATGCAATATTTGCAGTTTCATTAGGAAAAGAGTTAGGCAAAATGGTGGACCTCCACATAGATGAAACAGATGATGATCACTCAAGATTTGTTGAAGTTCTAGCAGCTGAAACAATAAAAAATAATTACCAAGGAAAAGTAACGGCAAGCCATACAACTGCAATGCACTCCTATAATAATGCATACGCCTTCAAACTTCTTGGGTGGATTAAGAAGGCAGAACTAAATATGGTGACAAATCCCCTTGATAATTCAGTTCTCCAAGCAAGATTTGATACTTATCCAAAAAGAAGAGGCCACACAAGGGTAAAGGAGATGGACTCAATGGGGATAAATGTCTCTATAGCTGATGACTCGATAATGGATCCATGGTACCCACTTGGACTTGGAGACCCTTTGCAGGCAGCATTTGTATTTGTCCACTACGGGCAGATGTCAGGCTATAACGAAATGATGCGGTTAATTGAAATGATTACAACAAATCCGGCCAAAGCATTTGGTGCAAAAGATTATGGGATTAAAGTAGGAAACTCTGCAGACCTAGTTGTATTTGATGCTCCAACAGCAATTGATGCGATAAGGCTAGTTGCTAGGAGATATTTAGTTATAAAAAATGGCAAGGCCATAGCACAAACAAAACCATACGAAACAAATATTTTCATAGATGGCAAAGAAGAAAAAATAGATTTTATTAAATAATAATAATAATTATTAAATATAATTAATAATTATTTACTATTTCTTAATTTAACTTTAAAGTATACCCGATAAATATTTGAAGATGAACTTATTATTTTAGAAGAAGGAGATTAATATCACCTCTTCTCATTTTATTATAGAATTGTAAATTACTTTCCGAGAGTGCAATTGTATATCTCACCTGTGATAACTTCAGTCTGGATCAATAAATCCACCAGTGGAATAATATCTTTGGGGTAAAGCTTTCTTTTTAGGAGTTGGCCTCCCATAATTTTTTCTTCTATTTCTGCCACACTTCTATTTGTTCTTCTTGATTGTAGCTCTATTTCTTTCTCATGTCTTTCAGTAAAAACATAAGTAGGCGATATACCATTAACCTTGATATTGTATTTTGCAGCTTCATGTGCAGAATATCTTATTAGGGCTTCAAGTCCGGCCTTTGCAATTCCATATGGGGCTTTATTATGTGATACATCTTTTGAAGAGGAAGAAACAAAATGTAATATATTGCCGCCTTGATCGCCATTTCTTTTCATGTATTTGATTGATTCTTTTGTCAGCATGAAAGCAGTTTTAAGATTTGTATCAATCACTTTATCATATTCTTCAATCGGAAAATCCTCAATTGTATGAGAATAGAGACTACCTCCTGATGGTATTGATCATCACATCAAGTCTTCCATATTCCTCAATGATGTAGCTAAAAAGGAATTTGAGGTTGTCCTCTGAGTTTAGGTCCATGGGCATATAGTTGAACTTTTCATCTTCCTTTATCCTTGTGAAATCCTGGAGATTCTTCCTACCGCTTCCTATTAGAACCTTAACATTCCTATTCAAGTGCTCAAGGATAGGTTTACCAATCCCCCCACTTGCACCTGTCAGCAAAATTACCTTTTCGGAGAGTTCCATAATGGTAATTGTGGGTTTACTAAATTAAATAATTATCTGATTCATTTGTATTTATATTCAACAATACCAATAGATTTATATAGTATTAGATAACTATATTGATTAGCAATAGTAATTAGTGCTTTGAGGAGATTAGTATGGAAGATGTTAAGGTTGTTGTTTTTGGAAAGGAAAACGCTGGAAAGAGCACCCTAATCAAAGCTATAGAACACGGCGCAATAAACATTGATAAGAATAATACTACAGTTTCCATGGACTATGGACGGGCAATAGTTGGCGGAAGAAAAATTCATTTTTACGGAACACCAGGACAGGAAAGATTTGATTTTATGAGAGACATCTTATCAAGGGGTGCAAACATAGGAATAATGGTTTTGGATTCTACAATGAATATCTCAGAATTTGACATACATCTTTTACAGGAATTAAAACATAAAGGGATTCCATGCTTGATATTTTTGAACAAGAGTGACATTGCAGACACAGAAACGATAAGAAGAAAATTCAATGGATTTCCAGTCATAGCTGGATCTGCAAAGATGGGAAATGGAATAACTGAATTAATCCATTCGCTTGTAGGCCTTGCATAAAATCCCAATAACCTTTTAAATTTATTAAAATAATCTTTAATATATGAAAGACAGCTACCTCTTACCTCTTTTAACATTAGCTAAGAAGGGTAAGGTCAAGGGGTCTGTTTATATTTCTTCAAAGGATCTTGGAAAAGAACTTGGTGTGTCCCAACAGACCGCTTCAAGGTGGCTAAAAGAGCTGGAATCTTTTGGTGCTATAGAAAGAACATTTGTAAAAGGAGGACAGACAATTACGCTTACTGAATACGGAAAAAATTACCTGAAGACTTTCTTCGTTGAAATGTGCGAGCTATTCAACAAAAAAAATGATGAACTTACTATCGATGGAACAATAGTTTCCGGGATCGGTGAAGGAAAATATTATGTTTCAAGGCTTTTTTACAAAAAACAGTTTGAAGATGGTCTTGGTTTTAGCCCTTATCCAGGAACACTAAATATTAAACTCACCGATGAAACAGACATACTGCTTAGAAAATTCCTTGATAGGTACCCTTCAGTTATATTGAAATCAGGCACCGACGAAGGAAGGTCTTTTGGAAATGTCAGATGTTACAAAGCATTGATTGATGGTAGGATAGAAGGTGCAGTTATAATACCTTTAAGGACCCACCACCCTCAAAATGTTGTTGAAATCATAGCCCCTAAAAATCTCAAAAACTTCTTAAAGAAGAAAGACGGCGAACTTATTAGAATTACAATTGAGGTTTAGTTTATGAGGATTGTTTTAAAGATTGGCGGATCTCTTGTTTTCCCAGATAAAATTGATGTTGAACTGGTAAAGAATGTTTCCAAACAAATTGTTTCACTCTCGAACACTCATGAATTCCTAGTAGTTGTTGGCGGAGGAACAATCGCAAGAGAATATATCCAGGCCCTAAAAGATATCGGAAAAGATGACACGTTCCTTGATTTTGTCGGGATGGAAGTTGCTAAACTGAATGCTTCTCTTTTTATGGGCGCTTTAGGAAAAAAGGCCCCAGTAGAAGTTTCAAATGATTTTAAGCATGCGTTGTCAACATTGTATTTAGGCAAGATACCTGTACTCGGTGGAACACATCCAGGGCATACAACTGATGCTGTTTCTTCAATGCTTGCTGAATTTGTAGGTGCAGATTTATTCTTGAGATTCACAAATGTAGATGGCGTATACGATAAAGATCCCCGAAAATTCTCTGATGCAAAGAAGCTTGGAAAAATCAGCCACGAAAATCTTCTTGAGATAGTTGAAGGAACAAAGGCAGAAGCAGGAGTCAATGCAGTTATTGATCCATTGGCAGCAAAAATTTTGAAGCGGTCAAAGATAAAGACCATAGTCTGTGGGAAGGAAGAGCTCAAGAACATAAAGGCCATCATAGAGGGAAAGCATAAAGGGACAGAAATATTCTAATCGTTAGATGCCATGATAGGTGCAAGAGTCTCTAGGTCAGAAGCAGAAAAGCACAGAATTTCTCTTTTAGATAAGGGAGTCCTTGATATTAATTTTAAAATTGCCTATGATGGCGACTTTGTAATAATGCCACTCAAAGAGAAGATTAAGGATTATGATATTGTAGATTATGATTTCATGCCACTTGAGAAGAGAAAAAGCTCTTTAAGAGAAATACTATCAAAAAAAATCCCCGAATCTTACCTTTTAAAACTCCGGGCTTTTGACGCAATAGGGAATATAGCATTGATACAGTTGAGTGATGAGCTCATACCTTATCAAAATATGATAGGTGAAGCACTTTTAGAGTTAAATCCATTTATCAAAGCAGTTTTTAGAAAGGATAGTATTGAAGGAGAGTACAGGGTTCCTAAACTAGAGCTTATCGCTGGCGACCATATCACAGAAACTGTCTATCGGGAGTTTGGGGTAAGAATTTTACTTGATGTTTCCAAGGTATATTTCTCACCAAGATTATCCGAGGAGAGGAAAAGGATAACATCCCTTGTTAAGAAAGATGAGGTAATCTTGGACATGTTCTGTGGCGTTGGACCATTTTCTCTCATGATCTCTAAAAAGTCAGAGCCTAAAAAAATATATTCGATTGATATAAATGAAGTGGCCATATACTACCTTAAGAAAAATATTGCCCTTAACAAGACTTATAATATTGTCCCGATACATGGTGATTCAAGAATCGAAATAAAGAATATTGAAAATCCTGATAGGATAATCATGAATTTGCCTCACTCTTCATTTGAATTCCTTCCAGATGTATTTTCAGCATATAAAAATACCATAGTTCACTTCTACGCAGTTTCTGAAAATATTAATCTCGTCAAGAAAAGGATAACTGAAGAATCAGAAAAATATGCTAAGAAGATTGAGTTTCTATCTGAACGGACTGTAAAGAGCTATTCGCCGAACACAGATATCTATTGCATAGATTTTGATTTCTCATAGATAATTACTTTCATTTCTTTGCCTTTTTTTAGAGCTTCAATTAAGTCTCTGTCAATGTCAAGTGAGGCTTTGCTTGATGCTATGGCATAGGTTCTGCCTGAGATAAACGAAGATGTTCTTATGACAAGCTCCCTTTGATCAGTTATTTTATGATTTTTTGGGATTATGGCTTCAAAAGTCTCTTCGATTTCATCCGCCTTCATTACAAAAATTAATCTTCCATTTAGTTTGTTAAGTTCATCAATATCATGATCTGATGAGATGCCCAATATACAATCACCGTTCCCTTTGATATGGTCATCTTTTGTGAATTCTAAAGTGCTTCTGTGCTCAGCGGTGATTTTGGGATGGCCCTTAACTGTAAAAGAAATCATATCCTAAAAAAAACCTTTAATCTTAAAAGATTTACTTTTGAATTAGGATTGTGAAAGATTATATTTTAGAGCTAAAGTCATTATCTGAAAAAATAGGATTGATAGGATTCATTGAATTTGATCCATCTTTATTAATTCCTGAAGAAAGAATCAGGGAGTATTGTTATCAGAATATATGTGACAATTATGGAAAACATTACATGTGCCCCCCATCTATAGGCACAGTTGAAGAGATCAAGTCTAAATTATCCAGTTATAACAAAGCTATCTTGATAAGATATTTTGAAGATGTAGATGTAAAAGAAGACAAAAATAAAGTCAAAAGATCTAAAATTGACTTTCACAAGAAGATACTGGAGCTAGAAAATTTTCTTTCCCAAAAAGGAATTGTGTCGTGGGGCTTAGTGGGTGGCAGTTGTTCTTTTTGCATAGAGTGTAAAGCTATAACAAATAGACCTTGCAAACATCCTCACAAGGCAAGACCCTCTTTAGAATCACTTGGGATTGATGTACAAAAACTTCTTGATAATTTTGGTCTTGACAATAAGTTTTACCCAGATAAGATTGTCTGGACTGGCTGCATATTAATCAATGATAAATTAGAAGATAAGCTTAAATAATATCGGAAATTATCTATTTCCATGAAAAAGATATATTGTTTGTGTTTATTAACTTTTATTTTACTATTCTCTAATCTCATTGCCGTTTCTTCCTTTAATAATCAACAGAAGAATCAAGTTGCTCAGGACCTTTACAGCACAGGTGCAACTTTTATGAGGGCTGAAAATTTTCTAAAAGCAAAGGATTTTTTTATATATTCACACAACGAAGCCATTAAAGCAGGTAATAATTATTTAGCATATACTTCAAATGAGAGAATTAAAGAATGTAATAATATTTTGGGTTTAGACACCAATGATTATACTTTAAGTAAAACTCTAATGTCAAAACAGTTAATTTTACCTTCAAGTATATCTAATTATTATAATATTAAAAAAACTTTAACTGTTTATCCTTATAAGAAATACGATTCCATTAAATTAGAAGCCTTTAAAGATCAAAGTTTAGAGTTTAAATATCAAATTAAAACAGGAAATGTTTCGATTTACTTCATTGACGAAGAAACATATGAAAAATTCTTGAAAGCTAACTGGTTTCTTCCTTTCTCCACAGAAGGAATAACTGGAATAGAATTATCTTCTAATACTGGACCTTTAGTGAGAACAAGCTATAATGTACCCCACCCAGGATATTGGTATTTCATTGTTATTAATGAATCTAACGAAAAAGGCGAGGTAGAAATAGAAATTTTATAATAAATAATTTAAACTTCTATTCTTTTCTTAATATGATGAAGCTTATATTCCTAGGAACATCTGCGTCCAAGCCTACTTCGGATAGAAATCCTCCTTCTGTAGCTTTACAATACAATAATGGTGAGTTCATGCTTTTTGACTGCGGTGAGGGGACACAGAGGCAGATGATAAGGAAGGTTTCACCGATGAAAGTAACAAAAATCTTCATAACACATCTTCATGCTGACCATGTGATGGGGCTTGTGGGCCTAATACAATCTATGAAACTAAATGGCAGAACGCAGTTACTTGAGGTATTTGTTCCAAAGGATACCATTGTTTATATGAAACAATTATTCTCAATACCTTATTTTTCTGCAGATTTTGATATCCATGTCATAGAAGTATTTGATGAAAAGATAGAGTTCGACAGGTATTGGATAAAGCCATTTCCTGTATCCCACGGAGTTCCTGCAATTGGGTATGTTTTTGCCGCAAATGATTCAAGAGGGAAATTTAACAAAAAACTTTGTGATGAGCTTGGTATAAAGGGTGAGATGTTCAATTTGCTGGAGAAAAATGGAAAAATTCAAGTCAATGGTAGAGAGATATCTATTGATGAAGTAACAGGTAAGAACAGGAAAGGAAAAAAGATAGTCTATACTGGTGACACAGAGAAGATAGATACATTCCCCGAGGAAGCATATCACTGTGATGTCCTGATTCATGACTCGACATTCATATCTCAAGAAGATAAGAAAGAAACATATCATTCTACTGTTAAGGAGGCATGTGAAGTTGCACAGCTTCTTTCTGCAAAAAAACTTGTATTGACGCATATAAGTCAGCGATACGAAACAAAAGAAATCGAAGAAGAATCAAAAAAATACTGTGAAAATGCAATAGTCGCAGAAGACTTCTTGGAAATAAATCTATAATTTTACTATTTGAATTCTCTTATTAATTTTCTATAGAAAGATATTCTATTTTTTAGTTACCTTTTATTTTAGTTATTGATTACCATTATTGATAACTAATATTTCCAAAAGATTTATATATTAGTGTATTATTAATTGATATATAATGTATTGCATGGACGTAATACTATGTTAGCAATAAGAAAAATAATAACTTCACTCTTAATATTTTCTTTGATTATGCCCTGCTTTTTAGTTTCTTCAGTTTGGGCTTCTGGGGGCAGTAAACGACTCTGCCATATGCGATAAAGACGGCACAGTTTTGATTAATGTATTGGCCAATGATAATACAGAACTTAAATACATAGGTCCGGTTAGCCAACCAAAGCATGGTACGGCCATTATAGAAAACGGCATGATAAGGTATACACCAGATCCAAATTGGTTTGGAATTGACACATTTACCTACTCTGTTCCTCTTAATGACGAGAATATAGAAAAATTTTGTATAGATACTGGGCACTATTATGACTTTGTTTCAGGTACTTTTACTTGGGATGATGCTAACGTGAATGCATCAGCAAAAACCTTCTATGGACTTAAAGGATATCTTGTTACCATAACTTCTCAAGAAGAAAATGAGTTCATTGTAGACAATGAAATAGTATCCGAAGAAGATTCCGCATGGATAGGGGCTACTGATGATCCCAGCGTAACTGGTGATGCGGATGATAATTGGTATTGGGCCACAGGTCCAGAAGCAGGCACTAAATTTTTCTATGGAAGATACTCAGATATTGAACCAGAATGTTACATCTAATGTAATTGGACTCTTGGAGAACCAAATAACGGCAGTGGAGGGGGAGAGAGTTACAGAATTTTATTACTCTGGATTTTGGAATGATCTTCTTAGAGATTCTGAAAATATCGATGGGTACATACTAGAGTACGGAGGAATGCCAAATGATGTTTCAACTCTACCTACAGCAACTGTCACTATAGTTGTCCTAAATAACTCAAAGTTACCCACATACGCAGAATTAAAGGCATCATACAACAACAGATTAAAACAGTTAATAACTTACAGACACAGATATTAAATAAGCTTCCAGCAGATTGTAAGCAGAGCGGAGTTTCAAGTGCAGGATGCAGTGTTCCTGACAATATAAAAGCAATGTGGAACGAAGCAGAACAATACATTCAAAATGCTAAAAAAACAGGAATATCATTAAAGCAGTAAACGACCTTAAAAAAGCAAAAGAGCTTTTAGAGCAAATTTTAGGAAAAATTTAATCTTTAATTTTTAATTATTTTTTTAATAAAGTAAAAAAAATTTATAATCTGAAGGTCCTATTTACTTCCTCTATCAAAACATCACAGTCAGCTTTGATCTTCTCTAGGGTCTTTATTATTCTCTTCTTTTCAAGTTCAACTGCTTTTATGTTTTCATAAGGCTTTACAGCTTCCCTGAACATCACTTCATCTACTGTGACATAAGGGCTATCATTTAATTTAGTAGAAACATCTTCAAGCATCTTACCTAAAAAGAGATTCATCTCTTCCTTGACCTTCCTCGAAATCATCTTGTCACTATCGAGATGTGTCCTCATGATCCTGACAATGGTACCCATTGGCAAAGGAAATTTTTGACTGTCTTCACTTGTTTCATCGTTGTTAATTTCTTCTTCCATATAAACACCTATAATCAGGATAGACTATAAAACTTATAAGACTTTCTAATATATTGAAAAATGTGGAAAATAAGTTTAATATTATAAAAGTTGGGGTAACAAATTGCTATTTTTTGAAATCCAACTCTAGTAATATTCTAATTGATACTGGCTACAAGGGCAAGGCCAAAATAATTCTGGATTTTCTCGAGAATAACGAGATCTCTCCAAAAAGTATCGGGCTTATTATTTTGACGCATGCGCATTATGATCATATTGGAAATGTATCTGAATTAAAAAAAATAACAGAAGCCAAAATACTTCTTCATAAGGATGATTTGCCTATTTTGGATTTGGGGATAACAGATTCAATGAGCGCAAAACCACTAAATATTTGGGGTAAGATTCTATTAAGTAAAGTTGCATCTATTGATACGAGCTTTAATCGTCTAAAGCCAGATATTATTATTGATTCTGATTTTGATCTTAGCAATTATGGTATCAACGGTAGGATTATTCACACCCCTGGTCATTCAAAAGGTTCAATATCCATTATACTAGATTCAGGTGAGGCTTTCATAGGGGACCTTGCTATGAATGGGCTTCCTCTTAGGGTAGGTGCAGGGGAACCGATATTTGGAGAGAACATAAAAGATATATATCAAAGCTGGATAAAACTAGTTGAAAATAAGGCCGACACATTATACCTGGGGCACGGGGCACCTTTCAATATTAAAGTAATAAAAAGAATACTCTCCAGAAAAGGGTATATTTGATTATATTCAAACAATAGACAAATTGGCAAATCCTAGGGCGTATAATATCAGGACTATTATTGGCTGGTGAATTAGGTAAATTTTCAGCGAATGTTTTCCTAAGAAAGATAAACTTCTTGAAGTTATATTACCTGAGAGATCAGGTATATTGAATCTCCTTTTAGATTCCGGATAGGCTAAATTACCTAAGAAAATACCGATCAGGACAACACCATACCAAGGCAGTATCGGGAAGTAGTCAAATGAGAAAAAAGAGTTTGGCTCAAACCCTAACCACAAGAGATAAGTTGTGTCAAATGTGAAATTACGTAGGTATATCCCTAGTAATATGACTATTAATCCCAATACAAGATTTTTGTATTTGTAGTCTAGTAAGGGAAATGATATTATTATTGAAACCCCAATTAGATGAAGTATACCAAAGAGAATAACACCATTAGTTAGAAATATAAAAGTAAAGATTGTTATGACTGCACCCCACGCTAGTATTTTAATGCCTCTTTTTAGATTTCTAATGAAAAGCTCTTTTTTTTGATATTTTGATTTAAGCTTTGAATAACTAATTGTTAAAGATATGCCGACAAGCAACAAGAACAAAGAAGCAGTCGTTCTTTGGAAAAGAGTCCAAGAAAGTGAGTATATTTTTATTGGGAAATCACCTAGAAAATAAAGATCATAACTTAAATGGTATAAAACCATCATCATTATGGCTATTCCTCTCAAGACATCAATCTCCCAAAATCTCTTAGATAAATCCTCCATGGTCAAATTTCTAATTTCAAATATATAAGGGTGAGTTTATTTTCTAACCTTAAAGTTTATATTGAATTATAGAGTTCAGATTTTCATGGGTAAGAGGAGAGCAGGGCTTGTTGGAATAATTATCCTAATAACTGTAATTATTTTAGTTTCAGGATGCAGTAAGCCTAGTGAACAACCTCCTCCTGTTGTAAAAACTGATCTTTGTGAGAATGTTCAATGCCCTGACATCTGCAAAGGTGAAGACCTTTGGAGCCAAAAATGTGTAGATGGCGAATGTGTAGATTTTGTAAGAATTGAGCCATGCTCTGAAAAATGTGGTTGTGTAGTTGATCTATGCCAAAGGATTAAATGTAATGACCAATGCAGAGGCGAAGACCTATGGATCTACAAGTGCGTAAATGGAATATGTGCTCCGGAGAATATCAAAGAAAAATGCTCTGTTGAATGTGGATGTGCACCAAAGTTTTTCTATAAACTAATTCCAGAAGCAAGATATAAAATGCCCGAAGTTGGGATAATTGCAAATGTTTATTCCATAAGGAGCGACCAAGTTATTAGGGCAGTTGTAACATGCAGAAGCTCATTATGCTCTGCCCCTCCAACAGTATTCTATACAAAGTTTGAAGATCAATTTGTTAGAAGTGAAGATGAAACTGTTGAGTACTTCGGTTCTGCCTGGAAGAATTTCGAAGTCATGGAAGGAAACGAATTAACTCTAGATGAAGGCGGAACATATATGATTGGTGTCAGCACACAATACTATATTGAAGTTGGATTCTTAGAAGATACTTAAATTAATTATATTCCTTGTACAACAATTGCATTGACCTTAGCTGAACGCTCACGTAGAATAGCAATCTCTTGATATTCAGGAGAGTTCCACCAAGTTTCAAACTTATCTTTTGATTCAAATTCTATGATAACTAGGCGTTCTGGCACCCAATTGCCTTCAATTAAAGAAACTTCTCCATTACGTGTTAGATATCTACCGCCAAATTTTTCAATAATCTTTGGTACTTTTTGGGTATATTCTTTATATTTTTCTTTGTCCATAATTTCTTGAGGTTCAACAATCATATAGATTGACATAATAATAACCAATTCTTTTTTGTATTAGAAATATTTTGAACAAATTGAGCAGTCTTCTTTTCTCTTAAAATTAATAGTCTCAAATTCCATGCATTTTAAGTCCACAATCAGTAGTTTTCCCGATAGGGTTTCTCCAACTCCAGTAAGTACTTTAATAACTTCCATAGCCTCAATAGATCCAACTACCCCACAAGTTGGCCCAATTATTGGAAATACCTCTTTTTTATCCGGCATATTCGGGAAAAGGCATTTTATGCATGGAGTTTTGCCAGGGATAATTGTTGTGATCTGCCCATAATATGCTTCAACAGCGGCATGAACAAGTGGAATTTTTTCCCTTAATGAAAATTCATTTAAAAGATACCTTGTGTGAAAATTGTCAAGGCAGTCGACTAACACATCACAGTCTTTGAATTTACCAATCGTTTTCTCACCGATTTTCAAAGAAAAGGATTTTATTTCTATCGAGCTGTTTAGTTGTTCCAGTTTATCCTTAAGCGAGACAGATTTATCTTTTTTTCCGATATCCCCTTCAAAATGCATTACCTGCCTATTAAGATTAGAAATTTCAGGTTTTTGAAAATCAATTAGATTTATTTTTCCAACTCCACTTGCAGCAAGGTATGTTGCAGTGGGGCATCCAAGACCCCCACAACCAAACACTGTTATTGTAGACTCTTTCAGAATCTTCTGGGATTTTTCCCCAAAATCCTTTATGATTAATTGTCTTTTATACCTTTGAATTTCTTTTTCTGAAAGTTCAGTTATGGGATCACCACATTGTTATTATATTATCTTTTTAGGATAGATAAAACTTTACCTTTCTTAAAATATACTTTTGCCTTATTGTCAATTATTACATTCCTTAATGTTAGAGTTTGGCCCATTCCAACATTTACATTTTTGAGATTATATTTGAAGCCTTCTATATTAAGATCTTGAACTATTTCAGAAACTGGTATAAGAGATACTTCATGACCTATCCTAAGAGGGTATTCCTTCTCATTAGTTATTATTTCAATCTCATATTTTTGGGTAAGGAGCCTTGACTTAATCCCGACTTTATCTATCTTGAAAAGTAAAAATAGATTGCCTAATGCATGGTCAAGCTCTTCCTTGAAGCTACCAAGTATTACAAGCTCTTTTGACCTTTCAGAAATAGCATAGTCAACTGCAAGTTCTCCGTCAGTCTTGTCTTTATCAGTTGGGAATGATATAGTCTTAATCCCGTTTGATTCTGCTTCTTTAAGCTCTTCAGATGTTATCGAATCAAAATCTCCAAGAAGAACATCGATATCTAGATTCATTTTCTTAGCGGTCCTATACCCCCCATCTGCGGCTAATACAAGATCAAAATTATCATCTAGAAGACAGGGCTCAGACTCACTTAGTATTATCAGTGTTTTCTTATTTGAAGGCATCTATTAACTTCTTTTTAGACAGTATATAAATAAATATCGCTGTTACGAAAAGCTCAGGTAGTAAATAAGAGCCATTATAGATTGCAGAGTAGTAAGCTGGATTGATACCTTCAGGTGCATACATACCAAAGAATATGAATCCTGAAAGGAAGTGGCAAACAAATCTTAAAGCGACTCCAACGCTTGCCCCAATGAATGGGTATCTCTTTATGAATGTGGCAATACCAAGAACTCCAAATGCAAGAGGGTAATCCAAAAGGAATTGTGCTGGATGAACAAAGAAAGGCTCAATCATAAATTGAACAACACCATAAAGGATAGCCCCCGTAAGTGCAACTTTTGGCCTGTTTCTGAGCGCTAAAAATATTATTGGGATCATGCTTCCTGCTGTAATCGATCCACCTTGGGGTAATTGAAAAACTTTGATGAAACTGAGAACTGTGGAGAGTGCTATGGTAATAGCCATTTCAGATATCTCTCTAGCTGTAAATATACTTTTATGTTCCATAATCTAAACCTTATGATTTATTAGAAAACAATATTTAACTTTATCGATTAGACTGAGTTTGACATCTCTTGATACGAAGTTTCCTTTTTGTCAGACTTTATTATTTCAAAAAGTCTTGCCACACCATCAATATCCTTTATCACTTCGGCGGTGGCCTTAGGCACTAGGCTCTCCCAGTCTCCTTTATTTAGGATCCTGTTTCTTATCTCTTCCCCAGAGTATACAGTCCTTTTATAGAATTCAGGCCCTCTCACATCATAGGACGATTCTTTGAATAGTCTGACTGTTACAGGTTCGTTAGCATAGACTACATCAAAAGGGGGCGTGATTGTTTCGACATGCTTCACCCACAATGCATTTCTATATATGTCTGGTACAGGTAGAATATGAATGCGTCTAAGGTCAACACCTTCAGTTTCCAATGTCTTTTTAATCATTAGAAATCTTTCACCTGCAGTAAAAGGATTTTGTATTGTGTGTGAAACTTGTGAACTTCCTATAGCTATGATTACTTCTTTAGATGACTCGAGTATGTACTCCACAACATGAAGATGTCCAAGATGAAACGGCTGGAATCTACCTATGTATAGTGCCCTCATAAATCCTCACTTCTCTTGAGATTATTTAAACTTATGCTACCCAAAGGTTTATAATTGTTGTTTTTTAGATTCAAGTATAGATAATATTGAGGTGGTATTTTTGCAGAATATTCCGGAAAATATACAGCAGGAACTAATGCAATTTCAACAGTTGCAGAGTCAGTATCAGATAATAGTAAACCAATTACAATCCTTGAAATTGGAAATTAACGAGACAGAGGCAGCATTGGCTGAACTATCAAAAACTGAAAATCCAGTTGTTTACAAGAGCATTGGTAGCATTCTAGTTAAATCTGAAAAAGCAGATATGTTGGATGATCTTAACAAAAAAAAGGAGTCCATCGGTATCCGGATTACTACTATCGAGAAACAAGAAGATAGAGTGAAAAAGAAGCTTGAAGAGATGCAGAAAAATCTTCAGAAGGCTTTAGGTGGACAACCTACATCAGGCTAAAGCTTTGATAAATTTTGTTGAGAATGAATAAATGTTAAGTAATGTAGAGTATACTAGATTAATGGAAATTTTATTGCGACAAGATCAATATATAATACTTCTTCATCAAAACGCAGACCCTGATGCCATAGGCAGTGCAATTGCTTTAAAGGAATTGCTAAAATCCCAGGGCAAAAATGTAATGATTGGAACTGAAACATTAAATAATTTGTCAAAGAACTTAATTTCTAGTCTTGGAGATTTTATTGTAACTGCTCCGACCGACCATAAAAACTTAATAATCCTTGACACATCTACTCCTGTACAGCTTGGAATTTTTGAGAGCATGATTGAGAAAGCCGAAGTAGTAATATCAATTGACCACCACGAAACATTTGAAACAAACAAATTCAGGGGAACAAAGTACACATATTTTATTAACAAGGAAAGGACTTCGACAGCTGAAATCATATTTGATATTATGCTCAAAATGAAAGACGAAGGATTACTAAATAAAGAAAATACAAACTGCGATAAGATTATTCGTGCCATACTTACTGGCATAGTCACTGATACAGGTCACATGAGATTTTCTGATGTAAACACTTTGAAAACTTTAATTCATATTTTCAAAAGAGGATATCACATATCTGATGTTGATGAACTATTAAAGGTTGAAGATGATATATCAAAGAAGATAGCTATCTTAAAGGCACACCAAAGAATGAAACTTTATAGTGTTTCTGATTTCATCGTTGCAACTTCTAATGTTTCAAGCTGCGAGGCTCTTGCGGCAAAATCTATCCTCTCAACTGGGGCAGATGTTGCATTTGTCGGTGCGGATAATGGAAGTGAGGTCAGGATAAGTGGCCGGGCTAAAAAATCAGTCATTGATAAAGGAATTAATCTTGCGAAGATAATGTCTAAAGTAGCTCCAGTAATTGGCGGCGAAGGTGGTGGCCACAAAGGTGCTGCCGGTGCCAACGGTAAATCTAACATGGAAGAAGGATTAAAGAAATGTGTAGAGCTTTTTGTTCAAGACCTTGGGGGTCATGGCGATGGAGAAAGTTTGGAGTATACTGAAGAGACAGAAATACAGGATTGTTGGGGAACATAGCGCAGTAAAAATCTGTCACTGGTCAAAAAAAAGTTTGACTGAAGGCAGAGTTTGCTATAAACAAAGATTCTACGGAATTGAAAGCCATAGGTGTCTACAGATGACTCCTTCTGTCGCATGGTGCACACACAAGTGTTTATTCTGTTGGCGCCCAGTTGAATATAACGAAGATAACCCTTCTAAATATGACGACCCTGAGACTATAATCGAAGGATGCATAGAGGCACAAAGAGAGCTCCTCTCAGGTTACCACGGATTTCTTGAAACTGTCGATATAAATAAACTGAAAGAAGCAGAAGATCCAACAAACGTTGCAATTTCTCTTGCCGGTGAGCCTACCCTTTATCCTGATTTATCAGGATTAATTGATGGATTTAAAAAAAGAAATTTCTCAACATTTCTCGTGACAAACGGGACAACACCCAACGTACTTGCTTCAATGGATACTTATCCCGATAATCTTTACATCACATTGCCGGCGCCCACAAAAGAAACTTATGAAAGGGTTTGTAACCCACAGATTAAGAACGGGTGGGGAAAACTAAACGAGTCTTTAGAGCTTCTGCCAAAGATTAAAACAAAAAGAAGGATCCTAAGGCTCACTCTTGTTAAGGATTTTAACATGGCAGATATCGATGAATACTCAAAACTTATAGAAAAGGCAAATCCTGATTTTATCGAGGCTAAAGCTTACATGTTTGTTGGCTATTCAAGGAAGAGGCTTGAAGTAGAAAACATGCCAATGTTTGATGATATATTAGAATTCTCTAAAGAACTGGAAGAAAAATCAGGCTATAAGGCAATTGATTCTGCACCGGAATCAAGAGTTGTCTTATTATCTAGAGATTGAGCCAATAAGTTAATCTTATATATAATATTTCATACATTGGGCTGGTGTTATGGGGGGCGTAATTTTAACTGGCATTGAAGCCAAAAGATTTATCAGAGTCGACGAAGGGTCGCCATCTGTTGGCATTTCAAGCAACTTGACCTTAACTGATGCTTATAGTAGTAACAATAACAATATTTTTATAGAATTTGTTTTCTGTTGCAATTACTCCCCTAATGTATGTTCCATTAAAATTGAGGGCGTTTTTATTTACGATGGACCTGAAAAAGAAGAAATACTAAACGAGTGGAAAGAAAAGAAGAGACTAGACACTGGTAGATTTCTTTTTATCCACAATGCAATACTCTACAGATGCTTTGTTGAGGCGGTAGGCGTTTCTAGTGATATAAATGTTCCATCTCCTGTTTCAATGCCTTCTGTTTCGCCAAAGCGAGAAGTTGATCCTGGAGAGGGGATAGTTTATGGGTAAGCCGCATATTTTAGAAGATACAATATCTATTCTCAAGAATATTTACCTTGATCTTGATTTCGATGAGGTGTTCAATCCTCTTTTCATAACTGACGATGATATGTATAAGCAGTGGGGTTCTGAGACCCCTGCTATCTTGGACCGAGTATACTATCTTGCAGGGCTTCCAAGACCAAATGTAGGTCTTTCAAAAGAAGTCAAGGACAAGATATCCCAGTTTGTAGAACTCGATGAAAGAAGGAGTAGGAACCTTGAAAGAACTCTGCAAGATTATAAGCGGGGAACAATAGAAGGTGACGATTTTGTTGAGGCGATATCTAAAGGACTAGGGATTGAATTTGAAGCGGCTGAAAAAGTATTAGACCTTTTCAAGGAATTTAAAGAGTTAATTCCAGTTCCTACAAATCTCACTTTAAGATCTCATATGACTTCCGGATGGTTTATTACTTTACAAGCTCTTGCCGGTAGAAGTGAACTGCCATTAAAGTTATTTTCAATCGATAGATGTTTTAGGCGTGAGCAGCGAGAAGATCAGACTCACCTTAGAAGTCATTTCTCTGCATCATGTGTCGTCATGGATAAAGAAATTTCTCCTGAATTAGGAAAAGAAATAGTCACAAATTTTACAGAAAAACTCGGCTTTGACGAAGTTAAATTCAAGGTCAAGAAGAGAAGTGCGAGTTATTACGAAGCTGGAACTGAACATGAAGCATTTATCAAATTAGGTGACTGGATAGAGATCGCTGACTTTGGATTATACTCCAAGGATGTTTTGAAGAAATACAAAATCCCCTATGATGTTTTGAATATTGGACAGGGTGCGGAAAGAATATCTATGATCCGAAGCGGAGTAAATGATATTCGTGAACTTATATATCCACAGTTCTACAAAGTTGACTTTTCCGATCAAGATATTGCAAAATCTATCGAGTTTGTTCAGGATATTAAAACATCAGAAGGGGAAAAGTTATTGAAGGCTTTAATTGAAACTGCACAACAAAACAAAGATGCACAATCGCCATGTGAATTCATTTCCTACAAGGGGGATTTCTTAGGAAGAAAAATAGAGGTAATGATTGTTGAGCCTGAGGAAAATACTAAATTAATTGGGCCTGCAGGATTCAATCAGATTTATGTCTTAGAAAAGGCCACGGTCGGAATACTTCCAGACTCTAAAGATGAAAACTCTTTAAATATAATAAAGAATGGTGTCGATACCAAAATTTCATATCTTGAAGCTTTCTTTAGGAAAGTTGTTTCAAAAATAGAGGTGACTAAAGAGCAAGGAGAGTACGAAGAAAGAATCCCTATAGTCAGAAGTATTTCTGATATCAATATATCTCTTCCGACATACATTCACCAGTATCTAAGGGGTAAAGGCAAGATAGACATTAGAGGTCCAGTGTTTACAACTGTAAAGTGGAAAGTACTCTAATAAACTTCTTATTTAAAAGCAGTATAATAGAAAAGTATTAAATAAAATTAAATATTTCTTTCTATTCTTTTTATGAGCTCTTCTTTAGGCACGAAACCGATTATCATGTCGAATACTTTCCCGTCCCTGAATATGGCAATTGTTGGTATGCTCCTAATTCCATATCTCTGAGCTACTGACATACTTTTGTCAACATCCAATTTACCAATCTTCCACTCTGGATGTTCTCCTGCAACTTCTTCAATAACGGGAGCAATCATTTGACATGGACCACACCATGTTGCCCAAAAGTCAACAACGACAGGTTTGCTACTCTTTAAGACTTCCTGATCAAAATTTGAATCTGTTAGCTCAATTGTATTCTTACCCATATAATTCACCTAACTCTAAAAGGAGAATAATTACTTAAAAATCTTTGGTGTGATATTTTTTTCATATAATAATTAAAGTGATTTAACGGATTCCTGAAGATCTCCATACCATTTATCAATACTTGCCAGAACTTTCTTTCTAATCTTTTCACGTTCTAAAGATTTATACACAAAGTACCGCCCTCTTTTTCCTTGAACACAGCATTTAGATTCTCTAAAAATTAGCTCTTTATCTACTAAAATCTTCAAAGATTTTTGGATGGTTGTTCTATCTTTTTTTAGAATATTTTGAATTTCCTTAACCCTCATTCCTTCAGGTGGAAGCATCAGTGTTATACTCACTTCAAGGTCTGTTAGATCAAAGGCACATCTTAGAATTTTTTTTATTTCTGTACTACTTTTTATCGTTGGTAATTCTTCCATAGGACCACTAACATACAGAACAACATATTTCTTTTACAATTATATTGGACTCATTTCTTATAAGTTTAATCATGTTTTTTGTTGGATTTACAATGTTGTCAAAGAGAAGGACAGTTTCATCCAGGTCCTTGATTCTCGGGCGCATACATCCCAAGGATAATTTGGCATCGGGGAAAGAATTTCTTGTATAAAAAAAGAAATCTTTTATTGATTGAATGTCATAATCAAAGCTGCTTATTTTCTCAAGTTCATTCTTAATGAGTACTAATAAAGTTAGACTTTTTATTGGATATTCTTTCAATATCTCAACTGCATTATATTCACCCAAGACCTTTCCATAGTCAAGGCCAACGCATATGTGAGGGATAACATTAACACCTTCTTCTATTAAGAATCTTAGAGTGTTTTCATAATCAGAAACCTTGAAAGGTATCTTAAGTATTCTTTCTATTGTATCGTTACTTCCAACAAAATCAATGGATACCGCATCAATTCCGCTTTTCTTTATTTTTTTTGCGTCATCTCTTGTTAGAAATCCAGAATGTAGATTAATTATAAGGTCAGTATCCTTTTTTATTTTCTTAAGGATTGAATAGTCAATTGGAAGCTTTCCACTTTCGTCAAGTCCTCCGCTAACAAGGATACCTTTTGTCCCTTTATTATTTAGTTCAATAGCTTTCTGATATAGATCTTCTTGAGTAACATGCATCATGAACTTCAAATATTTACGATTACAATGCATGCATGAAAAGTAGCATGCCTCTCCTGTAATTGAAATACTTGGGAATGAGTCTTTAGAAAGATAGCATATGTTCTTACTTTTCATTTATTGCCCTCTCAAATACTTCCTTTAGGTCTCGAGCAGTTATCCCATATACCTTAATACCTGAAGAAAAAAAATCATCAACTAGTTGTAATAATTCAGGCAAGCTCTTTTGATTAATCGATTTTTCTAAATTATCTATTTCTTCTTCTGGGAAGACAAAGAAGTCCCCATATATTCTGACATCTGAAAAAATGTCGTTTTTATAGTTAAAAGAAACGCCAATTAATTTTCCGCCTTCTCGTTTATGTTCAAAAATATTCATTATTCTCTACCAATTCTAAATGGAATTATTAACTTAAATAAATATTGTAGTCAACCAATAAAAAGAAATTGTGTTACTTTTATATATAAGTCTCTCAATATTCAATTAAAGGATAAAATGGCAAATCATGAATCTTTAAGACTTAATGATTATTATCTGTGGAAGAAATATCCTACCTATTCTGAGTTCCCATGGGATAGACAATATATTAATGTTGAATTCTTAGAGTATGAAAAGAAAAGGATAAGTAAGGTAGAAGAGTGGTATAAGGAATTTAGTAGGTCTGAAAATGGAAAATCTTTAGAAGAAATATCTCTTTATGTTGTTCCAATGTCCATGGATACTTCATGGAACGTTGCCATTGAATCTCAAACTAACTCTAAGCCAATAGGGCTATCTGCTCTTTATAATACCCCTATTGCAGTTACTATAGGATTGATACCTTCTGGCAAGGATATTCCAGAAAATTATAGCCTTATCAGTATTATAAAATCAAAGAAATCATATATCTATAATGAGAAGCTGAATAAAAGTGAATTTGTTATTTTAATTGAGGATTGGGAAGAGCTCCCATCAGATTCTATTTATTTGGATGTTTCATATGAAAGAAGGATAATTGAAAACCTATTTGCAGAAAACTTACCTTTAGACAAGGATATATCAAGGTCATTTCAGGCACCCATTTTAAGTGCACCTTACGATGGGAAAGTAGGGGGTATATCTCTATCATCACTTTCATGGAATTCAAAACTCGCCCTCGAGTTACTGAAGATCATCCAACTAATGGTCCCGCCTGAATATCGGGGTATGGACCCACCAAAAAAAGCAATCAATGGCATAAATTTCGATTCAAATACTATTCAGTACAAACTTGCAGAAAGGCCTAAAGTTGGGCAGAATATCCTCTCTAAGATATATTCTGATAATTATGGAAAACTGCATCAATCGCTAGTTGAACGAACTAATTTCAGGGGAGAGTATTCCCTTTTCTCTTCAATAAAAATTAACGAGGGAACAAGAAGGCAGATGATCCTTGAAACTTTCAGAAATTTTACCCAGACAGAAATTACTTTGTCAGACATCGACCAGTTGTTGACAGAAGATGATATGTACCTCAGACCTTTACTTAAAATGATTGATGAGAATTTATGGATTCAGATTGTCCATGCGCACCATAATAATCCTACTGAAGGAAAAAATTATGATAAAGAATATCGGCACATAATAGAATTATTATCTAAAGACTATGATGTCCTTTTAGCCGACAAATTCAAACAAGACAAAACAAGAGAATTGATTGTTCGTTCCATGCTGAATAGAACAAGTTACAATATCAAAAGATTGGCACAGTCATTTGCAAGGGCGGACGATAAAACGGAAATAACAAATAAATTCCTTAAAGATTCAAGGAGAACTACACTTGATAATTTCGAACAGTTGTTAGGTGAACCCTCGATTAAAAAAGAAATAGATTCAATTAAAGATTATGAATCAAATGAGAGGTATAACGTTGTTCAAGCTACCCTGATTAATACTCCAAATCTAACTGTAATTGAAATATTCCGTGAAGTAAAGTCAACTGATTTATTCAAAGATGAATATGACGTGCAGGATTTACTGGATTGGATGCACAAAAAGGGGCATGTAATCAGAGATTCACAAAATCGCTATTCTTTTATTTTCTTTTGAGATTTTGATTGACAAAAAATCGTTTCCTAATAAAAACACTTAAATACTTATTTCCTTAAATCTCAATTCCGGTGAGGCATTGTCAAAGTTGCTACTAAAAAAACTAGAATACTATAATGGAAAAAAATTAGTGATATCAATTGACGGCAGCATCTTTAAAGGGAAGTTACTAGATTTCGATGAAGATGTACTTTGTCTTAGTGATGTGACGGATATCGCTGGTTCCTCAGGTAAGGAACTAGTTGTAAGTCTTAGCAATGTGGTCTGGATTATATTGGCCGAGGATAGTAAATAAATGAAAAAAGCAATACACCATAACATTTATAAATCCTATATTATACTGCCAATACAGCAGAACTTGCTTAAAAAAAACGTTACGAATTACAGACGGGGATAGAGTGAAAGCGACTTTATTCCTCAATTCTTGACTAATAGTACAATAATAAAATTTGGAGATTTGGGCTATTAGGCCTAATACTCTTTATGTAAAGCCGGAGGCTTAAAAATGGGCGGTAGTGGACGAAATAAAAGACCCCGTAGAGGTTCCTTGGGATACAGCCCCAGAAAGAGGGCTTCAAAGATAGTGCCAACTTTGAATAGTTGGCCAGAAGTGGATGATGTTAAGATCTTAGACTTTCCCGGCTATAAGGTAGGGATGTCCCACATTTTAAGGATAGATGATAGAAAGTATACACTTACAAAAGGAAAAGAAATGGTGGTACCTGTAACTTTGGTAGAAACTCCACCAATTTATGTTTGTGGTGTTAGGGCATACAAGAAGACTCCATACGGACTGAAAACTGTCACAGAGTCTTGGGCAGAAGGCCCGAAAGAACTTTCACGATCAAAAACTGTTTCAAAAAATCCTGTAAAAGACCTTGATAAAATCCAATCTCTTATAGAAGGTGGAAAAGTAGATGATTTAAGAGCTATTGTTTGCACTCAACCAAAGCTCATTAATCTGAAAAAGAAACCAGAGGTCATGGAAAGCGGGATTGGCGGAGCAGATGTTAACGCCAAGTTGGAATACCTAAAGGGTGTTTTTGGAAAAGAACTAAAGGTAAAAGATGTTCTAGACGAAGGAGAATTCGTCGATGTTATTTCAGTTACAAAAGGAAAGGGATTCCAAGGCGTAATAAGGAGATGGGGAGTAAAAGTACAGACTAGAAAAACTAATGATGCAAGAAGGCACGTAGGTTCAATCGGTCCATGGCATCCACCAAAAGTTATGTGGACAGTGCCATTTGCTGGACAGATGGGATTCCACACGAGAACAGAACTTAACAAAAGAATATTTAGACTCTCAAATCCAAAAGATCTCAACGTTACTCCAAAAGAAGGATTTAAGAATTATGGATTATTAACATCCGACTATGCTATGCTTAAAGGTAGCGTAGGAGGATCCACAAAGAGAATATTAAGACTTAGAAAATCTGTAAGGGTACCAGTAAGAAGAACTGGAGGGGTACCAGATATTACCTACCTCTACAAAGCTTCTGCAGGGGAGGCATAAACAATGAAATCTAATGTATATTCAATAACTGGAGAGAAGTTGAAAGCAATAGACCTTCCCTCAGTGTTTTCTTATGAGTACAGACCTGATTTAATCAAGAGGGCAGTATTGGCTTCTATAACTCATAGAATTCAACCATGGGGAGTAAGTCCAATTGCCGGAAGAATGACATCTGCACATCCAAGAAGAAAAAATCTTGGAATATCAAGAGTACCTAGAATGAAATCTGGCCCAAGAAGGGCTGCATTTGCACCTCATGTTGTAGGGGGATTTGTAGCTCATCCACCAAAACCTTGGAAAGTTATCAGTGAGAAGATAAACAATAAAGAAAGAACTGTAGCAATAAAATCAGCTATATCAATAACCGCTAACAAGGAAATGGTGATGTCAAGAGGTCACAGATTTTTAGATAATGTTGAATTCCCGATAATTGTTGAGAATAAGATTCAAACAGTAAAAAAGACAAAAGATACAAGAGAGATATTCAAGAGCCTTGGGGTTTGGGATGACATAATCAGATCAAAATCTAGAACAATAAGGGCTGGAAGAGGAAAGATGAGAGGAAGGAGATATAAAAACAAAATAGGCCCTTTAATAGTTATTGGAAAGGACGCAGGCATAATGAAGGCTGCAAGAAATCACCCTGGTGTAGATATTGTAATGGTCGATAAGCTAAGTGCTGAACATCTTGCCCCAGGTACACATGCAGGAAGACTCACAATATGGACCGAAGATGCAATAAAGTATCTTTCTAAAAGTGAGGTGTTCAAGTGAAAAATCCACACGACGTGATTGTCCATCCACTTATTACAGAAAAGACTGTAGCTACCATGGAAAGGGACAATATATTGACCTTTATTGTTACCATGGGCAGCAACAAACAGGATATATACAATGCCGTAGAAGAACTTTACGAAGTCGAAGTAGAAAAAGTAAGCACGACTGTTTTGTCTACTGGGAAGAAAAAGGCATACGTTAAACTAAAAGAAGAGTATCCTGCTGACGAAGTCGCAACAAAAATAGGTGTATTTTAAGGTGATATGATTGGGTAAAAGAATTATTTCACAGAGAAGAGGAAGAGGAACACATACATACAAGGCCCCTTCACATAGATACAATGGAAAAGTTAGACACAGAAGCTATGATAACGTAGAGAGAGACGGAGTAACACGCGGTGTTGTTAGAGAACTATTCAATGATCCAGCTAGAACTTCACCAGTAGCAACGATTCTTTTTGATAATAAAGAGCAAGAATTATTTCTTGTACCAGAAGGAATCCGAGTAGGCAGTAGTATTGCAACAGGAACAATGGCCGAAGTTGAAATTGGGAATACACTTCCTTTGAAGAATATCCCAGAGGGAACTTATATTTATAATATAGAATCAAGACCTGGGGACGGGGGCAAATTTGTCAGGTCGTCAGGGACTTATGCTACATTAATAGCTCATGATAGTATGAAAACAGTAATACAGCTTCCTTCAGGTGTAATGAAGACTTTGAATTCAGAATGCAGATGTACAATCGGAGTAGTAGCTGGCGGAGGAAGAAAAGAAAAGCCTTTAGTAAAAGCAGGAAAGAAATTCCACAAGCTTAGAAGTAAAGCCACACTATATCCAAAAGTTAGAGGAATTGCAATGAACCACAACGATCACCCGTTCGGTGGAGGTAATCACAAGCACCCGGGTAAAGGTACAACTTCTTCAAGAAATGCACCACCAGGTAGAAAAGTTGGACACATAGCAGCAAAAAGAACTGGTAGGAGGCGTTAAACTTGGCTAAAAAAGAATTTAGTTTCATGGGTTTTACTGTTGATCAAATGGGAAAAATGTCTATGGACAAGTTGATTGAACTCTTGCCATCAAGACAGAGGAGATCTCTTAAGAGAGGACTTCCCGTAAGACAGAAAAAATTACTTAAGAATATACGAGAATCGAGAAAAGAAATGGAAGCTGGAAACAACTATGCTGTGAAAACACACTGCCGTGATATGGTAATACTCCCAGAGATGCTCGGAGTTACTATAGGAATTTATAATGGTAAGGAATTTGTTCCTGTAGAGATTACTCCTGAGATGGTGGGACATTATTTAGGAGAATTCGCACCTTCAAGAAGAAGAGTTTCACACGGTGCCCCTGGAGTGGGCTCTACAAAGTCTTCCCAGTATGTGCCATTGAGGTGATCTGATGCCCTATTCAAGAACTGATATAGATGAGACAAAAACTGCAAAAGTTTATGGAAAAAATATGAATATATCTCCAAAACATAGTAGGGAGATATGCAATACGATTAAAGGCATGAAGATCGAAAGGGCAAAGGAATTACTAGAAAGCACAATTAAACTAGAAACCCCTATACCATTCAAGAGGTATTACAAAAAAGTCGGCCACAAGAAAGGACTTTCAAAATGGTTTGCCGGGAGATATCCAGTAAAAGCATCAACAAATCTCTTAAAACTTCTTAAGGAAGCCGAATCAAATGCAGAATATAAAGGATTGAACACAACAAAATTAAGAATAATTCATGCGTCTGCTTACAGAGGCAGAGTAATCCCGGGATTTATGCCAAGAGCTTTTGGAAGAGCTTCGCCATATAACAAGGAGCTTACAAATGTCGAGATAATCGTGGAGGAGAGATAATGGCCATTGAGAGAAAATTTATAGAAGAAAGCGTTTCCAATTTAACGATTGATGAATTCCTTGGAGATTCACTAAAGAGAGCTGGTTATGCAGGGATGGACATAAAGAGAAATCCTCTTGGAACTAGAGTTACAGTTTTCGTGCAGAAGCCCGGAATTGTTATAGGAAAAAGAGGAAGGGCCATTAAAGATTTGACAGACCAACTAGAAAGACCTCCTTTTAATCTCGAGAATCCTCAGATTGAAGTGCAGCAAATTGAGAATCCAGATCTTAATGCAGATGTAATGGCATTTCAGCTTGCTAGCGCTATTGAGCGAGGAGAGCATTATAGAAGGGCAGCTTACAATTATCTTAGAAGAATAATGAGGTCTGGGGCAAAAGGCGCTGAAATTAAGATTTCAGGAAAACTTAGCGGAGAAAGAGCTCGTTCAATGAGATTTGCCGAAGGATATCTAAAAAAATGTGGGGATCCAGCCATTGAACATGTGAGAGTTGGATATTCACCCGCAAAGAAGAAACTCGGTATAATCGGAGTTGTAATCAAGATAATGCCTCAAGACGTATCACTGCCAGATGAAATAAAGTTTAAGTAATAGGTGTATAATAATGGCAATATATAGAGTAGACGATATAAGAGACCTTTCAGTTGAAGAAATTGAAAATAACATAGATGAACTTAAAAGTGAATTATCAAAGGAAAGGTCTTTACTTGCTACAGGCAGCGCACCAGAAAATCCTGGAAGGATAAGGGAGCTTAGAAGGACTATAGCAAGATTAAAAACAATAAAGGCTGAAAAGGAGAAGCAAAATGAGTGAGATTTGTGCAGTTTGTGGTCTTCCCAAAGATCTTTGCGTCTGCGAAGAAATCGCCAGGGAAGAACAACAAATACGCATTTTCACCGAAAGAAGAAGATTTGGAAAACTTATGACGGTCGTTGAAGGAATCGATTCATCAAATATTGATATCAAGGATCTGTGCACAAATCTAAAGACAAAATGTGCATGCGGTGGAACTTCAAAAGACGGAAAGATTGAACTTCAAGGAGCCCACAAGGACAAGGTTAAAAAAATACTAATTGACCTTGGATTTAGTAAGGATATGATTGTAGTTTCATGAATCACATAATACTCTTGGGGAAACAAGTCGAGGTAATCCAAAGCTCAAATAGATATGAAGTTGGCATTAAAGGATTGGTCATCGAGGATACAAAAAATACGATAAAACTAAGGACAGAAAATGGGGTAAAAATCTTAATAAAAAATAGTATAATCCTGATGATTAACGATAAAAAAATTGATGGTAATTTACTCATAGGGAAGGAAGAAGAAAGAATCAAGAGGGTGTGATGTGATGATCGGCATCGATGTAAAAGAACCTAAAAAAAGTTGTAATAATGAAAAATGTCCATTTCACGGAACTTTACCTGTCAGAGGCAAATTAATGGAAGGGAAGATTGTAAGCGACAAAATGAACAAAACAGTCGTCGTTAAAAAAGAGTTTATGACAAAACTTGACAAATATGAGAGATTTGAAAAGAGAAGTACAAGAATTTCAGCACATATTCCCGACTGTATTAACGCTAAAACAGGCGACAATGTGAAAATAATGGAATGCAGACCATTAAGCAAGACAAAAAAATTCGTTGTCGTTGAGGTGATCTGATGGCGAAAGGTGCGGGAGCAACTCGTGGAAGGTCAACTGTAAGGCCTGGCAGATTTCACACAACTGGAACAAGATTAGTTTGTGCTGACAATACCGGTGCAAAAGAACTTGAAATTATTGCGGTAATCAATTACAAAGGTACCTCTAGGAGATATCCAAAAGCCGGTGTTGGTGACATGGTAATGGTAGCCGTTAAAAAGGGCAGACCAGATGTCAAAAAGAAGGTATTGCCTGCCGTTATAATAAGGCAGAGAAAAGAATACAGGAGAATAGACGGTACAAGAATTAAATTTGAGGATAATGCAGCCGTTATTACTGGTGACGACGGCGTTCCTAAAGGCTCTGAAGTAAGGGGCCCTGTTGCAAAAGAAGCAGTTGAAAAATGGGTTAGAATTGCTAACGTTGCAAGTATTATAGTATAGAGGGGGATAAGAATGATTAAAAAATACTCAGGAAAACCATCAAAGCAGAGGAAAAGGCACTTTAATGCGCCACTTCATAAAAAACACAGTTTAATGTCTTCTCACCTAGCTACAAGCCTTAGAAATAAGGTAGAAGCAAGATCACTGCCATTAAGAAAAGGTGATAAGGTCAGAGTAATGAGAGGGGATTTCAAAGATCATGAAGGTGAAATAACAAAGGTAGACCTCAAAGCAATTAAGGTATATGTAGATGGTGCAGTTGTAGAGAAAGCCGACGGAACAAAAATTGAGTATCCTATACACCCTTCAAATTTAGAGATTATTGATGTTGACAGAAAGGATGAGATGAGAGATAAAGCTATTGGGAGAAAGGGAGAGTAAGGTGGTAACGTGGGGAGAAAAGGACAGAGAAGATCATTAAAAAGATTATTTGCTCCAAAAAATTGGAGAATCGAGAGAAAAGTCAAGGAATGGACTGTAAAACCTATTCCAGGCCCTCATTCTAAAGAGGTGTCAATTCCGATTACAATCTTACTTAGGGATTATCTTGGGCATGCCACAAATAGGAAAGAGGTAAACTTTATCCTACATAATGGTGATGTTCTTGTAAACGGAAGGCCAATAAAAGATTCCAGCTTTCCGGTAGGTATTATGGACGTTATAGAAATTCCTAAAACAAAGGAATATTTCCGAGTATTATTCGACAAAAAAGGGTCCGTAAATCTTCTTAAGATAGATGAGTCTGAAAAGAATACCAAGCTCTTTAAATTGATTAATAAGACAATGCTTACAGGAAAAAAAGTTCAATTGAATCTCCATGATGGAACGAACTTATTATCTGAAGAAGTTTACAAAACATCTTCAACATTAGTAATGAAAGTTCCAGATATGAAGATTATAGATTCACTTGAATTTAAAGAAGGTTATATCGGACTAGTCATTAAAGGTAAAAACGTTTCAAGGATAGGTAAGATTTCAAAGATAACTCCATTTGGGATATATAAAGACGCAGTATTATTAGAATCAGGAAATGACAAGTTTCAGACATTAAAAGATTATGTGCTTGTCGTTGGAAAAGATTCTCCCATAATTAAACTTGAGTGAGGCTGGCAAACATGGAAGAGATACTAAAAAATTGGGAAAATCCTATGAGAAAACCATACCTATCAAAAGTAACTGTCAATATGGGGGTAGGGGAATCAGGAGAAAAACTAGAAAAAGCTAGGGCACTTCTTGAATTTCTTACTGGTCAGGCACCTATTAGGAATAATGCCAGACAAACCAATAAAGAATTTGCAATTAGGAAAAGTGAACCTATTGCAGTTTCTGTTACTCTTAGAAGGGAAAAGGCTAGTAAATTCCTTATGAGAACACTTGAAGCAGTGGAATTTAATCTAAAGGAAAGAAGTTTTGATAATCGCGGTAATTTCTCTTTTGGCATAAAAGAACACATAGATCTTCCTGATGTTCAATATGACCCTGAAGTAGGAATCTTCGGGATGGATGTCTGTGTTAATCTTCAAAAGAGAGGATTTAGAGTAAAAGAGAGAAGAATTAAAAAGAGCCACGTACCCATAAAGCATCAGTTGACCAAAGAAGAAGGGATACTGTTTGCTAAACAGGAGTTTGGGGTGAACATTATATGAATAAAAAGTTTGGAGTAGGCTCAAGAACATGCAGACGCTGTGGTACCCACCGTGCAGTCATTCGAAGATATAATCTTATGATTTGCAGGCGCTGCTTTAGAGAAGTCGCCAGAAAGATTGGCTTCAAAAAATATCATTAGGTGATTAAAGATGAAAATAGATCCTTTGGCCGACGCACTTTCAAATATTTATAATTATGAAAATGCTAGAAAGCCCGATTGCGTTATCCCAGCATCAAAACTTATGGGCAATATCCTGAGAATTATGCAGAAATGGGGATATATAGGAGCATTTGAATTTATAGACGATGGTAAGAACGGCCTATTTAAAGTTGAATTAATGGGGGCTATAAATAAGTGCGGAGTTATAAAACCAAGAACCCCCACAAAGAATCATGAACTTGAGAATTGGGAAATGAGATATCTCCCAGCAAAGGAGTTTGGAATATTAATAATGTCAACTCCAAATGGAGTAATGTCCCACAAGAAGGCCAAAGAGCAAAACATTGGAGGCATTCTATTAGCTTATGTTTACTAGGTGATGTTTATGGTACAACATGTCGAATGGTTTATTGATATCCCAGAATCTGTAAAAGTTACAATAGATGGGGCAAGAGTTAGTGTAGAAGGGCCAAAAGGTAAATTGGAGAGAGATTTTCACTTAAAGAACCTTAAAATGGAGAAGATAGAAGACGATAAACGTATTAGAGTAGCAATGCTTCACGCATACAAGAAAGAAAAGGCTATGATAGGTACCATCAGTTCGCATCTAAGGAATATGATAAAAGGAGTTTCAGAAGGATTTGAGTATAAGATGAAAATTATATACGCACATTTTCCAATGAACGTCAAATTAGATGGCAAACAGCTCGTGATTTCTAATTTCCTTGGCGAAAAGAGCCCTAGAAAAGCAAATATTTTTGGTAATGTGGCGGTAAAAGTTTCCGGTGAATTTGTTACTGTAAATGGTATTAACTTAGAAGAAGTTGGTCAAACTGCAGCCAATATAGAGCTTGCTACAAGGGTAAGAAAGAGAGACCCGAGAGTATTTCAGGATGGTATTTATTTATTTGAAAGGGACGGAGTCCCAATATAGGTGAGATAAAATGAGTTTACGATTATTAAGAGTTAGAAAAAAGCTTAATAGCAAGAGGCCAAAATTTCTAAGAACTGAAACATGGAAGAAGAAATCCTTTAAGAACAATCCTACATGGAGAAAACCTAGAGGTAAAGATAACAAGATGAGAATGAAAAGAAGTGGAAAGCAACCTCTAGTTTCAGTTGGGTACAGGGGGCCAAAAGAAGTTAGAGGCAGACACGCATCTGGCTTGGAAGAGGTCATGATTACAAATCCAGGACAAATTGATGGCCTAGAAAATGTCATAATTAGAATCAATGCAACTGTTGGAAACAAAAAGAAGATTGAGATAGTCAAAAAAGCTGCTAAATCTAATCTTAAAATAGCAAATCCATCCTTGACTCATGTAAAAGTTACGTCAGTTGAAGAGTTTGATGCTATTGAACCTATTAAAGATCATATCCAGAAACTAATAGTTCCACTTAGTATTGATAGCGACATAAGGTCTGATATAGTGAGAAAGGCAGAAGATGCCGGTATATTGGTGGAGGAATGATCATATGGATCTAAAAGTTCAGAAGAGACTTGCATCACAGTTACTAAAATGCGGCGAAGGCAGAGTTTGGATTGACAGCAACAGTGCACCTGAGATTTCTATGGCAATTACCAGAGAAGATGTCAGAAAATTAATCGATAGTGGCAAGATTAAGAAGAAACAGGAAGCAGGCATATCAAGACATAGAGCAAGAGAGAGACACGTCAAAAGAAAGAAAGGAAGAATGAGTGGATTTGGTTCCCGAAAAGGAAAAGCCACTGCGAGATATCCTAAGAAGAGAAGATGGATTAATACAATAAGGCCATTAAGAAGGACTTTAATTGAATTAAGAGAATCCAAAAATATTGACAAAGGTTCATACAGAAAACTTTATAGGATGGCTAAAGGTGGAGCTTTTAGAAGTGTTTCTTACATGAGTAATTACATAAAAGAACACGGCCTTGTATCGGAAAAGAGGAAGAGGTGAAGCAATGGCAACTGGACCAAGATCAAGAGTACCTTTTAAGAGAAGAAGAGATGGTAAGACTAACTATAGGAGAAGGCTTGCCTTAGTCAAATCTGGAAAGAATAGGGTCGTAATAAGAAAATCACTAAATAATATATTAATCCAAATTGTAAGTTCTACATTTGAAGGCGATAAGACGCTCACAACAGCCTTTTCAAAGGAATTAAGAGATATGGGGTGGAACTTCCACTGCGGTAACACACCAGCAGCATACCTTACAGGATACCTTTGTGGTAAAAGGGCTAAAAAGATTGCAGATGAATTCATACTTGATATAGGCCTTCAAAGGTCCATAAAAGGTGGAAGGAACTACGCAGCTTTGAAAGGATTCGTTGACGCAGGATGTAACGTTAATGTAGATGAAAGTATATTCCCTCCAGAAAACAGAGTAAAGGGAGAGGACATCTCCTCATATTATGAAGGTCTTGAAGGATCTTTAAAAGAGAAGATATTTTCTAATTATTTAAAGAATAAGACTGATCCTTCAAAAATACCAGGGATGTTTGAAGAGATTAAAACTAAAATAGACAAACTATGAGGTGTATGTAATGCCAAGAAAGAAAAAAGAAATCATCGAAGAACCTGTTGAGGAAGTAAAGGAAGAGCAGTTAGAGACCCTTGAGGCCAAAGAGATAATTGAAGAACCAAGTGAAATAGTTGAAGACATCCCCGAAGAAGATGCATTGGAAGAAACTTCCCTGGAAGATGAAATTGCTGAAGATGTCGTTATTAAAGATACAACCTCTGAAGAAGAAGTTATAAAAAAACTATCTATTGCTGAGAAGAAAAGGCTTGAGGAAGAAAGAAAATCTATGGGAAATAGGTGGACCCCCAAGACAAAACTTGGCAGAATGGTAGCAAACGGAGAAATTACTGATATTTCACAGATATTAAATAAGGGCCTTAGAATAATGGAGCCTGAGATAGTAGATGTATTACTACCAGAAGTTACTGATCAGAATAATCAGGAAGTCCTTAACATTAATATGGTTCAGAGAATGACTGACTCTGGAAGAAAAGTCAGATTTTCAGTAATGGTTGTTATAGGTAACAGAAATGGTTATGTTGGAATTGGTAAGGCCAAAGCAAAAGAAGTCGGACCTGCAATTAGAAAAGCAATCAATAATGCCAAACTTAATGTTATTCAAGTGAAGAGAGGATGTGGCAGTTGGGAATGCAAATGTGGTACAGCTCACACAGTTCCATTTAGAGTAACCGGTAAGGCAAGTAGTGTCGCTGTAACTTTAATGCCAGCTCCAAACGGTTTGGGCCTTGCAGTAGGTGGAGTCGGTAAGAAAATTTTATCCCTTGCAGGAATAAAAGATGTATGGTCAAAAACCGATGGCCAAACACAGACAACAGTTAACTTTGCGAATGCAGTAATGGACGCGCTCTACCAAACAAACACAATGAGTGCACAAGAGAGAGACATTAAGATCATAGGTATTGTCACAGGAAATACTAATTAGGTGAGATTATGAACAGATTAGCTGTTATACGAGTAAGAGGAAGGGTCGATGTAAGAAACGACATAAAAGATACCCTAAAAATGCTTAATTTAACTAAGTCAAATCACTGCGTTATAATAGACGATAGAGAGTCTTTTTTAGGAATGCTACAAAAAGTAAAAGATTATGTCACCTACGGACCTATAGACACCACCACTCTATCCAAACTCATAGTCAAGTGGGGAAGGTTAGAAGGGGATGTTAGAATAACTGAGGAGTATGTTAAGGAAAAGACTGGAAAAGACTTAGAAACTTTTTGTAAAGATTTCTTAGAGTTTAAAAATGAGCTTTCTGACCTTGATTTGAAAAAGGTATTCAGACTCCATCCACCCCATAGGGGATATGAAGCAACAAAGAAACCATATACTTTAGGTGGAACTTTAGGCCCAAGAGATATTGAAATCAACGGCCTTATCCAAAAAATGATTTAGGTGTTTTAAGATGATCAGAGTAAAAAAGAAGAGTACAAAAATGAGAGGATTTAGAACATGTGGCGGTGGCTGCTCTAAGAAAAGAAGGGGCGCAGGTCATAGAGGTGGAAGAGGACTTGCTGGAAGCGGTAAGAAAAAGAAAACAAAATGGACAAGAACGATAATTACAATGCCTGGTCACATCGGTGCCTATGGATTTTCTAGAGATTCTTATTTAAGAAAAGATCCATCATTCATAAATGTTGGAGCTATTGAAGAAAAGCTCAACTCCTTAATTGATAAGAACATTGCTGAAAAGAAGGATGGAAAAATATACGTTGATGTTTCAAAACTAGGCGTTAAAAAAGTATGTGGAAAAGGAAACGTAAAAGGGGTTTATGTTATAACAGCAAACGAATTCTCTAAAAAGGCAGAGGAAAAAATCTTATCTGCCGGAGGAGAAGCTGTAATTACAGGTGACAATTAATGGCGGCCATTGAAGGATTTCAGCAAAGTATATTTAGATTCTTACCTGAGGTTACATTACCTATAAAGCGTATTAATCTAAAGAAGAGGCTCATCTGGAGCGGATTGATGTTATTCATCTACTTCATACTTGCTGAGGTACCTATCTATGGGATAACTGGTAGCCAGATTGATTATTTTGCAGGCCTTAGGGCCATTATGGCAGGAGAAAATGGCTCAATTCTAACCTTAGGTATAGGACCAGTTGTTACCGCAGGAATTATAATGCAATTACTAGCAGGATCAGAGATTATAAAATTTGACCTTTCAACACCTAAAGGAAAGGCAACTTTCCAGGGTACCCAAAAGATTCTAGCAATTTTTCTATGTTTTTTTGAAGCCACAATATGGATATTAGGGGGTGCATTTGGCAGGCCTGAGAGTTCCTTTTTGATAGGATTTATGATAGTACAACTTGCGATAGGTGGACTTTTAGTATTAATGATGGACGAAGTTGTCACCAAGTGGGGATTTGGTTCTGGTATTTCTTTATTCATAGCAGCAAATGTTTCTCAGAGAATATTATGGGAGGCATTCAGTTTTGCCAAGTCACCGATAAATCCTGATGAGTTTATCGGGGCCATACCTGCATTTATAAAATCATTTATAGATGGGCAGCCTGTTTGGATTAGAGGAGGTCTTCTCCCGGATATAACCCAAGTGTTCTTCACGCTAGTTGTATTCGCAATTGTAGTATATGCTGAGGGTATGAGATTAGAAATACCTCTATCTTATGGTAAGTTCCGGGGAGCAAGAGGGAGATATCCAATAAAGTTCTTATATGCTTCAAATATTCCAGTCATTCTTACAGCAGCATTATTTGCAAATGTTCAGCTATTTGCTAGAATTTTAACTAGCAGAGGAATCAATTGGCTTGGAACATTTAATGAATACGGGGGCCCAAAGAGCGGATTAATTTATTATCTGACCCCCCCGCAAAGCATTGAAATCTTAATCAATGAACCATTGAGGGCATTAATATATTTGCCAATATTTATCGGGCTATGTGCTATGTTTGCGGTTCTTTGGATTGATTTAACTGGCATGGGGCCAAGAGAAGTCGCCAAAAAACTTCAGGGCTCAGGAATGCAAATACCCGGATTTAGACGGGACATTAGGATATTGGAAAAAGTTCTTGACCGATATATCCCACCAATTACTTTAATGGGGGGAATATTTGTTGGACTTCTTGCAGCATTTGCTGATTTCACAGGCGCTCTTGGTACTGGTACAGGAATTCTTTTAACAGTCGGGATAGTCTATAGAATGTACGAGGAACTAGCAAAGGAGCAAATGGGTGAAATGATGCCTGCATTCAGGCAATTTTTAGGGTAGGTGGAAATAATGAGTATATATGATGCCATATTAGAACCCATATATAGGGTGTTGGACATAGCATTTGGATGGCTATTTGCTTATGGTTCAATGTACGCCATCTTAGGGGTAGCCATAGTAATAGGAACTACCCTAACAGTAGTTCAGGCGCTTCTTGTAGACCAAAAGGAACTCAAAATGATGAGGGAAGAAACTACCGCATTCCAGAAAGAAATGCTTAATGCACAAAAGTCAAACGATAAGAACAGAATAAAAAAGCTTCAAAAAAGGAAAGGTAGAATTGACGAAATGCAAAAGAAACTAATGTCAATGTCATTTAAACCCCTGTACATAACTATGATACCGATATTTATCTTCTTTTCATGGCTTAGACAATCTCCTGCTGCGGATATTGTGGATCCCGTAGTTGTAAAACTACCTTTTGATACACTTCTTGTGCAGCTGTTTCACAGGAGTAGTCCAGCTGGATTACAGACTGGTGATTGGCTAGGTTGGCTTGGATGGTATATATTTACAAGTTCAGTAGTATCAAATATAATTAGAAAGATAATGGGAATGGCTTAGAGGTGAGAAATTATGCCGAGACCGATGTATAGATCAAGATCTTTAAAAAGAAAAAAAGTGAGAACACCCTCTGGAAAAGTAGTAACACATTACAGAGAAAAGAGAACTGGAACACCTCATTGCGGTGAGTGTGGAGCTATTCTTGGTGGAGTGCCACGAGGTTTGAGATCTTACGAAATGAGAAGACTACCAAAAACTAAAAAGAGACCAGAGAGGAAATTTGGAGGAGTTCTCTGCCCTGCGTGCACTAGTGACCTAATTAAAAAGGACGTAAGAGGACAACTTTAATGCGTGTGACTATCGGAGGACCTCCAGGTAGTGGGAAAACAACTGTAGCAAAAATTGTTTCAACGGAACTTCGATATACGCACATCTACACTGGAGATATTTTTAGGAATTTTGCCAAAGAAAGATGTATGTCTCTCGGGGATTTTTCCAGATTAGCTGAGAAAGATCACTCAATTGACATTGAAGTAGACCGAAGACAGAAAGAATTAGGAAATAAGGATAATATAATCCTTGAAGGGAGAATGGCAAGATTTATGATTGTCCCTGATTTGAGTGTATGGATTACCGCCCCTTTTGAGGAGAGGGTAAGACGAATATCCCAAAGGGAGAATCTCGCTTATGATGTGGTCTTTAAAGATACAGAAAAAAGAGAAAAAAGTGAAATAAATAGATATCAAAAGATTTATAATGTGGATATATCTAATCTGGCTTCATATGATCTTGTGATTAACTCGCTCAGACTGAATGCTGAAGGAGTAAGCCAGATCATAATTGCAGCCATAAATAACATATCACCGGTACCAAAGGGCGACCGGGTATAAATTGGAGGTGACTTAATGGCAATGGAAGTAGGAAGAGTTTGTACAAAACTTTTAGGAAGAGAAGCAGATAAGAACTGCGTTATTGTGGAAATAGTAAACAAAAACTTTGTTGTTGTTTCCGGACCAAAGGAGTTAACAGGTGTTAAGAGGAGAAGATGCAACATAAAACATCTTGAGCCTTGGGACGTAAAAATTAATGTCGAAAAAGGCGCATCTGACGATACCCTTAAGGAGGCCATACAAAAGGCCAAGGTAGAGGGGTACAGTTGAACGGGTCCGATGGAGACATATTATACAAATCAAAGGACAAGACAAGTTCTAGGTACGGGAAAAAACCAGAAGACCGAAATTTAAATGAACTTTTGCAAAGGGGGATTGTCAATATAGATAAACCTAGAGGGCCTACCTCTCATGAGGTTACTTCTTGGGTAAAGAAAATTCTTGGCATATCCAAAGCTGGTCATTCAGGAACACTTGATCCTAACGTTTCAGGAGTATTACCTGTGACACTTGGGAAGGCAACAAAACTTGTAAAACTTTTAATGACATCTAACAAGGAATATGTTTGTACGCTTCATCTTCAAAAGGATGTTCCAAAAAATGATCTTATGAGGGTATTAAAAGAATACGAGGGAGTTCTATACCAGAAACCACCCGTTAAAAGTGCCGTTAAGAGAAGGGTTAGAACTAGGAAAATTCATTACCTAACACCAATTGAGATAGAAAACAAAGACGTGCTTATGAGAGTTGGCTGTGACGCTGGAACTTACATTAGAAAGCTTTGTTATGACATGGGGCTCTCATTAGGGTGTGGTGCAAGCATGGAAGAACTCCGAAGAACTAAAACTGGAGTATTTGGGGAGGAATCTACAATAAGACTACAAGATCTTCTAGATGCAAAAGTTTTCTCCATAGAAGAAAACAACGAGGACATCCTGAAGAAGTGTATAGTGCCTTATGAAATTGTACTTGGGCCATTAAAGAAGATATGGATTAAGGATACTGCAGTAGAAGCACTATGTCAAGGTTCGATGCTTACTGTTCCCGGGGTATCTAAGCTACAAAGTGGTATCTCAAAAGGAGATACAGTCGCTATAATGACACTTAAAAATGAAGCTGTTGCAGTTTCAGAAGCCGAAATGAACTCAGAAGAGATATTAAAAAAAGACAAAGACATTGTTGCAAAATCGTTAACAGTGCTCATGGAAACAGGAACATATCCAAGGACGTGGAATTAATGTCGCACTATTACTCTGAAGATGTCACAGCACCATTGAAAATAGCAAGGATTTCAGAGACGATACTGGGAAAAATGTATCAATTTGACATAGCGCCAGGCGTATTTTCTTCAAAGAAAGTAGATAAAGGGACTATGGCATTATGCGAACTAATGGACTTGGACAAAAGTCACAAAGTACTTGATATGGGATGTGGGTATGGAGTAATAGGCGTTGTAGCATCCTCTTATGTTTCGGAAGTTCATATGAGGGACATAAATAAAAGGGCCGTCTATCTCACAAAAAGGAATATAAAGCTCAATAATATAAAAAACGCATCGGTAAGTCAAGGAAACCTTTATGAAGACCTTGATAAGTTTAATATTATATTGACAAATCCACCGGTATCATCGGGGATGGACTTAGTCGGGCTTATGATAGATGAAGCACCAAAACATTTATATGAAGGTGGAAATCTACAACTTGTAATACGAAAAGGCGTAAATATTATAAAAGAGAGATTAGAAAAAAGCTTTGAAAAGGTGAATATAAAGAAGAAATATGGATATAATATTATATTTGCTTCATAGCCGGGGTTGCTGAGCTTGGTACGGCGCGGGCCTGGAAAGCCCGTTCTCCTCTGGAGTGCATGGGTTCAAATCCCATCCCCGGCGCTATGGTGATTATATGGATGAAGAAGTAAAAGGTATTGTTCGTGTACTAGGTACAAACATAATGGGAAACGACATCTTTGAAGTTGGCGTATTGAAAATAAGGGGTGTCGGACCAGTTATGGCTAGGGCTGTAGCCCAAGTGGCAGGTATATCTCCCAAGACTAAAGTAGGAAATATACCACCTGAAAAAATAAAGATAATTGAGACGATAATTGAGAATCCTATAAATAATGGTATCCCTGTATGGCTTGTTAATAGGAGAAAGGATTATGAGACCGGCGAGAATGTTCATGTCGTTGGGCCAAAATTATTAATGTCATTGAGGGAAGATCTAAACAGGATGAAGAAGATGAAGAGTTACAAGGGTGTCAGGCACCAACTTGGACTTCCTGTAAGGGGGCAAAGAACAAAATCCTCTTTTAGAAAAGGAACCTCATTAGGCGTCCAGAAAAAGAAAGCTGCAAGGTGATTTAAGTGGGAGATCCAAAAAAAATCAGACGTAAATATGATAAACCATCACATCCATGGCAAAAAGATAGAATTGACTCTGAAAACGTATTGATGAAAAAATACGGACTTGTCAATAAAAAAGAGATATGGAAAGCTTTGAGTTTTCTTAGAAATGTAAGAAGGCAGGCAAGAGCACTATTGGCTAGCCATGACGAAGCATCAAAAAGGCAGACTACTGACCTTATAACAATGCTTCAGAAGTATGGAATATTGAAAGAAGAGTCAACATTAGAAGAAGTATTGACATTGTCTTTAGAAGATATTCTTGACAGAAGACTACAATCACTTGTATTAAGGAAAGGACTAGCAAAAACACCAAAACAGGCAAGACAGTTTATAGTTCATAAACACATTATGCTAAATGGTGCCAAAGTATCAATCCCAAGCTATTTAGTTCCTAAAGCAATTGAGAATTCAATTGGATATGCTGTTAGATCGTCATTAAATGATCCAAGTCATCCAGAAGTTCCGAAAAAAACAGTAATTGAGGAGGGTAATTAATGCCAAAAGAAGGAGGAAGATGGGGAGTAGCCCATATATACGCTTCCTATAATAATACTCTTATTCACATCACCGATTTAACAGGTGCTGAAACTATAAGCAGAGTTTCAGGTGGTATGATAGTAAAAACTGGAAAAGATGAATCATCCCCTTATGCTGCAATGAAAGCAGCGGCAAAGGCAGCCGAAGAGGCTATAGAGAAGGGCGTAGTAGCTGTTCATATTAAGGTTAGGGCTCCAGGAGGAAACAAGGCAAAGACCCCAGGAAGGGGAGCACAAGCAACTATTAGAGCACTTACTAGAGCAGGGTTAAGAATTGGTAAAATCGAGGATGCTACACCTATACCTCATGATGGTACAAGGGCCAAAGGGGGCAAGAGAGGTAGAAGAGTATAATGGAAATAGAAATTTTCAAAAAAGACGATAGAGAATTAAGATTTTTGGTCAGAGGAGTTTCTGTACCATTAGTTAATGCATTGAGGCGTATATTTATTTCAGAAATGCCCTCTATGGCAGTTGACTATCTTAAATTTTATAAAAATAATTCTCCAGTTTTTGATGAAATAATAGCACATAGGGTTGGTTTAATTCCTTTAAACAATGCATTCGAGATTTACATAACTCCTGAGGAATGTGGATGTAAAGAAGGATGTGAAAAATGCTCAGTTACTTTGTCTCTTGAAAAATCGGGGCCATGTACTGTTTACTCAAAGGATTTGGTATCTGGGGATTCAGACATTTATCCAATGCTTGAAGATATACCAATTACTAAACTTGGGGAAGGTCAGGAATTAAAGTTTGACGCAGTTGCTAGAATTGGAACTGCAGAGGATCATGCTAAATGGCAAATAGCTAACGCCGCATACAAATATGTTCCTAAAATTGAATTTAATTTAGATAAATGTGACTTTTGTGAAGAATGTGTTCCTAAGTGCCCTAAAGAGATTCTTTACAAAGAAAAAGATCAAATTAAAGTAAAAGATATTTATGAATGCACTATGTGTAGGGCTTGCGAAGAAGCCTGTGAGCAAAACGTAATTAAAATATCTTATGAAAATGACGCATTTATATTCTTTGTTGAATCTTATGAGAATATGAATGTTAATGATCTAGTTTCGAAAGCTTTGGGCATGCTGTCCACAAAATTGGACGATTTAAAAAATCTCGTTGAAACCATTTGAAGCGCGGGGGTTGCCGAGCATGGCCAAAGGCGCAGGATTGAGGGTCCTGTTACGTAGGTATTCGTGGGTTCGAATCCCATCCCCCGCACTTTTTTATAAATTAAATGCGGCAGTATTCTCTTCTAAGTTTGAGATGATAGTTTATTAAAGTAAAATATTAGGATATTGTTCAAAATTATAGTTTTGTGATTCTTACAATTTTTTTAAATTTTAATTTGTGAATATTTAAATTTGTTATTAATTTCTACTATCTTTAATAATTTTCATCAAATATTAGGGAAGTATAACTATTTTTAGTATTCCTCTAATTGCCGATATTGATTATTATTTTTTATACAATCAACGAAAAGTTTATATATTGAACAACATATTATGACATGTGATTATGTATTATATGGCATAATTACTGGAGTTGAAGATAATGGGAACAGAAAAAACTTATTTAGATCTTTTGGAAATTATAAGAGAAGAAATGGGCGATGCTAAGAGCAATCCTGCAACGCGCAAAACTATAGACTCAGCTTTGGCAGAGATTTCCACGAAATATGGAGTCGGAGCTGTAAACAAAGCATTCGATGCTTGCAAGCTAGACTCTTGCGGTATTGCAAGACCAAAATAATAGTCTCAAATTTTCTTTATTTATTCTTTTTAGTATTCTTATAGTAACTTAAAAATATTCTATTGTTATACTATGCCGGATTAATTCTATATCAATCCAAAAATCTTTCTTACATTATCTAAAAAACTTGGATTTCTTTTTTCTTGAATATTTTGTTGATAATTAATAATAGTCGAATATAGCTCATTCGGTGACTCATAAGGTGATTTTATTATGTTATTACCTGTGTCTACCTCAAAATAATAAAATAGATTAGTTTTTCCTAATGGTTCTACTTCTGCCAAGTAGCTATAATTTCCTTCATTATTCATCTTTAGAACGAAGAAGGAACTATTAATGTCCTCGTCATACTTGTAATATAGATATGCATTTGAAGAATTAATATCTTTTAGTTTCATCGTGACTTTGAGCAAATTAGATATATTTACATCTTGAGGAGTTGTATTTAGTATGAAATCACTTCTCATTTCGGGTATATCTGATTCATTAATAATATTAGAAAATTTCTT
The DNA here is from genome assembly GCA_039679445.1 of Methanofastidiosum sp. Taxonomy (GTDB): domain Archaea; phylum Methanobacteriota_B; class Thermococci; order Methanofastidiosales; family Methanofastidiosaceae; genus Methanofastidiosum. The sequence goes on along the minus strand of JBDKUY010000017.1, from coordinate 12,988 downwards.
TGTAGCAATATTATTGTTCTTATCCATTTCTTTGATTATATTTTCTTCATCAATAACTACAACAATCTCTCCTTTTTCTGTAGTTGGTATAAATGTAATAATCTTTTCAACTATTTGGTCCGGGCCCAAGGATAGATAAAATCTTTCTATAAATGTGTTATTTGAAGTATTAGTATCTCTCTGGTAGATAGTTACAGAAAAGTTATCTACACTAGTAATTCCTTTATTTTTTATTTTCGTTTTAATTGAGAAAAATCCATTTCCTTGTTCTTCAATTGTAATGTAGTAAGGATATACTAGTAAATCAATATTTTGATATATCTGTTTGTTATTTTGATTACTATCCGGCGTTGCAATTGAATTATTTTCTCTTGGTACAACTTTTATGTTGAAATTTGCGTAGTTGTTATTTTTTGAAATTTCGTCTATACTGTTATCAGGATCAATTTTGATATCTATGACATTCTCACCAGTATTTGAGAATGTCAAATATAGTGCCAAATCCGTATATGAAGATGGTAAGATCTGATTTATTGTCGAAGATGCTTTAAGCTCGCCATTAGCGTATATTTTAATGGGTATTACAAAAGCTGTTGATTTTCCAATATTTCTTATTCTAAAAGATATTAATGAAGATTCGCCTTCATAGACTATTTGATTATAGGAGATATCACTTTTGGATATATATAGATCAGATTTATTATTTTGATTGCTTGGATTTTCTTCAGAAGTAGTCTGCGAATTTGTTAATTTAACAGATAAAGGGTAAGTTGCCATATTGTTATTTTCATTTTCTTCATCGATATCTTTATTATAATCCGTAACAAAATAAATTGTATAGCTCCCTTCAGTAGGTGGGGCCCAATTAAAATTAGCTGTTATTGTTTGTCCAACATAAAGAGAGGGAATATTTATTTTGCCCAATTGATTTCCTTTTTCAAGAGGTCCCTCAAAAACAGCAAATACAAAATTCCCGGAATTTTTCTTCCCCGAGTTGATTAATGTTATTTTTATTGATATCTGTTTTAATGGTTCAGCTTGTCCCGAAAAATCTATTTTTTCTATTTTTAGATCCGGTTTTCCTTGAGGTTCCTGCGGTGTTGTAGTTGGAGTTGTCACAGTATTCTCTGATTGCGTGCCAAAGAGTTGAGTTATCATTTTTCCATAAGGCCCACCGTCAACTATTCCTATCCCTACTTCTTTGTAAGAAGGGTTCAAAATATTGACTCTATGAGAAGGGCTTCCCATAAGTGAAGAATGCCCAGAATCGATAGATGGGTTTCCACATATATTTTCTGCCAATGCAATGAAGCTATACCCCGCATTTCTAGCTCTGTCTGAAGGCGTTAGCCCATCAGGATTTATGTGATTAAAGAAATTCCGGTTAATCATATCCTGGCTGTGAAGTTTTGCGGCAGAGGAAAGAGTTGAATTCATTGTGAGAGGCTCAAGCCCCTGTGCATGGCGTTCATTATTTATTAACGTAAGCATGTAATATTCTTCAGTGCTATCTGAATATATCAAGGGTATTGTTCCCAATACCATAATTATTAAAATCGGGAGCAATAGAAATTTCTTATATTTACCCATATAACAACACTTTGAAATGTTCTTTTTAAGAATTTCTGAATAAAAAATAACTCTTATTAATAATTAAATTATAATATAAATGAAAATTAATAAAATAGAAAAAAATAATTTATCTTACAATTAGCTGAGCCTTTTCTGGGTGGTATCTCCAATCTTTTGGAATTCTACCTTTCTCAGTGTAGTATTTTCCAAGTCTTCTAATCTTTGCCTCAATAAGATTTAATCCTCTTGTTGAGTGAAGATCCTTTGGATTAAGCTCAAGATGCTTCCTTAAGTTGACGGCTCTGGATATAAGATTGAAAAGGTCTTCTGGGTATTCACTTTGGAGATTATTCTCCTTTAATATTTCGTTAATACTCTTCCCAGCGATAAGTTTTACATCAGGGATTCCATGTTGGTCCCTTAATATAATTCCTACCATGCTAGGTCCATGACCTTCTTTTGACATAGTTAATACTAAATCAACAACCTCTTCTGGCCTTTTTTCAACCCAATGTGGCATCGATGTTCTTGCCGGTTTTTTTGAACCGGATTTTCCTCTTTTTCTCGAATGCATTCTTGCCATTTACTCAACTCCACTTTCAAGGTATTTGGCCATTATCTCAAGAGCTTTGCCTCTATGGGAGAAAGCGTTTTTCTCCATAGTAGTCATCTCTCCAAATGTTCTCGAGTTTTCTTCAGGGATGAATATTGGATCAAATCCAAATCCCCCTTGACCTCTCATTCCATTTGTGATTGTACCTCTTGAAATTCCTTCAAATAAATGTGGGCCATCTTTGTATAGCCCCACTATTGATTTGAAATAAGCACCCCTATTTTTTACGCCCGATAGAAGTTTCAAGATACCATCATTTCCGATTGTATCTTGGACATACCTTGAGTACGGTCCAGGAAAGCTGTTTAGTTCTTCTATGAACAGTCCTGAGTCTTCTAAAAAGAAGGGACTTTTAAACCTTTCGCTGCAAAAATTAATCCCGAATAGGGCTATTTCTTTAAGATCCGAAGCTTGAATCTCTGGATATTCCATTTTTACTTGGATTAGTTCAATATTGAGATATTCCAGTTTATCTTTAGCTTCTTTGAATTTTCCTTTGTTTCCTGTGATAAAATATAGTTCTTCCATATATACTTACAAACAACAACCCTTATAAAAAAATTTCTTAAAACAACTTTAATGGAACAGTCTAAGAAGGACAACGATTCGCAGAAACTTAAGATGATGGTCATAGGACTCGGAGATGAAAGCTTTAAGATAATAGAAACTAAACCCCAAAATCTAGATATAAAAACATTGGCAATAGGGTATGACAAGGAACGATTAAAATTCTTAAAAACAGAGAAAAAATTCTTTGTCAATGACTTGTTAAAAAATAAAATAGATTCTTCTGAAAGCATTCAAGGCATATTCAAAGTAACATCAAAAATAGAGGAAGAGTTCCGTGGATTTTTCAGTATAGCAAATATTGTATTTATTTTAACTGATCTAGCCGATACAAATATTAAATTGGCATCAATTCTTTTAAAGTTGGCAAAGGATAGTAAAGCCATCCCCATACCTGTGATAAGGGCAGACGACATACTGAGCACTAGCAAAGAGAATTCAAAAGAGAAGTTTTCGGAATTGAAGATGTATTCAAATTCTTTTATTATACGAGAGGATGAACAAAAAACAATATTTTCTCGAGGTTATTCCCCTTTTTGGGAAAAAATCGAAGGATTATATCTTTCCCTTGCACTACCAAGTCTTGTCAACATCGATTTTGCTGATTTCAGGACTGTGATAAACAAGGGTGGGGCCTGCTATATTGGCGTGGGCGAAGGAAAAGGAGAAAAAAAGACTATAAACTCTTATGAGAGGGCCTTAAAATCAAAGTTTGATTTAGAATTAGATGAGGTCAAGGGTGTACTTATTAATATCATCGGAAACAAAGACCTAGCACTCAAAGAGTCAACAAATGTTACTGGGCATATAGAAGAAAGAGTCCATAAAAATGCCGAGATAATATGGGGCGTTTCACTCACTGATAATTCACCGGATATATTAAAGGTTGTAATAGTTCTAACTGGAGTTAATTATCCCGAATTGGATGATTATCTATCTTAATTTACCTCGATGGCGGGGGAGTTAGGTCTATCTTCTGGAACTGTAGGAATCAGAATTTGTTGATCCATCAGTAATCTTACAACTTCATCTAGTATCTTTCCCTTTTCTTCAATTTTAGCATCAGTTGCTTCAGTTACAGGTAGGTCACTATCAACGTATATCCATCCCTTGTTTCTAATCCCAAATTGGTCATAAAGGAAGTTTATGTCTGAGATATTTGTATTGCCTGCGTAGAAGTCTATTACCGCCTCAAACGGATAATATTTATCTGCACCGTAGTGCTTGTAAACATAGGGCCCAGTAATAACTCCTATAATTATACCATATTCACCCTCTTCTTTATAATCGTAGAGAACACACTCTTTGTAAAAGTCTGTAGTAATCGGGTACTCTCCAGTATTTCTGTACTCCTTCTCAAAATTAGAGAAATTTCTCCATACCTCTGCATCGTACTTGTATATTTTTTTTACTTCAAACCCATTCTGTTTATCAAGATTCCAGTATTCTTCACTCAAACTACCTGAGATATATCGGCTCCACTTGTCAAGCACACCATCCTTTCCCTCGTCAATATAGTAGGATTTTTCAAATGGATTCTGCATAATGAGCGTTATACTAGCGCTAGTCATGTTATATTCAAAATCAGATTCTGCAACATTGTCAACTAAAAACTTATTTTTCTCGAATATTTTTAAAAATAAATCGGCTAGATTGATGGCATCAGTAGAGGGCTGTGGAAATTTGATTTCCATGAAGTCTGAAACTGTGGGCGGTAGTTTTTTCAAGTAACTATTATATAATTCTTGTCTTTCTTTTGATTGAGCTTGTGTAGTTATTACGCTTAATATTATTTCATTTAAAGTTGTTTTTGAGAAACTGTCTTTGGAGATGAGATTGTTTAATATTACTATATTTTGATCTTCAGGGAATCCTCTATATTTTAGATAATTTCTGCAAAAATCCAGATTTTCAGGTGTTTTTAGGTCAGACACAAGATCCCTTTCTGTCAAGGGATCAATAACTAGCATATTGAAATCAAAATATCTCCTCGAACCTTTAAATGCAAGATCAACATAATAGATATCTCCAACTCTCTTAATTTTTCCCTCGCTAATCTTCAGGTTTATATAGGCCTCTCCAACAATACTCTTTGCTTTCTCGAACTCGTCTATTGTAAGTTTTGCTTCGAACTCATCTAAATCAGTTTTTTGAGTAGTACAACCTACAGAAAATACAGAGATTATTAGTATAGTCAGAGTAGAGTATGTTAAAATTTTATTTATAATTACCACCCCAGAATATGTACAGAGAGGTTTTACCTGTACTGTATAACTTATCAATTGAGGAAGCATTTAAATAGTTTTCACTATTTTTAAACTCTGCAACCTCTCTTGGCCCAAGATAGGCATAAGTTATATTATATGTATCAATAACGGAATAATTGCCAGAATAAAGGGTTTTTATATCTTGGCTTCTTTTGACATAATCCCAGCTCCCGGAAGCATATCCACCCTCAACTGTTTTCAACTCTGAAATTTTTCCAAGAATCGGCGAAGTAAACCAAGAAGAAGCAACTGTGAAATTATCTTGAATTGAATTTTCATTTAGATAAGAAAAGGCCGAATATTCCTCAGCGCCTAACATCGGTTTGACCTTTGAAACATATTCTGCAGCAGGAAAAGAAGCGATTACCATAATGCCAATAATTGCTGCAAGAATAGCTTCCTTTCTTTTTTCTTTAGCAAATTCAAATATGGCAAAAGAGGAATAAAAAGCGATAGGATATGCCAAAAATTCTATGAATCTGAACGGGAGGAGATCTAGGCCTGTTATGTAATTTCTTGAAAGTAAAAAAGCCACAGTACCCCATGAAATTAACATCAAATCTTCTTCTCTCTTCCGGAGTATCAGAAATACTATTCCCGGTAAAGCTAAGGCCATTGTTATGTACCCAAGTTTTACAGGATAAAAAGCCAGCTTGAATACGCCCCCATATGGAATATTTGATGCAACACCATGCATTAAAAGCTGGATAATCCAAGGGAACGATAAAATAATTGTTATTAAAGTGAATATGAAAAAATTTTGGAGTTTCATTTCTTTCTTGACTAAATACAAGAGAAATGTGAATAAAATAATTGAAAGAAAAAATACTATGAATGAGAGTCCATGTGTATAAAAAACGGCAGACGATAGAATTCCTGAAGCGTATAGATATTTCCTCTCTTTTAATCCTAAGAGGTATGTAAGAAAACCCAAAGGGATTAATACCAAGGCAAGTGATTGTGGGGAGGCGATTATCCCTCGGTCAAGAGATACTGGTATGACAAGCACAAAAAATGATGATAGGAGCCCTACTTCTTTTCCATAAAATTTGTTTATTAGTAGAAATGTTGAAATCGCCGATAATGGGAACAATATAGCTGGCATTATCCTTGCAGCGTCCATAATGGACAGTCCTCCAAAATTTAATATTCTATATAATACCAATAAGGTAATATGAAAAAGAGGCGGATATGTATGAATTCTCCCTTCTGGGCCAAAAGATACTGGATCAAAAGTAAAATATCCATTAGAAAAGTTTTCTACTATTCTCATGTGGTACCATATATCCCATGAGAGGGGATAAGGAAATCTGCCGTAAAGTGGATAAGTTTCACATACTGCAAGTATAACTATAAGAACTATAGGAATAAGAAAATATTTAATATTTTTTATTTCCGGCAATGCCATTAACAAATTAAATAGACATCTTTTTATATAGTTTAGCGTATAAAAAAGAGGAGATAAAATGAAGAAAAAAGTTATTATTATGGGGGCGGCTGGTAGAGATTTTCATGATTTTAATACTTATTTTAGAGATAATCCAAAATATGAAGTTGTTTGCTTTACTGCAACGCAAATACCCGATATAGAGGATCGTGTCTACCCAAAAGAGCTGGCAGGTTCCTTATATCCAAAAGGCATACCAATATATTCCGAGAGCCGATTGAGGGATTTGATTAAAAGATATAACGTGGATAAAGTATTTCTCTCTTACAGCGATATCTCCCACAATTATGTGATGGACAAGGCATCTGTTGTTCTTTCAAGCTGTGCAGATTTTTCTATTCTTGGCCCAAAGTCCGTAATGCTAATATCAAAAAAACCAGTCATAAGCATATGTGCAGTAAGGACTGGAAGTGGCAAGAGCCCAACAACAAGAAAGGTCAGAGACATCTTGAAAAGTATGGGATTTAAAGTTGTTGTTGCAAGACATCCAATGCCTTATGGTAACCTCTTAAAGAGTGCAGTTCAAAGATTTGAAACTTATGCAGATTTGGACAAGGCAGATTGTACAATTGAAGAGCGAGAAGAGTATGAGCCCCATATCGAAAATGGTACAGTTGTATTTGCCGGTGTTGATTATGAAAGAATATTGAGAGAAGCTGAAAAAGAGGCAGATGTTATTCTTTGGGACGGGGGAAATAACGACCTCCCATTCTTCAAACCTGATTTGCATATTGTTTTGGCTGACCCATTGAGGGCGGGTCAAGAACTAACATATCACCCTGGTGAGGCAAATGCAATGATGGCCGATGTAATTATTATTAACAAAGTTGATTCTGCAACACGTGATCAAGTAGATACCATAAAGAGAAATATCCAAAAAATTAATCCCACTGCAACTATAATCGAAGCAAATTCTCCAGTTTTTGTTGAAGATCCAAAATTAATAGAAGGTAAAAAAGTTCTTGTTGTTGAAGATGGACCTACACTCACACATGGAAACATGAGTTTTGGCGCTGGAACAGTGGCGGCAAAAAAATTTAATGCCCAAGAGATAATAGACCCACGACCTTGGGCAGTAAGTACAATAAAAGAAATATTTGAAAATTTTAAACAACTTGGAAAAGTATTACCTGCAATGGGATACAGCAGAGAGCAGGTAGAAGAGCTTGAAACAACAATAAACAATGTTCCTTGCGATACCGTAATCGTTGGAACTCCTATAGACATAGGTAAGCTCATGAAACTCAATAAACCACTGGTAAGGGTGAAGTATTCAGTAGAAGAAGTCGGAAAGCCGGATTTAACAGATATTTTAAAAACATTTAAGAAAGAAAGAGGGATTTAGCCTTCCATTTTATCAATGACTTTCCTGTATTCTCTTAATGACATACCAAGAGCAGAGGATTCAGAGATAAGGGCACTTATTTCGATAACATTGAATAATTCATCCACTGTCGCACCGGCGCTTATTGCATTTCTTATATGCACATCAAGACAAAACGGAGTCTTTAAGGCAGTAGCAGCAGCCACAGCAACTAGTTCTGCAGTCTTTGTATCTAATGTGCTTCCACCCATAAGATGAATGACTCTTTTTGTTCTTGGAACAAAGTATTCCTCATCCCTTGAGATTTCTTGTGTAACGAAGGGGATTTCTCCATATTTTTCCTTAATCTTCCTTAGTAGTTCATCTTTCATTTTCTATCTCCTTTAATTTTCTAAGTCCAATTGCAAGTGCTGATGATTCGCCCATTAAGGAAGCTATTAAAATGACCTGAAATATTTCTTCCTCAGTTGCCCCAAAATTAAGGGCTTGTTTAATATGAAATGCAAGGCAGTGTTTTCCATTATGTCCAACAGCACTGGCTATTGCAAAGAGTTCAGTCTCTTTTGGTGAGAAAACCTTGTTTGGCCCCATAAGATGAAAAAGTTTCTGTACTGAAGTAATGAAATCCTTTTCGTCTTTTGATATCTCTTTTAGAATAAAAGGAACCTCTCCGTAGAAATCCTCTATCTTCTTTAGAGTTTTCTCAATGTTTAATGTCATAAGAGCACCGTTAAAGGTCAAAAATAAACATCTTTAAATATTTTTGGGGAATAGAATTATTTATTTCATTCTCTCTGTTTCTATAATCCTGTCTATCTCTCCATCTATTCCCATCATTCGGCCCCCATGCATGAGCCTTTTGAAAAGATCCATGTCATTTCCTTCCATAATTATAGTTATAACACCGGAAACGCCATCCTTTGCATCTTTTTCTGAAACAACAAACTGAAGGCTACTTACATCAGTTTTCCATGAATATATTTCATATACGCGCTCTATATTTTCTTTATCTAGCTTTATTATAGCTTTCATAGAAAATAATCTGCAGACTTTCTTAAAAACATTCTTCTTTTAATTTAATAGTTAAATAAATGTTTTCTATGGAGAAAATAGATATATATTTCTTTTGAAAAAACATTACATGGAAGAAATAAAATTAAAGCCTATAGGCTTAGTTCATTCTCCTTTTAAGGAGCCAGTTGGTGTGCCAAAGGATTCAAGTGACGGAATGGAGTATAAAGGAACTATTGAGATATTTTCAGAATATAGGAATGGTTTAAAAGACCTTGATGGATTTTCACATATATTAGTTCTTTTTTATTTCCATAAATCAGAATATTCTCATCTTATAGTTAAGCCTTACCTTGATGACCACTCAAGGGGTGTATTTGCCACAAGATCGCCACACAGGCCAAACTTCATTGGATTATCTGTAGTTGAGTTATTGAGGATAGAAGATGGAATCTTGCATATAAGAGGAATTGATATGATAGAAGGAACACCGGTCTTGGATTTAAAGCCTTACATCCCGGAGTTTGATTCAAATGAAGGAATTAGAATAGGGTGGCTTGAGGGAAAGATATAATCCCTAAAGCGGCTGGCCAATCCATCCATCAAAAATGATTTATATTCTTAGATAGTATCTAGTTAGGTGAAATTATGAAGTTTTGTCCAGATTATGCAAAAGTTGATGCCAAAACTCTTGATAAGATTAAAGCTTTAGAGAATGAAATTGGAGTAATACTATTGGCGTATGAAAAGCCCCCAGCCTATGCTAAAATCCCAGAAAGTGATGTTGTCAAGTTAAAAGAAGTTGAAAGGTCGATGGGAGTAACTCTTGTAGCATTTTCTTAAATCAAAAATAATTTTTATTTTTAATTATTCATTAAAGGATCCTTTAACATTCCCAACTTCTATTAAAAGATAGGGCCAATTCGTTTAATAGGATCTGGCCTTAATAATTTGTAAAGGCAAGATTTTTTCCCTTAATGCCATTTTTTTAATAAGTTTTAATAATTCATATACTATTAGATACAGCCCTGCTGAAAAGAGTACATATCCCCAATCGAGTATTCCTATACTCCCAAAAGATAAAAAATCACTAATCCCAGGCCCGTATATCGCTAAGGATACTAAGCCCATTGAAATGACTATGGAACCCAACAATATTTTATTCGAAAAGAAATTTCTATTAAAAATAGATGTGTATACATATCTTCTTTCTAATGTGTTAATAAACTGGCAATAAACAATTGTACAGTAGCTGAGTGTCGTTGCTTTAAGATAGAAAATACTATCAAGATTTTCTATTGTAAGTGTAATCCCTTCCCTGTCCATAAATAATAGAAAATTCATAAAAGCTAGGGCGCCTATTATAATACCTAATGACATAACTTCTGCACCGGAAAATTTATTGAATATGTGTTCACTGGGCTTTCGGGGAGGTTTAGTCATAATATCTGGATCAGGAGGATCAAAGGTAAGAAATGTAAGAGGCATTATCTGCCCAAGGAGATCTATCGCAAGTATTTGTGCGGCAAGTATCGGTATAGGGTAATCCCAAAGGGCCGCCCCTAAAAGCCCTATCAAAACTAATGTTAATTCACCACTGTTTGTGGTCATGGATGCGGAAACTGTTTTTCTTAAATTATTGTAAATTGTTCGCCCTCCTTTTATCGCATCGACCAATGTGGCAAAGTTATCATCAAGCAATATGAGATTTGATGCCTCTTTAGCGACCTCTGTCCCTTTCAATCCCATTGCAACTCCTATATGTGCCCTCTTTAGTGCCGGGGCATCGTTTACCCCATCTCCTGTAACAGCGACAATTTCTCCTTGCTCTTCTAATATTTTGACAATTCTCAACTTATCTTCAGGATCAACCCTTGAAAAAATAATTGACTCCTTTCCTTTAATAAACTCAACTAATTTTTCATCGTTCAATTCTTTCAATTCTTTTCCAGTTATGATAGGAGTTTTGCCGTACTCGGAAAGCCCTATCTCTTTACCTATTGCTTCTGCAGTCAGCGCATGATCTCCAGTTAAAATAAAGATTTTTATATGGGCTTTTTTTGCATCAGAAATCGCTTGTTTGACCCCTTCTTTTGGAGGGTCCATCATTGCCACAACTCCCAAAAAAGTAACATTTTTTTCTACTTCTTCAGCCTGACATTCTCCGCCATAATCCAATGGCTTATACGCAATGGCCAGTACCCTCATTGAATTTTCGGCATAAACCTCGTTCGCCTTTTTTATAGTAGAAATGTGTTCCTCTGTTAATGGAGTATCCTTGCCCTCGAGATGTATGTTTTTACTTATTGAGAGGATGCTATCAACTGACCCTTTAATATATAAAAAATGGCCTGATTCTTCCTTTCTTATTGATCCCATCCGCTTTCTCTCTGACGTGAAAGAAAATTCTTGCATCTCCGGGCATGTTTTATTTTCCTCGTTGCAATCGATACCTATTTTGGTGGCCGCAGTAATAAGTGCTGCTTCAGTCGGGTCGCCAATACAATACCATTCTTTATGTTCTTTGTCTGGGAGGTGTATTTCTGCGTTAGATGCCATAGATGCGGCTTTAAGAATTTTTTTTAGCTCTTCTATTTTTTCTTTAGAAATAGGTTTACCTTCATTGTCAGAAATATACCCTTCTGGCTGATAACCAATGCCAGACACCTTATATTCCCCACCATTGAACCAGATTGACCTTACTGTCATCTCATTTTTTGTCAAGGTTCCTGTTTTATCGGTACATATTACTGTCGTTGAACCAAGTGTTTCTACTGAAGGCAATGACTTTACAACTGCTTTTTTATTTGCAAGATAGTTGCTCCCATTTGATAATGCTACTGTAACTTCTGCAGGTAAAGCCTGGGGTACAACTGCCATTGCAACCCCTAATGCGTATACCAAACTCATGTATACGGAGAATTCTTGTAGTACCCCCAAAGTGAAAAGCCCAACGCTTATTACAACAACAATCAGAGTTAATTCTCGTGCTAGTAGTCGAAGTTCTTTCTGCAAAGGAGTTTGAACTCCACTAGTTTCTTCAGTTAAACTTGCAATTTTTCCTGTTTCAGTTTTCATACCTGTTGCAACTATGACCCCTATAGCATTTCCTGATGCTACGGTCGTGCCTGTGTATGCCATATTTTTTCTATCCGCAATTCCTACTTCAGCTGCAATAGGCTCGTTATTCTTTTCCTGTGGCAGGGATTCTCCCGTTAGTGTAAATTCATTTGTCTTGAAATCGGAGCATTGGACAATTCTTGTATCTGCCGGAACTTTGTCCCCTTCTTCCAATTTGATAATGTCGCCTGGCACAAGTTCCATCTGGGATACTTCCGCCAACTCCCCATCTCGGATAACTTTTGCACGGGATTTGACAAGGCCTTTCAATTTCTCTATAATTTTATTTGCTTTGTATTCATGAACAAATCCTATTATTGCGTTTACAATCACTATAAGAAATATGATTGTTCCATCTCTATAACTTCCAATAAAAAAAGAAATTAGCGCTCCAATGATTAAAATTATTACTAATAATTCTTTGAATTGGGACAGAAGTAATAACCACAAAGGAATTTTAATCTTTGCTTCCAGTTCATTGTTTCCATACTGAGCTAAACGTTTTTTCACTTCTTTTGAAGTTAATCCTTTTTCTTGGGAAGTTGATAATCCTGAAAGTATTTCCTCAAAGTTCTTATGGTAATAATCATTATTTGACATTTTTTCAACTAGAACAATTTAGATGTTTTATTATTTAAGTGTAACTTATTTTTAGTATTATTTCACTTTGCGAAGATATTCGTTATTCTCTCCAGTAATCTGGCCAAAGTAAAACAATCATAAGGTAGCTCGGAGAGAAGAATATCCTAGTGGTGTCTGGCTATTAAACTCTCCGAATCAGTTTATTTAATTTTTTATCGAATATAAATCTATTTCTTTTTCAATTGATAAGCATTTGAAAATTAATAAACAGAAAAAAGAAGGCCAAAGTACTCATTTATTGATTTTTGAGAATATTCTGGCCCTAAAAATAAGACTTTAAAAAAACAATTAAATGAAATAGAGAAACAGAAACTCTGGGAATTTACAGTATGGCCTATTATCAAGAAGAAGATATCCGAGGTCGGAATAGAGAACGTCATAAACGACCAGCGTATGATGAACAACTTCTCAAAAGGTTTGTGCAT
>JBDKUY010000016.1:0-7298 GCA_039679445.1 Methanofastidiosum sp. | reverse complement strand
GATAAAGAGTCATAAGCGCGGTAGGCCAAAGGGAAGTAAGAATAAGTCTACATTATTAAAGGAAGCTGCTGAAAAGTTAGTAAAGAAGGATGAAGCGCCACCGAAGCCCCCGCCTAAAGCTTTCAAGTATTTAGGTTATTGCAAATGTGGGTCAATGATAGGTAGTACTGATTTAGAGACCAAGTTCGTATATATATGTCCGCATTGTAATTTACGTGCTAGAACGAATTCACTAAAGAAGAAGCAAGATAGTGAAGTTTATAGTTCTAAAAAAGACTATATGGAGCGGATAGTTAATCATGAGCATTTAGATTCTGTTCCACTTTCGGATGATCTGGACCCAAGTAGTGTTAAGGTTCAGGAGCAATAATTTTTTGCCATCTTCTTTGTATAATAAGTTAATAATAAAAGGAGTATATGAAGACACTAAAAAAGCAGAGTGTAGATACGTCGGGTAAGGTATGCACTGAATATGTTCGCGCTAAGGAAAGTGATATAGTCGTTAAAATGAAGGATGGTTGGAAATTTTGTGGAAAGATAGAATGGAAAACCGCGACTCAGGGATATGGGAAGAAGAAGGTAGTAAAAGCTGAAGTGACAAATAAAGCAAGGTAGTCGCGTTATTTAAAAGCGCGTGGATTGAAACGAAGTCCAAGAGAAGCTAAAAACAATAGTGACAATGTTAAAAAACAATAGTGATAGTATTAAAAAACAGGAGTGACAATGACCGGTTGATTTATTTGCTTGGAAAATTACATAGAGAAAGTTATTGAAGTTTAATATGAATATGGTATAATGATAGCAAAATAAAGGAATAAGTATGCAAGAATTAACGTTTAAGCGGACAAGGGATAAAGTTCGAAATGTAAAGAGATTGATTTTGTCAGCAGGGAATAAGATTGGCAGTATACATTTTATAAAACGTTCTGACGGAAGTAGGCGCAGAATTTCGTATAGGTTACATGTTCGAAAGCCTACTTATGCTAAAGCTCCGTCTGGAAACAATTCTGATAGACGCCTTAGAGACGAAAAAAATAATTTAATCACTCTATTTGATTGTAATTCTGTAAGATACGATAAAAAGGGCCGGATTAATGGTCGGGGAAATTGGAAGAGTATACCCATAAATAATGTTTATAGAATAAAAGTTAATGGTTCAATTTATCGAATTAAATAGAGGTATTTGGTCGTAATATTTGTATAATATTATTGTGAAGTTAAGCGACCAAGACTCATTACTATAACTAAAATACGCGGAACCCCGACAGTTATTATCAGGAGCTTGGTCGCTTCACATAATTGTTCGGGGTTTTGCTTTTTGGTGATATATGGGTAGGCGCATTATTTCGACAGAGCATTATGGTTTTATAATATCTGAATATAAAAAGGGTTATTCATCCACGGAATTGGCAAAAAAATTCAAGTGTAATGCTGAAACCATACGTAAAATATTAAAAATAAACAAAATAGAAAGGAGAGATTCTAATAATGTAAAACCTGCGCATACAAAAACAAAAGTATGCACAAAATGTAAACGACGATATCCAAACAATGTTAATTACTTCCGCAAAAAAGGTCATAAATATAAAGATGGAGAAGAAAAATTAAAACCTCGTTGTAAACATTGTACGTCTAAAGCAAGTAGTAATTACAACAAAAGTCACAAAGATAAGATTATTAGATATCGTAAGAAATATTATCAAAGAGATTCTGTAAAAGAACAAACTAGGAAATATCAAAAAGAACATCCTTGGATTGCAAAAAATTATCGTCGCAAAAATAAAATTAGAATTAAAAAATATAGAAAAGGTTGGAGATTGAAGAATGCTGATAAGATTCGACAACAGAACAAAAGATATAGAGAAGAGCACACAGAAGAGTCTAAGATATATCATAGAAAAAGGATGGAATCAGATCCGAAATATAGAATAACTCGTTCGTTGAGGACTAGACTTAATAGTGCTTTAAAATGGCAAGGAGTCAGAAAAACGAAACATACTTTAGATTTGATTGGATGTTCTGTTGATTTTCTTAAAAAACACATTGAATCTCAGTTTTTGCGAGGTATGACTTGGGATAATTATGGGAGAGAAGGTTGGAGTATTGATCATATTATACCTTGTGCTTCTTTTGACTTGGTTAAAATAAAAGATCAGAAAAGATGCTTCAATTATAAAAATCTACGTCCTTTATGGGAGGTTGATAACTGGAAGAAAAATTCTTTACATAATGGTACATATATAAGAAAAAAGTGGGATAAAGCCTAGTTAGTTTTCTTATTATTCATATTGATGAGAACGCCGTGATTCTTTTGTGAGGGGTAATATATCCTCCCCCCATGATCGTTCCTCCGGCGTTCTCTTTTTTTTACACTATTTTTCCATATTATTAGCTTGACTTTAGTGAAGCCTTTCCTTATTATGGGCGGCGGAAAGGAGAACTAGATTTACGCTAAAGAGAAAGATTGAGATAGAGATTGACTTTAGTGGAAAAATAGATTAGGATGCTTTCAACAAATAAAGGAATGTTTATGAAATATGTTGAATGGAAAGAGTTACATGCGCCGAAGCTGAGTGTACTTAAGGCATTTTCTGCTATTAAGTACAAGTCTGAGAATCTTCCCTTATATCGGTTATTGAACGACAAGGGTAACAGAAAACTTCCTTCTACTACCGCAATTTTCAATATGGCCACTGCTACTAATTGTCCCTCTAAGAAGCTTAATCTATGTAAGGCATCTTTACAAGGTGCTCATTGTTATGCTCTTAAGGCGGAATATCTTTATCCGCAAGTGTTACCTTATCGTAAGAAGCAAGCTATTTTTTGGAAGAAGGTTAATGCAGAAGACTTTGCCCATCAATTTCTTATGATTAATGCTTTCAAGAAGAATCCCTTTAATGCGTTACGAGTAAATGAAAGTGGCGATTTTAATTCTCAAGAGTGTGTGGATAAGATGGAGAAGATTGCCAGAATTCTAAAGCGTTATGGGATAGTGACTTATGCATACACGTCTAGGAGTGATCTTGATTTCAGTAGGGTTAGGGATTTTGTTATACATGGTAGTGGGTTTAGCAAGGTAGGGATTCGTGGGATATTCAAGATTATACCTAACAAGAAGGCGAAGGTAAAGGGATATAGCATGTGTCGGATGAGTTGCAAGGTATGTCAATTATGTCAGAAGTTTTCGAATGTTTGTGTGGTAAAACATTAATCTTGCTTTTTGTGAAAATTCTGATATAGTAGTGAAAAATAGGAGTGACAATGAGAATTCTTTATTTTAGAAATGGTATTCGTAGGAGCAATAGTCTTTCCAGTATTAACAATCAGATTTGCAGTATTGGTGTTTATGAGATTGAGGATAAGGAAGGTACTGAGTTTGTATACAAGACGGTGATAGACGTTTACAATACTTTTAGTGATGAATATCCTAGTGATAGTACTGTTAGATATTCGAATGACAGAGAAAAGGTAATTGAGGACGCGGTTGATTTTTATAGAGGAAAAACATGAAAAAGCATAAGCGTATAAGGCGAACCAAGGTAGAGATGATATTAGAGAAGTACAAGGAATTATGTACTTCTCGTAAGGAAGATCGTTTTGGATATCGGCAAGCTTTAGATGATGCGAGGAAGCGTGCCGGGAAATTTCACAAGATTCCTGATGCTAAGAAGTTTGTTCAAGAGTTAGAGCAAGTGATTTTCAATTATCGGTTACAGGAGTGTTTCCCTTATTCGCAAGCTTTCTTTTATCTTAGGGATATGGTAGTAGATAGGATTGAGGAGTTAGTGAAAGAAAGTAATTGACTTCTTCCACTAAATAATGTAGGATGATTGAAATTAAGGAGCAAGATGAAAGAGATATTTGCTAAGTTCATGGGTGACGGTTCTCATTGTGGACTGACTGATTTTTACGAGCCCCAGACGAAGAAGTTGGCCAAGGCTATTAAGTTAGGCAAGGCATTCAGTACAGGTTGGTGGGCGAGTAAGAAAGAGATTGCTTCAGCCAAGTTGGAGTTTGATGGTAAGAAGCTTTGGACGGTGACGGTTAGTGTATCTGATGACTTTGATACTGAGGGTTTGGCTGAAGGTACGTTCGAGGCCACTAATAAGGAATTTGACGTCGAGCAGATCATGGAGAAGATTGGTGATTGTATTTACGAGACATGGGACCGGGCCAACGAGAATCAGAAAGAGAATCAGACTTGGGCGATGTACTGTATTGGAGAGGTGAAAAAAAGTAAGCGGATCAACTGGGTAGAGACTTACTTAGTTGATATTATTGGTGATCAAGATTGTCCTCCCGGAGATAGTTATGATAAATGGGGTTGGCAGGGAGATTCGAAGCTTCCTGTTAAGATCAAGGAGAAGTTGGAAGACGGGATGTTTGTTCTGAAGAATAAGGTTCGAGCTGGGAAGTATGTAGCTGAACTTGTTAATGATTAGCACACACTGAATGATGCATGCGAAAGGAGCCCTAAAATAAATTGAAATTGTTCTTGCAATAAAAACAAAATCTGATATAGTGTAAATCGAAATAAGGAACGAAGTAAGTCAAACAAACAAAGTAAAGTTAGGAGTAAGTTATGAGTAAGAAGATTGATCTAGGAATGCGCGAAGGTACGATTCAGGAGAAGATGACGGATTGGATGCGGCATCAGCGTTCTTATAACCGGGCCGAGCTGATTGCGTTCGGTATGACTCTGGGTCTTACGAAGCTACGGGCCGGTTATCATGCTACGTCGCTTCTGAGTCCTCGTCTGATTGCCACTCATCAGAAGGATAGTGACAATCGCGGGTCGGTCTCTAATGCGTGGGGTCATATCGCGTACAATCACAAGCTGGTTCGGAAGCCGCTTGAGGTTGGTAAGAAGAAGCTGGAGAAGCAGAGGTTCTGTTTCCGATATCGCAAGGAAGCTCTGCCGGTTCTGAAGCGCAAGACTACCGTAGCTGAAGCGCAGAAGGTTCCGGTTGCTGAGACTGCTGCGGCCCCGGTTGCTGAGACGGTCTAACTAAGTGATAGCTAAAAGGGGGTAGATTCAAATGGATCTACCTCCTTTTTCTTTAAAAATCTGGAGTGACAATGAATAACAAAGACATAGCTCGCATTAATGATGAAAGGATTCTCAAACTTGCTACTTATGCTGCTTCTCATGGGAATACTAAGCACATTAAGGATATGGAGCAAGTTTTCTATAAGTTTTCAGAGTTTAAGTGTTTAGTTAAGTCAGGTGAATTCAAGTCGTTAGATGAGCTTGAGCAGTCTATTTATGCTCGTTACGGAATTATGGGTAATAGTGTTGACATTAATAGTCTTTCTGTTATGATGGATGAAGTTAAGAATGATCTAGACCGGTACGAAAAAAGAAAGAATGGGTAAAATGGAAGCTATTGATTGTTGGCCTGCTTTTTTGGCGAGGGATAAGCAGGAGCTATTTTTTGTTAGGTTCAATGCTCCGGATTCTCTTCGGGTAAACAAGCGGGTAAGTAAATCCGGAGAAGTCAGTGAGTTCTTCCATAATATTAATGTTTTGGATGTTGATTCAGGTAGTTTGAAGTCATTGGGTGTTTGGGATTCATTGACGCAAGATATTCGTGATACGGTAGTTAAGTTAGACAATGGTGATGAGATTGATAAAGTAAACAAGATGGAGCATGCGAGGAAGTATAGGAGGAACAAGTATCCGGGGATTCCTAATACTTTGACTTGTGTAAACTGTAATGTAGAGCAGAAGATGTCTCCCGGACTGATTGTAAAGAATGCGGAGAAGATGGCGAAGGAGAAGGGTATTCTTTACACACCGGCTGATTATGTAGCCAAGTTTGTTTGTTCGAAGTGTAATCCTAAGCGAAGGGGGCGTGCTCCGAGTCATAATCTTCCGCCTAAAGTTGAATTGGTTTGTAAATGTGGGAAGAAGGTTATCTATCCTGCTTCTGTTGCTTTGAAGTTTGCGGAGAAGAAGGGATTGAAGGTAGAGGAATACATTAAGGGTTACGTTTGTCAAGTATGTCATCCAACCAAAGGCAGGCACAAGAAATGAAAATCAAGAAGAATGTATTGATAAGGAAGAAGGTTGAAGGGACATACACTTGGGAGATTTGTTTTTTCCGTCCCAAGGCTATGTTTGCATTTGCTCGTTTAGTTTGTTCTCAGGAGTTCAATGATGAGGTAGAGTTGAAGAAGGACATGGAAAAAGCGTTGAAAGATTTAGGGATTACGCAAGAAGAGTATGACCGGCGAATGGCAAAACATGGATCTTCTAACTGGTATGATTGGACGATTCGTAATTGGGGTATTAAGGATTGACACACACTGAATGACATGATAGGATATAAACATTATGAATATTCCAGTTATTTTCATAGGCAAGACAGACAAGAGCGGGCATGTTATGGTTGGGTCGGCTTGTGATGAATCTGATCCTGCTATGAAAGTTAATGGATTTAAGGCCATGACATATACAGTTAAAGATGAGGCGGGTGGGCAGATTTCTTGGGGTTGTGCAGTATATGGAGACAAGGCATGGGGTTATGGTGGTATTCGGTCAAAGATTCGGCGCTCAATGGTAAGTGCGGCTAAGAAAATCAATGAGAAGATTGAGATATTTAAAGAGATATGACCAAAGAACAAATACTCCAAGCGATGAAAGAGCATGCTAATCAGCTCAAGCTCATAAGCGAAAAGAGTAGAGTGCTTTTAGCTGAGTTGCAGAAGTTAAGTCCCGAAGATGCTAAGTGGTATGAGCGCGAATGGAGTAAGTGGTTGTCGGAGAACGGTTTAGTTAGCAAGTAATATTCAATTCCTCTATTAAGACCGTCTAATATTTAGGCGGTCTTTTTTCTTTTTACAATTTTAAAATCTGAAGTGATACATGATAATTAAAAAGCGAGGATGAAAATTAAGAAGTGACATGTGTGGTATGGTTCAGAAAGTTTCATTTAGTTCTTGTGTTCCTATAAAAATCTGATATCATTGTGAAAAATAAGGAGAAGTTATGGCTAAAACAACGATGAAGAAGAGTAAGGATGGATACAGTTATGGCATCAATCTCAATGGACTTACGGAAGGGGAGTTGATGTCATTGATTCGGGCGTTACGTTTCTATGATTCGCCGGTTAGCAATGATGTATTGATGTCTATTCTTAATGCGGCATATGAGCATGATCAGACAACGTATTCTAAAGTAATGGAATTCATTAAAGATGTAGATGAAGCGAAGGAGCTAGAAGAGGCTAAGCAAAAGGCTCTAAACAACGCGCAAGAAGTTCTCAATCAAATGTAATTGTTCTTTACATTTCACT
>JBDKUY010000015.1:0-7336 GCA_039679445.1 Methanofastidiosum sp. | reverse complement strand
ATTTCCTTTTGCAATTTGTTCAAGTATCAATAACTCTCCTTTTGAAAGCTCCATTATTCCGTCAAAGTTAGAAAACTATTTAAATCTTTCTAATTTTGGCGGAAAATATGCGATTAGATAAAAAATTAATAATTAAAAGAAAAGAAAAAATTATTTTTTTACATACCGCAGGATCTTATTCTCTGCTGTCTTGATTCTCTGTTTGGGCATGTGCCTTCACAGTTAGACTGGTCACAGTCGCCATCGCAATCTCCGTCACAAGTACCGTTTCCAACGCAGTTGCCTTCGTTTGGGCATGTAGTTGTGGCGTCTGCCTGTCCTCTGTATGAAAGAACAGCACTGATGCTTACCATCGCAATCAAAAATATGACTGCAATGCCTATTATGTAATTTTTCTTCATAATAATCGCCTTATTATCAATGTCACCTGAGTCATATATAAGGGATTTCCGAGATTATTCCCATTTAATTCCCAAATTCATACCAATTATTGTTCATCTAGCTAGCATTTTTCCAATATTGTAAGCCCTCTCAAGAATTATCTTTTTCTCTAATATCGCACCTTTTTCCCCAACACCTGGTGCCAGTAACACATCAGTTAGATTCATCTCTAAATATCCAATACTCTTTTCAAATATCTCAACTGTAGCAAGAGAAGCCTTCTCATCATCCTCTTCAAAAGGTATTGTAACAACTGCCGACTTCCCCCTAATTTTTTCTCTATTCTCTGAGCAGTTGAAATAAACAAACCTATCAATAAATGCCTTCATTATTGCAGTTGGCCCGTACCAGTAAACTGGGGTTCCAAAAACAAGGATATCAGAACCAATTATTTTTTGATAGAGGCCGTTCATGTCATCTTTTTTAGCACACTCTAAGCCCTTCCAGCACGCATGGCAACCGTCGCACTCTTTGATTGTAAAATCATTTAAGAAAATGGATTCTGTATATGCACCTTGAGATCTTGCCCCATCTAATACCTTATCAACTAAGATGTGGGTGTTTCCGTTTTTTCTCGGGCTCCCTATGATACCTAAGACCTTTGTCATAAAAACGATTTTTCATTTGGCTTCTTTATTCTTTCTGTATGAGAACATCTTGTCGTAGTGATCAACACCATACTTTTTGACAAGCTTATTTGTAATTTTCCTAACACCTTTCGAGTAATCCTTATCACAGTAGTCAGTTTGGTAGAGTGCTTCGTATTTAGTGATAAGTGAAGGGTCATATTCTTCCAAAAATTTAGTCATACGTTGCCTTGTCTCTCCCTTGAAATTTAGGACATCAACTATAACATAGTCAACATTTAGATCGGAGAAAGTCTTTATCATTTCTTCTAGAGTTTCTTCACCATCTGAGATATATGGGAGTACTGGGATAGCTGTAACACCAACTATGATCCCCGCATCCTTTAATTTTTTAATTGCTTCTAATCTTTTTTCAACTTTTGGCACCCTTGGCTCTACCATATTGCTGAGTGACTGATCAAGAGTCGTTATAGTCATGCAGACATTAAGAAATCCCGTCTTAGATATTTCTTTTAGGATATCAATGTCCTTCAATACCAGATCAGATTTTGTTGTAAGCATAAGCGCATTGTGATGTTTCAAAAATACCTCTAATACTTTTCTTGTGTTTCCAAACTCTTTTTCTGCCGGCTGGTAGGGGTCTGTGACAGTAGAAACATTTACTGTTAGATTTTTGTTCCACTTTTCTTTTGAGAACTCTTTATCTAAAGCGCTAGCCGCATTGTCTTTGACTATAATCTTTCGGGCAAATTCGCCTTCTTTCATTCCAAGATATTCATGGGTGTATCTAGCATTGCAATAGACGCAGTCATGCTCACACCCTCTATAGATATTGGATCCCCATCTGAAAGGGAGAAACCAGACGTTAAGCCTGTGAAGCATCTTTTCTACTTCAACATGTTCATAGACTACCTTTTCCATATAATCAACTAACCTCACATCTTTAGCGTGGTCATAAAGCCACCAATAGTTCTTTTATCAAGTGGCGTCATATCATCGCATATTTTTACCATAACTTCCTTTTCATAAATAAACTTCCCAATTCTCTTGCCTTCTTCTCAATCTCTTTTGAAATATTTTGATCTTCAAACATAAATATTTTTACCACTGGACTAGGATTCTCCTCAAAATCCCAAACGCCTATTATTTTCCCGTTGCTTAAAATCGTTGTCGTTGCATTGCCGGAGCGGTCAAAAATATAATTAAAGTATTCCTTATCAAGATACCTATTCCGCTCCTTGTACCCCATTATGTATGGATCAAGCGCAGGCAAAAGATTAATGTTATGATTATTATTTTCACTTACATTTTTTATTTTATTCACATCTTTGTCAGAAACTATATGCCCTCCAATCCCAGAAATATTAACATACTCTATGCCACTTAAATCATCAAGTATTTTCTTTATTTCAGTCTTTGGAAAACCTGCCCACCAGAATATATCCGTTAGAGTTACCGGTCCGAAAGAGGACAGGTACTGTGATACTACTATCTTTCTTGCCTCACCTTGACCATATTCACTAAGATTAATATCCGGGAGATACTTATCCGTTCTGTAATATGTATGGGTATTACTTTTCCATCCCCCCTTGGGTAGTCCTCTCACCAAAATCCCAAGATCGCACATATAGTTTATTATGGGCGATAAGTTTATTTCAGCATGAAGCTCTTTTTTGATTTCACTTGCATTAAGGCCATTACTTCCTAAATGTTCAAGAATAGATTTTGAAGCTGCCTCGTACTCACTTTCTGTCACGTCCATGAATTTGTAATACTTTTCAGAATTAATTTGGATTGATTCTTTAGTTGCCGAAAAGACGGCGGAAACATTTTCCTTTGGTATGATATGAACAGTTTTCCTAACGCACCTGATCTTAACAAGCCTTTTTTTCTTGAAGTTCTCTATCTAGAGATTCTTTTCTGAAATTAATCACCCTATTAAAAAGAGACAGGTAAGGCGTACTGGCATAGGTAGCATGAAGCCCCCATATATCTTTTGTAACTTGAGGTATACTTTGGATTTTAGCTTCACTTGAGAGATGCTGCTTTCTCAAAAGTAAATTATTAATCTTACTCACTTCAAACTCATCCATGTAATTACCCGTTGAACTTATGATATATTATTTTATTGGTTAATAATTATCTAAAATAGAGAAGGCAAAAGTTTAAATATTGTTAGAACTCCTATTTAGTAATTATAAAGGTGATAATTATGAAGAAGATATATGCAATATTGATGTCCTTACTATTTATAGTAAGTGTTTTTGGAGTAGCTTCAACAATGGCTGACAATTCAGATGCAGCTACTGCAACTCCCGAAAGAGTAAAAGTTGGACAGATAATAACAGTAACAAGTACTTTATATCCTTGTGATACCGTTGATAAGTGCTATGACCCAACAATAAAAATATACGACCCTTCAATTAAAAATATACTTGGATTTCCACTTATTTTAAATGTTGACTTTGAGGAATTCCAAGATGCATCGGAATATGTAACAAAACTTTCTGGTCCAATTAAAATCTCTGAGGATCCCAGTGTTTGGGCTTGGACATACAGGGCTAATTTTTCTGGAACAATTGTATTTGGCGCCCCAGCATACCAAGCAAGCCCTCCAACACATAGATTAATAACAAATCCAGTGACAATAACATCAAGAGGCCTACCAATAGACTGGATCATGAAGAAGTTCGGACTCGGCAAATTCAAAGAATAAATATTTTTTTATTAATTTCTTTTCTTAGATAAAACAATTTTTTTATTTCTAGTTTATATTAAAACGCCCTGTAACTTTAGTAAGTTTTATATTCTCTAATCCATTTGCCTGTGGCAATAGAAGACCTGATAAGATGCCAATTGATTTTTCTAAACTAAAAAAGATTGATAGAAAGACTGCTCTGGCTCTAACTATAACATTGTTCCTTTGGGCATCAGCCTTTGCAGGGATCAGGGCAGGCCTTAAATCATATGAACCCGGGCACCTTGCACTCTTGAGATTTCTTGTAGCTTCAGCTTTTTTAGTAATTTATGGCTCTTATAAAAAAGTAAAACTCCCTGAAAAGAAGGATCTCCCCATGATTTTACTAATAGGATTTCTATCAGTAACAGTGTACCATGCACTTCTTTCATATGGGGAGGTAACTGTCACAGCAGGGGCTGCAAGCCTACTTATCGCCTCAGGACCTATTTTCACTGCTCTTTTAGCATCATCTATCTTAGGAGAGAAGTTAAAGATGTGGGGATGGATAGGCATATTCATAAGTTTTTTTGGAGTTGCATTGATATCTCTAGGTGAAGGTGGGGGAATATCATTTGACCCAAGGGCCATCTTGATACTTATTGCTGCATTTTCAACTAGCCTTTCATTTGTCTTGCAAAAACCTTATCTAAAAAAATACAAATTTGTTGATCTAACTGCCTACACAATCTGGGGCGGAACACTATTCCTTTTAGTATTCTTACCTGGATTTATAAATGATATAAGAACGGCATCTATTGACTCTACACTTTCCATAATCTATCTTGGTATATTCCCAGCAGGCAGAGCATACCTCACTTGGACTTACGCATTAGCTAAGATGCCAGTTTCCATTCTAACAAGCTTCCTAGCCATATCCCCATTCCTTTCAATTATCATAGCTTGGCTTTGGCTTGGCGAGATACCTGGATCAATATCTATTATAGGCGGTCTATTTGCAATATTCGGCGTAATGCTTGTCAATATGAAAGGGAGATAGATTTCTATTCTTTTTTAGATTCAACTAGTATTCCATCAATCTCTTCATATTCTTTTCCGCATTCACGACAATAGTATTTTGATGTTTCTATTATTTCGCTGTGATCTATTATTATTTCTTCTTCCACTATTACAATGTCATAACTATTAGGCTCTGATATGAATTCATCACTCCCACATTCACACTTGAATCTTGTCAGAGTATCACGTCCATCGTTGATTATTTATAGTATAATTTATCCAAGTAATCTTAATATACTTAGGCTTCATAAATGATACAATTCATAATTCATCGTGGACATTATGTATAAGTTCCTTATAATTATTGAAAAAACAAATAGAAACTATTCAGCCTATGCTCCTGAATTACCAGGATGCGTAGCAACTGGGAAAACAGTTGAAGAAGTTGAAAGAAATATGTATGGCGCTATCAAAATGCATTTAGATGGCCTAAAAGAAGACAATTCTCCAATTCCAACGCCTAGGGCTTTGGCAGAATATGTTGTTATAAAAGACTAAGATTTTGAATAAAGAATTAATTAATCTCGTAATATAATTAGCTTAATGCCATTGCCAAAGGAACAATGATGTCTTTTTCTTTTTTAATTTGGTCGGCTATTAGTACTAGGGTTATCCCTATCCTGTTTTTATACTGGGCAACATGAAATTCAAAATCTGTGAGGTGATTTAGCATATCTGAATTTAATTGTAGGTATTCTGAGGCGTTAATTACTTCGATGCCTCTGACCTTTCCCTTGTTAGAAACATCAAGCACAATATCCCCAACATCAAAATTTCCTTTGAATTTTTCATCTGACCCATAGCCGCTATGAACAAAAAGAATGTCACAATCCGAGTCGTATGAAATTAATTTCTTATCTGACGCTTCCAACTTACCACCTATCTAGCTATAAATTTCTAATTGAAATGCCAACGCTTCTAACACTTTCTTTTTCAATAAATCCTCTTTATTTGACCTATTCTTTAATTAATCTAATCTTATCTAATGTTCTAATTTGATAGCATAAAACAATAGAGTTTCGGTCCATGTTAGCAGTTCCTTTTGGAAGCATAACTTCGTTAGCATATATCTGTCTATTTTCTTTTTTTGACGTTATTGGTAAAACATTTACAACTGGTAATATTCTATTTATTTCTTCTGAACTAATAACAAGAACTGGACGAATTTTTCCCTGTTCTGAGCCTATAACAGGATCAAGATTTGCAAGGAATATCTTCATCTATACTCCATTCTAGTCCCAATCCTCTAAATCGACACCTTCAAAATCATTTCTTATTTGATTAAGATCTTCTAAGAATAGTTTGTCATTCATTGCTTTTTTCAATTCTTCGATCTTTTTCTTTTGGTCTTCAAGTCCAATAATAACAATTGCTTCTACAGAATCATTCTCATTAACATAATCAGGTATTTTTATCTTAACTTCGTGATTTTTTGGAGCTTTTAGAGTCTGCCTTATTGTTTCCATTAGATTGAAATAATCATTTAGTTTTAAATATCTATTGCTTTTTAATAATTCGTTATCAGATAATTTTTTATTGAATTGCTCTTTACTAGTTTTATGAGACACTATAAGATAAAGCAGGTTGATGCATTTACAGACAGACCCTTTGGGGGAAATCCAGCAGGAGTTGTTCCATCTGCTGAAGGATTAACTGACAAAGAGATGCTATCAATAGCAAATGAGATTAATGCTTCTGAGACTGCGTTTGTCCTGCCTAGCGATACAGCCGACTTTAGGATTAGGTGGTTTACCCCTTCAAAAGAAGTTCTGTTCTGTGGACATGCTACAGTTGCAAGCTTACATGCTTTAGCCGAAGAAGGAAAGTTTGGCATGGAAAAAGACGGTGAGTATTCCTTCAAAGTTGAGGCGATGATCGGCACCATAACAGTTGATGTGATAAAATCAAATAAAGAGATTAAGGTAATCTTGCATTCCCCAAAGATAACATTTGTGAGAGAGGATATCGATATGCCTGGATTCCTTGACGCCTTAAAGATTAAAGAGGATGAAATTGATCTATCTTACCTAATAATGAGAGAGAAAAATCTTGATTATCTTTACGTTCCAGTTATTGGGCTGGATGTGTTAAAAAATATAGACTATGACTATTCTAAGTTAGAGAAGTTCTGCGGGAAATATAACTTCCCGGGAGTTTGCGTCTTTACAACTGAAACTTTTGATAAAGATTCTAATGCACATTCAAGATTCTTTGCACCCCTTTATGGTGTTAGGGAAGACCCAGTAACAGGCTCTGCGCAGGGGCCGCTTGGTGCGTATCTTTTGATTAATGGCATAATTGAATTTAGTGGAAAAGAAGTCAATATCAAATCAGAGCAGGGCGACATAATGGGAAGGCCTGGGAGAGTTGTAATTAATCTAACAAAAGATGAGTATAGTTGCTTTACCTCTAAATTGATAAGTTCAGCTGTAACTGTAATTGATGGTGAGATTTACTTACCTTAAAATTAATCAATTACCCTGCCAAAAATATAACAGTCCTCGCCGCACCAGTGCTTCTCCAGTAAGAACTGCTCTTTGAATCCCATCTT
>JBDKUY010000014.1:0-39498 GCA_039679445.1 Methanofastidiosum sp. | reverse complement strand
TATCCTTGATGGGTTTATCTAGCTTTATTTTATATGTCTTTCCTTTCTTTTCTCGGAAGATAATTCCTCTTGATTCAAGGTCCATCACAAGCCTTGTGATCTTCGGCCTAGAAAAGTTAGTAGCTTCCGGAAGTCTTTCTTGCCTGTCCTCACCGTTCTTAAGTGCCTGGATAAGTTTCCTCTCATCCTCGGTCAAGACAAACACAGGCACAGAATCGTCTTTTTTAAATCTAAAAATTATGAATATTGCCACAGCCCCTATAAATAATCCAGATAGCATTGAGATTATGTCAATTTTGAGATTCATCTCTTCCTCATTTAGATTTTTTACATCTGAAATATTGATGTCCGTTCCAAGTCTCTCTACAGTTATCCCTTTTGAGGTGAGGCTTTTTACAACATTGTCTGATATCATTGGCCCCACGACATAGACCTTTCTGGCATTTATCTTTTCTAGTGCATCTTGTGTTGAAGGTGGAAGATCATTTTCATTTGTGATGAGAATTGGTATCTCCCTCTTCATTGCAAATTTTGAAGCAATAAGGTATGATTCCTCAATATTTCCATTAATAATTACTGACTCCCTTGAAGACTTCCATAGATCTATAGCAACACGTGCGGCTGTACCCGCCCGGTCCCAGTCCCATATCCTTTTGACCTCATAGCCAATGCTAGCTATTTCAACCTCAATGCTTTCTGAGATGGCGTCAGATGTTCCACCAATAATAAGGACCTTTCTTGCACCCTCGTCATAAAATCCCATAAGCTCTCTTTTTGAGGATCCTGAAAGGGTCTTCGGGTCTGTCAGTAATATGGGAATTTTTTCCTTCTGAGAATAAGCTTGCGCAACTGTATAGTCAATTAAAATATCTCCCCTAACGACTATTACATCATAAGTGGATGCTTCTGCCATACTTGGGCCCATAATTGATAAAAACAATAAGAAAATGATAAATACGGGAAATTTATGCATAATTGATAATTATGATTTTTCCTTAAAAGATTTCTGTAAGGATACCCATTCTAAGATTCCATCTTCAATTACAAAGGTTGCTTTACCGGTATTATACAAATAATGGAGGAACGCCTTTGTAGTTATTGTGACATAAATATACTTTGTAAAATCATAATTAATTGATAATTTGGCACTTATCTCACTTTTGATAATATCTTCACTTTTTTCCTCACTAATTATTTCTAAGATCATTTCTTCTAGGGTCTCAAGTTTTTTCCTGTTTTCAATAAGGGCATTTTTAAATTCATCAACACCCCTTATTGGAAGTCCGTGCGCTGGAAGACAATATTCGATTTTGGGACTAGATAAGATTTTTAGGTCCTCGAACTGAGCCAGTATATCTGTATAAAAAGGCATTTTATAGCTACTAAGAGAGGGAACTGAATAAAGACAATCACCGGAAAATAGGACTCCTTTGTATAGTATGCCTATCCCACCGGGAGAGTGCCCAGACAATGAGATAATCTCCATTTCTTCTCCGTTGATTTTCACCAATCCCTTATCTAACACACCGTCTACATCAATTCCATTAAACTCCAGAGGAGTGTCAGAAACTTTTAAGGGCGATGTTGAAGAAAAATAAGAATAAAATTCAAGGTAAGGGTTTTCGATGAATGCTTTTTCGAGGGGAGACGAGTATATTTTTATTTCTGGAAAGTCTTCTTTTATTTTAAGAATCCCATAAAAATGGTCCCAGTGACCGTGTGTTATTATGGCTGCTTTTGGAACAATATTTTCTTCATTCAAAAGTGAAATTATATGTTCTCCGTCCTCTTTGCTACCGCCTCCATCGATTAATATACAAGAATTTGCAGATTCTATAACGCCGATATTTGTATTCATAGAAATATAACTTATGTTGTCCTTTATCTCAAGAAAGACCATATAAATCAACTAACATGGCTCTATTGTTTGTGGGGGCTTGTGACTTATGAAGTAAGCAACTGAAACTACTTCTGGAATCTCATTTGTTATTCTGGTAGATATGCTCTCCAGTAAATCCCACGGGAGTTTCTTAAAGTTAGCCGTCATTGCATCCTGGGATTCCACTACCCTAAGCCCAACTATCCTGCCAAACTTTCTCTGGTCCCCTACAACTCCAACTACCCTATCCTCCAAAGTAACTGCAAATGCCTGCCAGATATTTTCAATTGAAGCGTTTTCTAGCTCTTCCTCAACAATGGCCGAGGCTTCTCTACAGATCCTGATGTTTTCTTCGGTAACTGGGCCAGTGATTCTAACAGCAAGCCCAGGGCCCGGGAATGGATACTGATCAATTATTTTATCCGGGAGCCCAAGCTTTCTTCCGACTTCTCTGACTTCATCCTTATATAAATCTCTCAATGGCTCAATTATTTCCTTAAATGAAATTGATTCTGGAAGCCCACCAACATTGTGGTGAGACTTTATTGTATCCGCATGCTGAGATCTTCCACTTTCAATTATATCAGGATAAATAGTTCCCTGCACAAGGAAGTCAGCACCTATCTTTTTTGCTTCTTCCTCGAATATCCGGATAAACTCTTCACCTATAATCATTCTTTTTTTCTCTGGATCAGATACACAGTCTAATTTTTCAAAGAATCTTTTCTTTGCATCAATTTTTTTAAAGTTGATATCATGACCTGAAAAAGCCTTTGATACTATTTCTGTTTCACCTTTTCTTAGTAGCCCGTGGTCAACAAATACTGCATACAATCTGTTCCCGATTGCTTTTTCAGTTATTGCAGCTGCAACAGATGAATCAACACCACCACTCAAGGCTATAATTGCCCTACCGTTACCTATTTTACTTTTGATCTCCTTAATCGTTTCTTCGATGAAATTAGAGAGATTCCATGTACCTTGACAGCTACAGACATTATAAACAAAATTTGATAGAATTTTTTTACCGTTCTTTGTATGTACAACTTCAGGATGCCACTGCAATCCATAAATTTTTTTGGAAGTATTTCTGAAGGCTGCTATTGGAGAAGTCTCAGTCTTAGAGGTTACAATAAAACCTGGGGGGATCTCAAAAACCTGATCCCCATGGCTCATCCATACTGTTTCTTTCTTATCTAAATCTTTGAATATTCCTTCAGAGTCCAGTATGTCAACTGTTGCAATGCCATATTCTTTTCTTTTCTCGCCTTTAACAATACCCCCCATTTTAAATGCAATTAATTGATGACCATAACATATTCCCAGAACTGGAATCTCTTTTTTAAGAATAAAATCAAATACTTCATCACTTAGGAGAGGGGAATCCTTTTCATAGACACTCCTCGGCCCTCCCGACAATATTATCCCTTTGGGAGAGATTTTTTCAATTTCTGGAACTGTTATCTCAGGAAATACTATTTCGGAGTAGACCTTAAGCTCTCGGACTCTTCTTGCTATTAGATGTGCATACTGACTTCCAAAATCAACTACAAGGATTACCTCTTCCCCAATACTCATAATGAAAAATGCAAACAATAAGATATAAAATTAACTAATAAAAAGAATAAATATACAAATGTCAGTTGTTTTCTTTGTTTTTCTTTAATATTGCTATTACTTTTCCAATTACGGCAGCTCTTTCAAAGTCCTGCCTGTATGAAAATGCCCTATTGACATTGACGAGTCCTGCGCCCTGCTCATACACTGATGCCCCGGATATTGGTGTTGCTGTTCTCATTAAAGCAATTTTTACTTGGTAAGGGGTCCAGTTGGGATGTCTTTGAATTAATATTGCGGCGGACCCTGCAACAAAAGGGGCAGAGAAAGAAGTTCCGCTTGCAAGAGCATAGTCATAATCATGAGATATAAAAGAAGACATTATCTGAGTTCCTGGTGCTGAAACATCTGGCTTAAATCCAGAATATACTCCACCTCTGCTTGAATCATTTGCTATTGAAATTGGAGCTCTTTTTATTATTATCATTCCATTAGATGCAACAGTTCTATCAATCGCATTTGCAACTGTGATGACATTTTTAGCTCTGGCAGGTGCACCAATTGTATCGGGTGATGGACCACTGTTCCCAGCTGCATTCACCCAAACAATACCTTTGTTTACAACTGAATTTGCAGCCATGCTAGCTGGATCTGTCCCGTCTAAAGGCCAGCCACTCAATATCATTAAATCTACATCCCATCCGGCGCTCATGTTCACAACTCGGATGTTGTATGTATTTTTGTTGGCAATTAACCAGTTGCACGCTTCTAAATAATCGGATAATGTACCTTGGTCATTTTCAATTATTTTAAGAATTACAAGCTTTGATCCTGGTGAAACGCCCATAGTATTTGTGGGCGTTGTATCAACAAAGTCGTAATATCCTGCCCAATCAGCTGTGGTATAAGCCTGACCAGAAATAATTCCTGAAACAAATGTTCCATGACCATTATTATCTTCAGCCACTGAATCATTATTTACAAAATCATACTGATACAAAATCTTTCCATTGGGAAATTCAACATGTGTCTCACGTATCCCAGTGTCCAACACCGCAACTGTAACACCACTTCCCCTGTATCCTATTTGGTACAGAGGTGATGCATTAATCGTATCTGTGCCCATAAACCCATTGACAACTATATGATCCTCAGAAGAGAAAGTTATTGTGTCAAAAAGAGTAAGTCTGCTCGAATTGTGCCATATGTTTTTTACATATTGACTTGAACTCATGTTTTTTATTTCATCGGCACTCAGTATAGCATGTATAGAATTCAATTCAATGAACTCATTGATTATTTTTTCCTTAGAAATCAAAGCTCTTGAAGAATCATCTAATTCATAAAACTCTATAATCACGTCAATATTTGATAAGCCAGATTCGACGTTCTTTCTGACTGTCTTATCCATTTTTTCATAATTGGTAGCTTCGCCTAAAATAGGCATTACAGAAATTAAAATTATTATTACTACATATACCCCTAGTGCTTTTTTCATGTTGATCCTCTGACTTTATATATTTGTTAGTTGTTTTCAATAATAATTTATAAATTTATTGCTTAATTATTAATATTATAGAACTAATATTAAATTATTAATTAATAATTTATAAAAATCAATAACTAATGTCCAAATACTAAGTTTAGAAGAGTATTGATTCATTATATAGCAATATTTTAGTTTAATTGAATATTCTGAAAAGATTAACTAAAGCCTTTTAAGGAGATTATATTCTCTTAAAAGCGTGGAAATGATAACTATTTTAGGGCTTTTAGCTGGTGCACTTACAACCATATCTTTTATTCCGCAGGTAATGAAAACATGGAAGTTCAAAGAGACTAAAGACATATCCCTTTTGATGTACATTATTTTTTTTACAGGAATTTTATTGTGGTTTTCTTATGGAATTTTAATAGATAATACCCCCATTATAGTTGCCAATGGAGTATCACTTGTTTTAGTATTCATAGTGTTATCGCTTAAAATTCGCTATGGTTAATCCTTTTAAGAATTTAGATTTGATTTAGTTCAGCTCTTTTGCAATTTCAAAACATTTCTTCGCTTCGGAATCTTTACCTAATCTTTCGAGAGCAACTCCTTTTTTGTACCATGCGTCTTTAAATTTTGGATTTATTTTAGTGGCTTTTTCATAGCATTTAACTGCATTATTATAAAATGCTTCGGATAAAACAGGAGATAAATGACACTTGACACAATATGTTACATCCTCAGAATTTTTACCTTGTTTTAGAAGCACATTTCCCTTGCCGCACCATGCAAGTGCGTTATTTGAGTCTATTTTAATGGCCTTTTCATAGCACTCAATCGCATCTGGGCATTTGTCCTCTTTGTAAAAAATATCCCCATCTCGGAGTAATTCAGTTATTTTTCTCAAATCAAATCCACATTTATAGCAAAAATTAGGATCAGATTTAATCTCTAGTCTACATTTTGGACAGTGAAAATTTTCCATGGGCATACCTGATACACTTATTCTATCTCTTCATTTAATACTTTTAATCTGTTAAGCATAGCTAAAAGAAGACCACTGTCAATCACATCTGCAAAAAATCCCTCGTTGTGCTTATCGTGCCTTACAATTATTGTAATAAGCTTTCTCAATGTCATGATATCGGCATCTTCTAAAAGTTCATAGTAATGAGATAAATCATTTGATTCTAGAGTAGAATCAAGCCAGTTAAAATTTGTGACAAATCCTTGTTCATGCAATTCCCTATAGAACTCCATGAATTTTGCCGAATAAGTAACATAGATATACTCAACAATATTTCCTCCGTCTCTTTTAGGCGTTAATATATCAAAAAATTTCTGATTTTTGTCTTCAAAATAGGGAAGATAGTTTAGGATAACTTCAATGTTTTTCTTTGTTAAAGGAACGGATTCATCTACAATAGGCATAAACTCACCTTACTATCTATTATAGCTAGGATATTTAAATAATATGTAGTTTCAGTTTATTTCAACTCAAAGAATTTATTATATTTTATTTACATCTTTTGCAAATTCCAAAGAAATTTGTATTTGTAGACTCTATCTTAAATTCTTTCATTTTCTTGATTATTTCTAAAGAGTAATTAGTTAATTCTTTTGATTCGAAATCAATAATAGATCCACAGTTTTTACATATGATATGGTGGTGGGGAGTTAAGTTTGGCTCAAATCTTGAAACACCTTTGATATTGACTTCCTGGATTAAACCCTTATTGGTAAGAAATCTAAGATTCTGATAAACTGTAGCTTTGCTAATTCTTGTTAGTTTCTTCTTTACACCTTCATAGACATCATCTACTGTTGGATGGGTAAAATTACCTTGAAGAAAATTTAAGATTTCAACTCTTTGATTGGTATATTTTATACCCTCGCCTTCACTCATGATTATATTTAGTATCAACTGATATTTAATATTAATTATAAATAAAGAGTAAATTAAGAATTACTATAAATTTGATAAATAGGGAGTTAGATTACGAATAATCTAATTGAGATTATAACAAAAGAACAATGACTGGTAAAATCTATTTCTTAAAATAGAAGTAAATTAAACAAACTAAAACACTTTAGATTGCAAACATTATTGATTTGATTATCAGCAGTTATGAACTCTCATTATGGATGATTAGTATCATTTAAAGTTAGCGGTAGCCAATAACTTTATATAGTATTAATGTTTTATAGATGGTGGTAGTTAAAAACTACGGAGCGTGAAATTATGGCAGAAAAAGGTAAAGAAAAGAAAGTAGAAAAAAAACCAAAGGCACCAGCAAAAGGAAAAAAGCCAGCAGCTAAGAAAAAATAAGATCTTATTTAGATCTGCAAAAAGTTTTCATTCAAAACTTTTTATATTTTTATTATTGTTAAATTTCTTTATTTATTATCCTATTAGTTAAAAAGTGAGAAAATTATTTTGGAAAATAAACTTTCGAATTAAAATCGGAAGCCCTGGGGGGGATTTGAACCCCCGACTTGCTGATTACAAGTCAGCCGCTCTAGCCAGGCTGAGCCACCAAGGCGTAATCTAAAAAGAACTATAGCAATTTATAAATTTAATCCTCCCAAGGCTCCTTGTCAAATAACCCTAATCCATATGTTTCCTTCAACACCCAAATTGCTGCTTGCGGTGCTATTAATCCTTTTTCAGTAATAATCAGATCTATAAACTCGGGAGGAGTGACATCAAAGGCAGGATTATTTACCTTAAGTCCTTTAAGTTTTTTAAAATCCTCTTTTGAAATGACTTCAAAGATATCTCTTTCTTCAATTTCAATTAATTCTCCGCAGTAAGTTTGAGGATTAAATTTGTAGGTTTCTGCGGCAACGATTACTTTTACTCTTGCTTCGTGCGCAATCGAGGCAAGTGTGGCAGTGCCCACTTTGTTAACAACAGCACCATTTGCTGTTACAGCGTCTGCACCAATAATCACATGATCCGCCTCTCTTATGAATATCCTAGCTGCTGAATCAACGATTAATGTTACATCGATGCCTTCGTCCAAAAGCTCCTTTGCAGTAAGTAATCCTTGGAGCCTTGGTCTCGTTTCATCAGCAAACACTTTAATCTTCTTCCCATCCCTATGGGCTTTCTTTATAATTCCAAGTGCCATAGAACTATTACAATGAGTAAAAATAACGTCTCCATCCATTATGCGTTTTGACCCAATCTCAGCTATCCTTTCAAGCGCAAGATTTGAATTTTCACAAAATTCATCAGAAGCTTTTGATACTATAATTTTTAGAGTTTTGACATCTTTCCCATTTTTATATGCCTTCATAAGTTCAACTAATACATACCTAAGGGCATTCTCAAGGGATACTGCAGTTGGCCTTGTTGAAATAAGATATCTGGCAGTTTTCTTAATATCTTTGACAAATTCCTTCGGATCATTTCCACTAAAGTTTTCTGCCTCTATTTTTAGGGCCTCAGCAACAGTTCTTCCTATTTTAGCAGCCCCTCTTATCTTCATTTCTTTTATATCCTCTGCAATATCTATTACTCTTTTATCCATCTAATCTACTCCTATATAATTTTTCAATATCTTCTTTTTTAACTTTTAATATGGCACCATAACTCTGGACACAGAAACTAGCAGCTGCATTTGCATACCTTAATGAACTTCTGATATCGGAAGTTCTGAGGTAATTAGCAATAAAAGCGGAGGAAAAGCTATCCCCCGCACCTGTGGGATCAATTACCTTCGCCGGAAATGCCTTTTCATGGATATAATTTTTACCAAAATAATAGACACCATTTTTATCAGCTTTAACTATGACATTTTTGGCCCTTCTTTTCTTCAGGTATTGTCCCCCTTCTTCTATGTCGCTTGAACCTAAAAGTGCTGAAAGCTCATGCCTATTGACAAAAAGAAAGTCAACATTTTTAATTATTTTTAATACTTCTTCAGAGTGAGAATAACATAGTTGCTCTCCTGGATCAAAACTTACAACATTACTATTCTCTTTTGCAATTTTTATAGCGTGCTCAGCGATTTCAGGTTTTGTAGGAGAAACATGAACAAATCTATATCCCTTAAAAACTTGATAGTTTATCATGTTTTTTTCAAATTTATCATTAGCACCTTTATAAAAGAAGAACATCCTGTCATTTTCTTTGTTTATTATAAACATTCGGCCAGAAGGCGAATTTTGAAGAATCAGATTAGAGTAATCAACGTTGTAATTTTTTAGATTACCTATTATTCCATCACTATCGTTTCCAACTGATGCCATAACGCCAGAATTTAGGCCAAGAATCGAACTGTTCACAGAAACGTTGAAAGCAGAACCTCCGTATCTGATTTCAAGACCTTCTATCCTTGACTCGCCATTGACAACTGGAAACGATTCAACGCCCATAATTGTATCTAGATTAACATTTCCGATACACAATAAGTCTTTCAACTAACAATCCCCTCTCCAAATTCAATTGATGTAAAGTTTATAAAGATTGTTGGAAACTCAGTTATAATGATTGAGATAAAAAATCTTCGTTTTAAATACCATTCCCAGAATGAAGAGGTCCTTAAAGGAATAAATCTTACTATTAAGAAAGGTGAATTTGTCTCAATCATAGGACCTTCTGGCTGTGGAAAATCAACGCTTTGCCTTACATTAAATGGTATAATACCTAGGACTATAAGCGGCGAGTTCTCAGGAGATGTCATCATAGATGGAATCAATACAAAAGATAGGGAAGTAAGCGAATTCTCAAGAAGAGTCGGCATGATACTCCAAAATCCGGAGTCCCAGCTTTTTGCAATGACTGTCGAGGAAGAGTTAGCATTTGGACCTGAGAATTTGGCCGTTCCGAGAGAAGAAATTGAAGAGAGAATATCTTGGGCCCTGTCCATTGTTAATATGAGGGACAAGAGGGAAGAGTTTCCAGGAAATCTTTCTGGCGGGCAGAAACAGAGGATAGCAATAGCGGCGTCCCTCACAATGAAACCCGATATTCTTGTGCTTGATGAGCCAACAAGCCAGCTTGACCCAGTTGGTAAAAGAGAAGTATTTTCAGTTTTAAAAGAACTTCACGAAAAAGAAAAGATGACAATAGTCTTAGTTGAACATAGAACTGAGCCCATAGCAGAGCTTTCTGACAGGGTAGTAGTAATGGACAAAGGGTCAATAGTCTTGGAAGGAACGCCAAGAGAAGTCTTTGAGAAGGTTCCTCTTCTAAGAGAACTTGGCATAATGGTTCCTGACATCAGTTATCTTACATACCTCCTAAAAGAAGGGGGATACATTAAGGACATCGCACTAACAGTTGAGGAAGGCAGGAGGCTTTTCATATGAATTCAATTGATGTCGAAAATCTTCATTTTACCTATCCAGAATCAAAAGAAATAATAAAAGGCATCAACTTATCTGTAAAGAAAGGTGAATTCCTTTCTCTTGTGGGTCAAAATGGAAGTGGAAAAACAACATTGGCAAAGCATTTCAATGGCCTCTTAAGGCCTAGTAAAGGCAAAGTCTTTATTCTTGGAGAGGATGCCAAAACTTCTTCAATTGCAGAACTCTCAAGAAAAGTTGGCCACCTTTTCCAGAATCCTGAAAATCAGATCTTTGAGGAAACAGTGTTTGCCGAAATAGCTTTTGGCCCTAAAAATCTCAATCTTCCAGATGAGGAAATAGAGGCTAGGGTTGACAAAGTCTTAAAGACAACTAGGCTTTCTAAGTACCGTGATACCCATCCATTGTCACTTTCTGGCGGAGAGAAACAGAGATTAGCTCTTGCATCTGTTGTTGTAATGGAACCACAAATTCTTGTTTTGGATGAGCCTACAACAGGACTTGACCTATTATCAATTATGGGAATTTTAGAGATAGTAAAAGAACTCCACAAGAAAAATGTTACAGTAATTTTGATAACTCACGATATGGGGCTTGTGTCCGAGCTATCTGAAAGAGTAGTTGTAATGGGAAACGGCCAAATTATTGGTGATGGAACGCCAAAAGAGATATTTGCAAACGATGACTTATTAGAAAGAGCAAGCCTTGAGCCGCCACAGATCATGAAATTTTCCAAGATATTGGGATTAAAGCCTGAAGTAAAAGTGGATGCGTTGTACAAGAGAATAGTGGAAACCCTCTGATTTCTTACCGCCCTTCTTATTTTAATAATGTTGTTTTTAGTTATTGATATTTATTATTTTAAATTTTAATTAACATTAATTATAAAAATAATTAATATTATCGAAAGATTTATAAATCAATAATGTTCAATTTATCTATCGCACTGGAGGTGAAGTATATGAGAAAAATTATTGGATATGTTGCTGCAGGTGCCGTATTGGCCACAGTATCAGCCACAGTCATCATAAAACAGAAAAAGAAGGAAATAAAACACAAGTAAGAAACTAAAATATTATTTAATATTTTATATAATATTTTAGTATTCAATTTTTCTTATTATTTCTTTACCCAAATGCTTTTCAATGTCATTTTTTAGCTTATGAAAATCAGACTTCATAGTAATATTCCCTCTAAAAAAATGAGATTGAATTATGTCCCCAGTTATATCGTCACCTTCTACTTCAAATAGAACTGAGCCTTTATGGAAATGCTCTCCTTTAATGATTCCGTCTTTATCCCCATCAACGATACCAATCAAAGGTAGTCCAAATCTTTGCAGTATATACCCTGAAATTCGTGTTGTGTCATCACCAACTGTTACAGCTCCGGATAGATTTGATAGATTTTTATATATTGAGTATGCATCGTGATTTATAAAAAGAATATTTTCTCCATATAATTTTCTTATGATAAACGCTTCTCTTTCTTCAAATCCATTTGTGCTATCTACCTTTAAAGAAAATATATCTACTTTCTTTATTTTTTCTAATCCGTGTTTTTTTATCTCCGCTCCCTGTATCCCCTCAACCTGATTATCTTTGACATATACTCTGACTTCTTCATCAAGAATTTTCCCAACTACGAGTCCATTAAATAATAGAAGATCGCTCGGCTTGCATCCTCTTATATTTCTTACAAGATAATTACCTTCTACTAAGACATCAATGCCTTTACCAATGAGCTCTTCTTTAAATCCAAGTGAAATCAAGTAAGATTTTATATCTGAAATCCCTGATTTGATTTCAAAAAGAGAGTTAGTGTTGATATCAATGCCTAAAATTTCACCTTGAAAATCTGTCCTTTCCCCTATCGCACCAAGAAAAGTCCTAGCCGTTTCAATTGATCTTGCTTTCAACACTAGTAAAACTGAATCAAATCCTTTAAACTCTGAAATGGCAACAGAGGGTCTTTTAAAAATAAGTTCAACACCTTCTATGCCGATATCCAATAGAGAAGTTATCCCCATAGTTCCAACAATATATGGCTTTAAGTGATATCTACTACTTAATTTATCCAAAATATCTCTACTTCTATTATCATAAAAAATATCGATTCCGTGGAATAAAAGAGCTAACATGTCACTTTCATCAGATTCTTTGTTTCTTCTACCAACTTATTTGCCTTTTCCATACTCTTAGATTCTGCTATTATCCTTACAATGGGCTCCGTATTTGATGGTCTGATATGTATCCAAGAATCATCAAGGTCAAACTTTAATCCATCTATGTCATTATATGGGTAACCTGTGAAAAACTCCTTTAGATAAGGTAGATTTTTTTCAAATGACTCTCTTGAAATAGTTATTTTGTCCTTTATCATATAATACTTTGGAAGCTCAGATACTATTGAAGAAAGAGGTAACTTAGATTTTGATAAGCCCAACATAATCAATGAAATGGCAGAAAGAGAGTCCCTTGCATATTGCACCATAGGGAGTATCACACCCCCATTTCCTTCTCCCCCTATTGAGGCGTTGACTCTTATCATTTCTTCTACAACATTTATCTCTCCAACCTTTGCCCTTAGAACTCTTCCACCATTTGATGAAACTACATCATCAAGTGCTCTTGTAGTTGAAAGATTTGTGACAACAGTTTTATTTTGTGGGTTCATATGTTCTATAAAAAATTTTGATGCTAGGACAAGCGTATTTTCTTCTCCAATATATTGGCCTTTTTCATCTAGTATAGCGACTCTATCAGCATCCCCGTCTAGTGCAAAGCCGATGTCTATATCCCCTTTTTCTCTTATGAAATCTGAAAAAGAAGTAAGATTTTCTTTTAGAGGTTCAGGATTTCTTGGAAAAGACGCTTTGGCATCACAGTTTAATTTTATTGCCTTAAATCCAAGTTTTTCAATAAACATAGGTATAAATTCTGAGCCTGCAGCATTACAAGCGTCGATTGCTACGGTAAAATTATCTTTACCAAAACAATTAAAATCAATCTTTTGAAAAACTGAATTCATATGAAGTGCTTTTGCTTTTGGATCATCACATAATTTTCCAAGTTTGTCGTAAGTCTGAAATTTAAAATTTCTTTCTTCTAGATTTCTTCTAATAGCGATAATCTTTTTTTCATTAAAGAATATGCCATTACCTTCGATGAATTTTAATCCGTTCCATTTCTCGGGGTTGTGACTGGCGGTTATGGATATGCCACCTGAGGCACTTTTTATTTTTGTCACAAATTGCACTGTAGGTGTAGGTGCAATCCCAATATCGATTATATCAAATCCCAAAGATTGAAGTGAAGAAATAACGGCATTCTTTACCATATCTCCAGATATCCTTGAATCATTACCTATAACAACTTTGCCAGGAGGGATCTCTTTTGCAAAAGATGCCACATAATTACATATGAGTTTTGGAGATAAACCCTCACCCACTATACCTCTAAGACCAGAAACTCCAAATATTACGTCCATCCGTTCACCTTAAGGAAAATTTATTAGGGGATACACCGCAACTATCTCTTTCATCTTTTGTGAGTTCAAATATTTTTTTCATCATTTCCTCATAGTCTTTTGTCAAAATAATTCCACGCCTTCCTGCTGCCCTAGAATAAGTTGTTATCACAGAATCAAAAAATAGCTCCGAAGGCTCTGATCCAAGTGATTTTGCCCATATGCAAAAACTTGGAACATCTTCAGAAATTGTGCCATGAATATGTGCTGCAAATCCAATCTTTTTCCCAGTATAAATCATTGTTCCAATAGAAGATTTTGCATTATCCCCTATTACACATCCAAAAAACTGCTGACCAGAATCAATTATCTTACCAGTAATTTTGTATTTTATTGTTCCGTATGTATCTTTTAAGTCACTGTTTGACGTTCCTGCCCCAAGATTAACCCATTCTCCTAGATAAGAGTGGCCCACAAAACCATAGTGCTGCTTGTTGGAGTAGCCATGAAAAATAGATTCTTCTATCTCTCCCCCAATCTTACATACGTTTCCAATCGAACATTCCTGGATTCTACCACTTTTAATAAGGCAGTTGGACCCAATATAGGTTGGTCCAGCAATTCTAGAAAAGGCTCGAATTACAGTATTGTCACCTATATATACTGGCCCATTTCTTACATCAAAAACAACGTTTTTTTCAGCTTCGACACTCTTACCCACGAAAACTAGTCTTTTATCACCCATGATATCGATATCAAGAGAATTTTTATTTTGCTTAGAGCAGTAAATAGAGAATTCTCTCGTAATCTCATTACTGTTTTCATTAACTATGTCCCAGGGATATTTGATTAATATAATATTTGATATATTGAATTCTTTTAATCCTATTTTTATTAATTTTTCAATATCTTTGTACCCAAAAATATTTATAGCATCCAATGATTTTTCTTTTAAATAAATAAACGCAATTTCATTATTAAAATAATATATTCCTTCTTCCTTGATCTCTGGTCTTTCTCTCATTATTAGTCTTCCATTAATGAAGAGTATACCTCCTTTGATTGATTCTTTCAGGAAAAGACCATTCTCAGAAAATAAAGATTTTAGATAATCCCTCATCAATAAGTATGGAGTTGCCTCAGGAAAGAAAAATTCAATTTTTTCCCTCAGATTTTTAAATCCACATCTCAGCTCAAAAACAGGCCTTGAATATGTAAGGGGCAAAAAATTCTCGTAAATACTATCTTCAAATATACATATGTTATCCAAATAATCCCCTACTAATTTTTAATATGTATACATTTAAAAGTTGTGATTAAAATAAGAAAATCAATGAGAATAACCTTCGGAAGTTAGATTAGATGCAAGCTCTTGAAATATTTCTTAAAGAAATTCTTAAAAAAAAACTGGCTGTGTTGGGTGTAGGCAGTGAGCTTAGAGGAGACGATGGTGTAGGGCCATACCTTTCTGAAAAGCTTTCGAGTTTTAATAGTGAATCTTTTCTCAGTATAAATGGCGATTTAGTTCCAGAAAACTTTACTCGGGACTTAAAAAAATTTCGACCTGATAACATAATTATAATAGATGCGGCTTTCATGGAAAAATCGGCAGGTGACATTGAAATTGTTAGAATAAATGATTTAATAGGAATATCTTTTTCATCTCATTCAATGCCCCTATCAGTCTTAGGAAAATATCTCTTGCAAGAAATTGGGGCGAATGTTTACATTCTTGGAATACAGGCCATTAACATTGATTTCGGAAGCGAGATATCTCTAGAAGTAAGAGAGGCGGCCGATAAAATATTTGAAATAATTAAAGAACGAATAGTCTAATCGCCATTCATTTTTTCTAAAAGATTTGTAATTTCAGAGTCACTCATCTCTTTAATCCTATATTTTTTCAACAATTGATCCCTCTGATTTGTTACTTGCGATTCTTCTAGATTAACGTCTTTAACAATTACACATTCTGGTCGAGATATTTTCACTATACCAATATCGTTTGACGTAAGTCTTACAACAGAAACGCCACAACGATGGAATTC
Organism: Methanofastidiosum sp.; assembly: GCA_039679445.1. Classification (GTDB taxonomy): domain Archaea; phylum Methanobacteriota_B; class Thermococci; order Methanofastidiosales; family Methanofastidiosaceae; genus Methanofastidiosum. The sequence continues at coordinate 23,741 of JBDKUY010000014.1, read as the reverse complement.
AAAAGGAGTTTCAAATCTACACTCATTACCGTAAAAAACAGTTCCAGAACTAAGTAATTTAAGTTCTCCACCTACTATTTCACCGTCAGATAAAATGACTTTAATTTCTTCTTCATATTCCCCTTTGTCAGCTAGAATCCTTACGTACCCAGTGAACTTGTCAATATCAATGAGGACTTCTTTGACGAAATCGCTAAGTGAATTCGTCTTCATGTTATATTTCACTATTGTCTTTATTATGTGCCCTTTGGGGAGCTTCATATTAACACCTTAAATATTCAGTCTTTAAATCTTTCGAACGGTACAATGCAAGGTGTGTTCTCATTAAATTCGAAATTATATTTATATTTTAAGGATTCCCCTTCAATATTGTAATCAAGGGCACCAAGTAGTGTTATTGCTCTAAGGCATGCAATCTCCTTTTGTTCACCAATTAGTTTCTTGCAGTGAAATTTATAGGGGCATTGAATAGCCTTAAAAGTGAAATTTTTATCATCACCAGAAAATTCAAAGTCATCTGGATTAAAAAACTGAGCTGTAACAAGTGCATCAATGAACATCTTGACCGTATTGTAGGGACTCAGCCCTTTTTGGAACTCCATCCCAAGTTCTCCCCAAGATTCAATGAAAGGACATATTGCTATTTTACCCCATTTCCTGTAAAATAGTTTGGGCCTATCAAAAAATACATTGGCTGTTGATTCAACACCATAAAACCATGCGTTCATAATTACTTGGTAAATCTTAACTTTCTATCCACAGCCATTGTTTATACCTCAATATTTTATTTAGGTTAATATCTATATCAACTTTTCTTTATTTAAGTCTTACTAAGAGGAATAATTAAATTTAAATTAAAGAATTTATCAAAACTTTCTTGAGAGTGGACTAATGAATATCTCAAGAAATGAAGATCTAAAGATGCTTTCATCGCTTGGTGAATGGGAGTTAATTGACCTTTTGCTTTTTAACATCAAAAACTTATGGAGGGTAGATGGCCTCTACTTTTTAGGTATCGAAGAAAGGTTTGGGATGCAGGCTGCAACGGATATCGATGTTAAATGTTGGGATTATCTAGCAGAAATTGAGTCTAAGTACCTAAAACAGATGTTTTCACTTGAACCAAACCTAGAAGGACTTGCAAAAGCATTGAGATTTACAAGTTGGGCCCTTGATCACCCTTCCAAAGAAATAGAAATTAAGGATAAGGTACTAATCTTTCGAATAACAGACTGCCATACACAAAAAACTAGAAAAGAAAAAGGTCTGCCTCAATTTTCATGTAAAAACGTAAGATTCAATTACCTAAAAATCTTTGTTGAAAATTTCTCACCAAATATTGACGTATGTTGTAATTTATGCCCTCCCGATGAACACCCAGAGAATGTTTGGTGCGAATGGCGTTTTACAATGAAATAACGATAGAAAAGGTTAAAAATGAGGCTAACCTAAAAATTCAAAGTGAGCTTATGACTACTTGGAAAAATACTTCAAACGACCTAGTGAAATGTCCTAAATGTGGCTTTGTCTTTTCAAAACAGTATTCAAGGGTAGTATCATGCCAAACATGCCCCATGGCAACTTCGGGATGTGTTATGATAAAATGCCCTAGATGCCAAGAAGAGTTCTATCCTTAGAAATCAATACAATAATATTCCTTGTAGTTATATTAATACCAAAAAATATATAAAGAAATATATAAAAAAAATTATATGGGGGAGAGATGATATTCCGATTATGATTACCCTCCTTTATGTCCAAAAGATTCCATCAGAATTTGCCCTTTTGGGCTCTCTCCTCCTAAAAATGAGGTAGATACCTTGCAATATTGGGATGAAAAGATAGAAACGATGAAAAGGGATGAACTGGAAGCATTCCAGTTTAAACATCTTAAACATATATTAAATCATGCTTATAATAATAGTGAGCACTATAGAAATAGTTTCAGAGACGCTGGAGTATCACCCAACGACATTAATAGTCTTTCTGATATTCAAAAACTTCCAACTATTCAAAAGGATAATATTAGGAAGGATCAAGAGCTGGCCCCACCATTAGGAAAAATGACTGCTGTGCCAGAGGATGAGGTAGTTTACATCTCAGTTTCAAGTGGTTCCACAGGAATGCCAACAGCTTCCCCCTTCACTTACCAAGATTTTGAAGATTTTATGGATTTTGAAGCAAGATTATTTTATTCATCAGGTATGAGGAAAAATGATAGGTACTGTCATGCATTAAACATGTCTCTTTTTGTTGGAGGGCCGTGTGTCTTGGGTGCACAAAAGGTCGGGGCATTGTGTATACATGCAGGTACAATACCATCAGAAAGACTTCTTAGGATAATGATGCAGTTCCAGCCAACAATTACTTGGACAACACCTTCCTACGCATGGTATCTTGGTGAAACTGCAGAAAAACAGGGAATTGATGTAGCTCACGACACGGCCATAGGCAAAATCTTTGTTGCGGGAGAACCTGGTGGTTCAATTGATGCAACAAAAAAGAGAATTGAACAACTTTGGGATGCTGATGTGTATGACTATTATGGGTTGTCCGATATATTTGGGGCTTGTGCCGGAGAGTGTGAAGAGAAGGCAGGACTTCATTTTGCTGAAGACCACATGATTGTTGAGGTATTGGATTTAAAGACGGGTGAACCTGTTGGTGAAAATGAAGAGGGAGAAATGGTACTCACAACAATCAAAAAAATGGCAAGACCAATGATAAGATTTAGAACTGGTGACATAGTTTCATATGAAGTAGATAAATGTGCATGCGGAAGAACCCATAAGAGATTAATGGGGATATGCGGAAGAACAGATGACATGCTTATCATAAAAGGGGTGAATGTATTGCCTTCAAGTATCGAATCAGTTGTAAGAGGTAACAAGAAGTTATCGGGAGAATATAGACTAGTAGTTGACAGAGTAAATCACCTTGACGTCTTAACTATTGAAATCGAAAGCATGTGTGAGTACAAAGGAGATGTAAAACTATTAGAAAGAGAAGTCCAGAGAGATCTTAGGGCAGTTTTAAGTATAACTCCAAAAGTACTAATATATGAAGACGGTACATTACCAAGAGAAACTCATAAAGCAAAAAGAATTAAAGATAATAGAAAAAACGTCTGGAAATAAAATTTTATTTTTATTAAAAATTAAAATTTTTTTAAAATATATCTATTGCTCTAGACATTACATTTTTTCCCCTGTATTCTGGGAGAATCATAGGCGATTTTCTGCTCTCAGGCACTCCTGCTTTTCTCAATTCTTCAGAATATTTTGTGATGTGAGATAGAGTCAATTTTCCAATAGATGCTTTCTTTGCATATCTTGCTGCAGAAATTCCAGCCCTTCTTCCAAAAACAGAGTAGTCAAGGAGAGAGTTCCCCATAAGTCTATTCTTTCCATGGACTCCGCCTGTGACTTCTCCTCCTGCGAATAGCCCTTTTAATTCTGTGGCGCCGTTTGCATCAATCACAATCCCACCATTTTGGTAGTGCAATGTGGGGAATACCAGTATTGGATCCTCTACCATGTTTATGTCAAACCTCTTAAACATTCTATACATAGCAGATAGTTCCCTTTCATTCACACCTTCGCCTTTTATCATGTTAATCATTGGTGAATCTAGCCAGACCCCCTGCATCCCAGTAGGTGTTTCTACTCCCCCACCCGCCCCATAGCATTCCCTTATGAAGGCTGCACTTTCTACATCCCTTGGCTCTAAGGGATGCACGAACATTTCGCCCTCTCTGTTCAGAGGCTGTGCTCCAAGACCTCTGACTTTTTCAGTTATTAGAAGGCCAACTATCTGCTCTGGGAAAGCTGCACCTGTGGGGTGGTACTGTACAGAATCCATGTCTCTGAGCCTTGCTCCACACCTATAAGCCATTGAAAGTCCATCGGCAGTTGCACCATAATGATTTGTTGTGGGAAATCCTTGAATGTGAAGTCTCCCAAATCCACCTGTGGCCATAACAGTAGCCTTGGACCTAACAACGTAATACTGGTGAGTTTCTATATTGAAAAGAATTGCCCCAGCAACTTGACCCTTATCATCCATCAAAAGTTCTATTGCAGGTGAAAATTCAACAGCAGGAATTGATAGATTAATAAATTCATCTCTAATAACTCTAAGTAGTTCCATGCCCGTATAGTCTTTAGCAGAGTGCATTCTTTTCCTTGAGGTTCCCCCTCCGTGAATAGTAATCATTGTTCCATCTTTTTCCTTGTCAAACATGACTCCTTTTTCTTCAAACCATTTTATTATTGCGGGACCATCAGAAACTAACGCTTCTACAAGTTCGGGATCATTTGCAAAATGCCCTCCTCCGAGAACATCAAGATAATGAATTTCAGGAGCATCGTTGGATTTGTCTGCTGCCTGTATGCCGCCTTGAGCCATAATTGAGTTGGAGTCACCGTGTCTGAGCTTAGTTGTCATAAGAATATTCTGAGGATCTATACCTTCATATGTAGCCCAGATACCTGCCATTGTTCCTGCTCCACCCCCTCCAATAATGAGAAGGTCAACGTCATAGTCAATATTAGAAAGATCAATATCTTTTTCAGAGATACGAGAGTAGGACTCAATTAAATCTGCAACTTCAAAAGGAACTACCTCGCCTTTTGAATTCCCTACTGAAAGAGTTCTTTTTACTTCAGGTTTATAGTCAGGATGATATTTATTTAAGACATCATCCCTCTCTTCCATAGACATCTGCTGATATTTCTCTTTGAGTCTTTTTTCTCGGGTCTTTTCAACCATTTCAATTGATTCCCTCATTGACTCTGGATAACCTTTTATTAGCTTCATCAAATCACCTACTCAGTCACCCTCTTCTTGTAAAGGTCTTTTATCTCGGCAAGCTTCAAGACTTTTAACTTTGAGATTTCTTTCTTTGTAACCCCGCTGTTTAATTTTGCCACAGCTTCTTCTGTATGCATTGCTTTTGGGGCAACATATTTTCCATTCAATCTTCTTGCAAGCTGCCCAACGTGATACTGGGTAATTTCGGCAGGGCACCTAAAAGCACAAAGCCCACACTGGACACAATCAAATGATAGGATGGCTGCCTTTTCTATATTGCCCCTTAATGAAGCCTGAACATAATCCATTACCTTTAGCTCCTGAGGGCATACCTTTGTGCAACTGTTGCAACTGATGCATCTCGCTATCTCAGGATATTCCTTTAGAAGTGCATTGTGGGCTATATTGAGTTTTTCCACATCATACTTTTTCTTATTGGCCGGTGTAAATGGCAACTGGACGAGATACATTCCATCGTCAACTGTAGTCTGACACGCAAGAGCAGATTTTAATTTATAGTCATCTTTCAATCTGTAAATCGTCGCACACGCACCACAAAATCCAGCTCTGCACCCTGCGCCTCTTGTATACCTATAGCCTGCATATTCCATCGCTTTCATCAGGGTTAGACCTGATGGAACTTTATACTCCTTACCCATGATAAATACACTTACCAACGGGATCCGATTTTTTTCAGCCAACTATTTTCCCCCACTTTCTTCTAATTTATCTTTAATGAACTTATAGTCCTTCAAATAACGCTGATTGTTATCTGAAAGAGAAATAATTAATAATTCGGACAAATAAATAACAGGAGTCTGGCGGTTTATTTTTCCTTTTTCAAATAAGCTTTTCTGCCCAGTTGTTAGATTGTACTGGCAAAGCGGACATGGGGTGACAATTACATCGGCCCCTCTGCTTTGAGATGTTTTGACTATTCTTTGGACACAATCAAGGACGGCCTCCTTGTTTGTTATAATTTGATGAGCACCACAACATTCAACGGTCATAGGATTTTCAATAACTTTAGCTCCAAGTGCAGAAATTATATCCCCCATTACATGCGGGGCGTCTTGATCATCAAATGCTATTGTTTTTGGCCTTAAGAGCATACATCCATAATATGGGTCAACTTTTAGATTAGTTAGGGGAGTTTTTACCTTTGCTTTAATCTTTTCAAGACCTATATCGTTATACAAAACCTCCAAAAAATGCATAACCTCGATATTTCCAAGATAGTCTTCTTCTGTATCCATGAAAAGATTGACATTATTGAGTTTGTCAGGGTTATCCTTATACATCAGATTGACCTGCTTTAAAACATTGTAGCACATAGAACAAAGTGTCACAAGTTTATTTGTTTTAAGCTCCCTCCCCATTTCTTGAGCTCTTATCAGCGTTCTTGTAGCTGAGAGATGATCGGCCATAACATCTGAGGTGAGATTGTAGACAACACCACAACATGTCCAGGTAAGAAGTTCCTTTAGTTCAAATCCCAAAAGCTTTGCCACTTCTAAAGCTGCTTCTTCGTCCTTTTTCCCCGTAGTTTTTAGAGTGCATCCTGGGTAGTAAGGATATTCCATCACCAGACCCCCTTCTTTATCGCGGCAACTATGGCCATCTGGGGTATTTCTTCAATCATCTTTTCTATAAATTCTTTTGAGTAAATATTGATGAAATCCTGCTTGTTTCTCAACATCACGTTTCTCAACGCTTCCATTATCTTAGCTATGTCAACGCTTCTTGGGCATCTCGCTGAACATGTGAAACATGCAGCACATACCCAAAAAGTGTTTTGGTCCAAAACTTCAAGGTCCCCCATTTGGACAAATCTTATTATCTTATTAGGGGCCATGTCCATACTGTCAACAACAGGACATGTAGCCGAGCATTTACCGCACTGATAGCATTGGAATATATTCTGTCCAGATATTTCTTCTACATTTTTTCTTAGTTCCAATCCCTTCTCAGAAACGGTGAAGACCACTATATACCCCTCCCAATTCTCTTAAGAAGTGAGCTATCTTTATTGTAAATGGATATTTCAATAGGTGATGCTCCAGGGAGACAGTGTGTGGCACATGCAAAACACGGGTCATATGCCCTAAATGCCATCTCCACCCTATTGAGTATCCCATCGTTGACTTTTCCATTTGAGATCATGCCTTTTGCCGCATCCCTTACTGACATGCATATGGCACCGGCGTTATTTGTAGTGGCGACTATCATATTCGCTTTTTCAATTCTTGCGTCATCAGTTAATTTATAATGGTGAAATAGAGTTCCTCTTGCAGCCTCAACTACGCCAACTCCTTCGTTTGGGAGGCCTACCTTGTTCCTAAGATCCTGTTTTAGGATATTTTTATCTCTGCTAAGTTCCAAGACCCTTTCAGAAGCGTAAAGTAACTCTATCAACCTTGCCCAATGGAAAGCTAGTGTTGAATTAACAGGTTTTCCCAGAGTTTCAATCAACTCTTTATATGCCTCATTTGCAAGCGGAGTTGTAAATCCATCAATGACGTTTATTCTGCCTAATGGCCCAACTCGGTAAATCCCGCTATCAACGCCACCTGTTAGTCCTTTCCATCCAATTTGCTTTAAGTAAGGATATTTCATATAAGTCCATGGCTCAACATGCTCTTCGATATACTCAGCATATTGACTTCCATCAAAACAGGCAAACTCTTTATCTGTTGGGCTTTTTACTCTTACCATGCCATCGTAGAAATTTAGATTGTTATTTTTGTCAACAAGACCCATATTATAAGTTTCAAGAGTGTAAGCATCACTTTTGATGAGATCAAGATACGCCTTATTTTTCAGTACAGTATCTTTGAAAAAGTTTAAGGTAAACTCTGAGAATTTGACACAAGATTCAGCCATCGACTCAATCTCATTTCGTTCCTCTTCATTCAATCCTTTTGAAATACCCCCAGGAAGACCACAGACGGGGTGGGTGGGTTTACCACCGAGAATCCTTGTTATCTTCTGCCCATATGCTCTGTGTTTTATGACCTCCTTACCTATCTCAACACCGACTTTTCCTATAACACCTATGATATTCCTATCTCCTTTTGGTGCATCCGGTCCGACAACAAAGTCGGGCCCGCCAAGAAAGTAAAAGTGAAGTATATGATCATATACCACATACCCGCAGTACATTAACTCTCTAAGTTTCTTTGCTGTTTCTGTGGGCTGTGTGTTAAAAGCATTGTCTAATGCTTTAGTTGATGCGAAATGATGAGCTACTGGGCATACACCACAAATCCTTGATGTAATCTGAGGCATATCCTCTGCAAGCCTGCCTTCGCTGAACTTCTCAAAACCTCTTAGTTCAGGTATCTGGAGGTAAGCATTCTCGACATTTCCACTATCATTTAGGAAAATCTCAATTTTGCCGTGGCCCTCAAGTCTTGTTATTGGATCTATTGTAATTCTTTTCATTTTATCACCTTTCTCTTAATGAAGGATGAAGCAAGTGAATATCTGTAAAATGTGCCAACTGGGTCCTTAATCTTAGAAATTAGTTCTTCCACCTTTTTCTCATCAAGTTCAATCTCATTCTCAACTGCCAAAACTGAAGCTAAGGCGGAAATCATCTTTGCACCTTGGTCTGTCACCTCAGGTGTCTTTCCAAAGCAGCCTGTGCAAGGCATGTTTCCTTTAATGCACTGATGACCACAACCTGACCTTGTTGCAGGACCCATGCATATTATGCCTTGATCAAGGAAGCACTTTTCGGGATCAGCTTCCTTCTCATAGACCCGGTAAATTGTCTCAATCATTTTGTCCTTCTTTGTTCTTGGGCACTCGTCACACAAAGCCTTTACGGGCGCTAAAACTGCCCCTTTTGGCGGTAGATCTCCAGTCAAGAATTTATTAAAAGCATCCTCAACAATATTTGGCGTTGGGGGGCATCCCGGCATATAATAATCAACATCAACAACCTGATCAAGAGTTTTTACAGTATCATAAAACTCCGGGATATGGATCTCCCCTTCCTTGACCTCGAAAGAAGGCAGAGGTATAATGTTATCTTTATTTACTGTTGTTTCTGTCTCTTGGTAGGCTCGATCAAAAATCAGTTTTTTGTTAAATAGATTTGCCAAAGCAGGTATACAACCCTCATGCGCACATGAGCCAAATGCAACTAGAATCTTAGATTTTTTTCTAAGTAATTTTGCAAGTTCTTCATTTTCACTAGTCCTTATGGCCCCATTAAAAAAGCAGACATCTATAGATTTGTCCTTCATTTTTTTCAGATCTTCATATTTGGTATCCATGGCCACAGGCCACATCAAGATGTTTGCTTTTTCAATTACATCCAGTATCTTTTCATTGATATCTAAAACAGCAATTTCGCAGCCACCACAGGAAGCAGCCCAGTAAAATGCTATGTTGGCTTTATTCATTTTGATTCCTCCGATTTCAGTGGAGAGGGTCCAATCTCTTTTATTTTGAGGACCATATCGTTTACGACTTCTCTAAACTTGTTTCCTTCGCTTGCTGATATCCATTCTAGTCTTAACCTCTCCTCTTCTAATCCCATATCTTTTAGTAGCATCTTAAGAAGTTTTACCCTTCTGAGTGTTTTATAATTGCCCTGAGCATAATGGCAGTCACCAGGATGACATCCACCAACAAGAACACCGTCTGCACCCTTGGCAAACGCATCAAGGACAAAAGATGGATCTACTCTGCCTGAACACATTACCCGTATAGGGACAGCGTTTGGGGAAAACTTTAATCTTGAGACCCCCGCAAGGTCTGCTCCAGCATAAGTGCACCATTTGCATAGAAAAGCTATAATTTTAGGTTCAAACTCTTTCATAAAATCTACTCCAGTATGACCTCAATCATCTTAAACATATTTTTTGATTCATCGTTTCTCATTGTAGCGGCCCCACTTGGACATGCAGAAGAACATGTACCGCAACCCTGGCATAGGGCCTCATTTAATTTAGATCTCTTTGTTTCCTTGCCATCTTTAGTTGTAATCTCAGCCTCTAAAGCACCGTAAGGGCAGAGTGCAATGCATACACCACATCCACTGCATACATCCTCATTAATCTCACAAATCAAGGGCTCCTTCTGCAGAAAGTCAGAGGAAAACATCGAAAGGATTTTGGATGCAGCGGCCCCTGCCTGAGAAACTGATTCAGGGATATCTTTTGGGCCTTGGGCTGCACCAGCAAAGAATATGCCAGATGTCATGCTTTCAACTGGCCTTAATTTTGGGTGGGCCTCCTTTAAAAATCCATTTTCGTCCACAGATACTTTGAGTTTTTGCTTGAGCTCAATTATTCCAGAAGATGGCTCAATGGCTATAGCCAAGACAGCAAGATCGGCCTTTATCTCGACTTTTTTACCTGTAAGGGTATCGACTCCCCATACAACGACTTTATCGCCATCCTCAAATATCTTTGAAACTTTACCTCGAGTGTAGAGGACATGGTCTTCTTCTGTAGTCCTATAATAAAACTCCTCATAGTCCTTTCCAGCTGTCCTAACGTCAATATAAAATACATATGCATTTCCGTCGTGAACTTTGTGCTTGAATAGCATCGCATGCTTTGCAGTGTACATGCAACAAATCTTTGAGCAGTAAGGCTTGTGCTCCCCTATATCTCTTGAACCAGCACACTGAACAAAGACAACGTCCTTCACAGGCTTACCATCTGAGGGCCTTACGACCTGTCCCCCAGTGGGGCCTGATGCAGAGAGTAGCCTTTCAAATTTAAGACCGCTTACAACATTGGGGTATCTACCCCCGCCGTAGTCTGAAAGATTTTCTAAAGGGTATTCTTGGTATCCAGTTGCAACTACAATTGCACCGGCTTCAACTTCCATTATCTCCTCTCGCATATCAAAATCAATTGCCCCAATCTTACAGACCTTTTCACAGATTTTGCATATACCCTTCTGATAATAAAGGCAACTGTCTCTATCAATTACTGGTTTGTTTGGAACGGCTTGTGGAAATGGCGTGAAGATAGCTGTTCTTTTTGCAAGACCTTCCTGAAACTCAGAAGGCACTTTTACTGGGCACTTGGTGTAACAGTCACCACACCCTGTGCAAAGATCCCAGTTGACAGAAGTAGGCTTTTTCTTTATCTTCGCTTTAAAGTTTCCAACATACCCACTGACATTCTCCACTTCAGAGTATGTCAAGAGCTCAATGTTTGGGTGATTAGCAGCTTCAACCATCTTTGGAGTTAAAATACACTGAGAACAATCAAGTGTTGGAAAGGTTTCGGATAGCTTTGCCATCTTCCCCCCAATTGAGGAGTCCCTTTCAACAAGATAAGTTTTGTACCCGCCATTAGCAATGTCAAGCGCAGCCTGTATTCCAGCAACTCCGCCACCTATTACAATGGCTTTTTTAGTAATTGGAACCTCAATATCAGCAAGAGAATTATCATTTTTGACCTTTTCAACAATGCTCTTTGTGATCTTAATGGCCTTTTCAGTAGCCATATGCTTATCCTCGTGGACCCAACTACAGTGTTCCCTAATGTTAGAAATCTCGCATTGATATGGATTCAATCCCGCATTTTTTGAATTTACGCGGAAGGTTTTTTCATGGAGTGTAGGAGAGCAGGCTGCAACGACGACACGATCAAGCTTTTCCTTCTCAATGGTCTCCCTCATAAGTTTTTGTCCTGGATCTGAGCACATGTAGATGTAAGTTCCTGCATATGCGACACCTTCCATTTTAGATATTTCTTGCGCTACTTTTTCCACATCAACTGTTCCAGCAATGTTGGAACCACAGTGACAAACAAAAACACCTACCCTAGGGGAAGAAGAGTTAGTATCCATTAAAAGTCATCTCTCTTATTTTGTACTATTAGTATAATTTTTCTAAATTTAAATGTTTTGGTTATAGAATACATCTATACCAAATATTAATCAATAAATAAAAATTTATCCGGATAAAATTGACAATAATTTTAATTTTACCGGAGAAAACGTTCAGTGTATTTTCTGTTAAATAAAAATTTATATAATATTTTTATATTTATTGATTTTTTATGTAGAAAAATTAATGATTTTTATACAAATGGTCAAATTATTATCGATATTTATCTAAACAATAATCTTTTTAAAGCGAAAAAACAATGTGTATACGGAACTCTATTTTTCGGGGGATTAAATGATAGATGAAACCCTAATAAAAAATACCGTAATTGAACTTCTAAAGGACTCTTCAACAAAGCTTCCTTTGGATGTCAAAAATGCCTTGGAAAAGGCTTATGAAGTTGAGGAAGGGCCTGCAAAGGCCCAATTAGAGGCGATACTAAAAAATATAAAAATGGCTGAGGAGACTTCAACTCCGATGTGCCAAGACACAGGCATTCACATATTTTTCGTTAAGATTGGTGATGTGGGAAATCCAAAACTTGAAAAAAAATTGGCCAGCATAATTATTGACGGAGTGAGAGAAGCTACGAAAACCGTGCCTTTAAGACCTAATGCAGTTCATCCCCTCACACGAAAAAATCCGGGGGATAACGTCGGGGATTATATGCCTTATATTAATTTTACTCCAATTGATTCGGATTATATAGAGATAACTGCAATGCCAAAGGGTGCAGGCAGTGAAAACATGTCAAAGGTAGCTATGCTAAATCCTTCTGATGGGATAAAGGGAATTAAGAAATTTGCTCTTGACACAGTAGTTAGTGCAGGATCAAAACCATGCCCGCCTACAATAATCGGCCTTGGTATTGGAGGTAGTGCAGATATATCGATAAAGCTTGCAAAGACTGCATTGTTAAGGCCAATAGACCAGAGGCACCCAGATCCAACTGTGGCCACTTTAGAAAAAGAGTTATTTGAAGCTTTTAATTCACTAGGCATCGGAGTCATGGGGCTTGGTGGGAAGACCACTGTTCTAGGCGTTAATGCCGAGCTTGGCTACTGCCACACAGCATCCCTTCCAGTTGCAATAAATGTCCAGTGTTGGGCAGGAAGAAAGGCGACAGCAAGGATTTACAAAGACGGGAGGGTAGAGCATCTGACCTACAAGAGGTGATATTATGGATAAGATATTAAATTTACCGCTTGATGAAAAAACTGTTAGAGAGTTAAAGATTGGGGAAACTGTTTATCTTAACGGTGTTTTCTTTACTGCCAGAGATGAAGCCCATATGCATGCTTTAGAGTATGCAAAAGAAGGTAAGAAAATCCCCTATGACTTTAAGGGTGCTGCAATCTATCACTGCGGACCTATAATGGCAAAGCAAAATGACAAGTGGAGAGCAGTTGCGGCAGGTCCCACTACATCAACTAGAATGAATTCACTTGAGCCAGAGTTCATAGAGAAGTTTAAGGTTTCAGCTATAATTGGAAAAGGTGGAATGTCAAAGCCTACTGTTGATGCAATGCAGAAATTTGGATGCGTCTATCTTGCAATAACAGGTGGCGCTGCAGTTCTTGCCGCCAAGGGAATTAAGGAAGTGCTTGGCGTAGAATGGTATGAGCTTGGGATGCCCGAAGCTTTATGGGTACTAGTTGGTGAGAAGTTTGGCCCACTGACAGTTGCAATTGATGCACATGGCCATAGCCTTTATGCTGATGTTGACAAGGAAGTTGAAAAAAATATACCAAAGGCAAAGGAGATATTAAAAATATAAGGTGATTTAATGGAAAAACTCTCAAAGGAAGATCTGATTAAAAAAGCATCAAAACCAGCAGAAGATGCAATGAAACTACACCCATTTTACAAGGGAAAGATTGAGATTGCATCAAAAGTTTGTATAAGAGATTTCTCTGATTTTGCGATATGGTATACCCCTGGAGTTGCCGAGCCTTGTAAGGCTATCCACAAGAATAAAGAAGCCGTATTTGACCATACAAACAAGGGAAATGCAGTTGCTGTAGTGTCCGATGGAACAAGAGTATTGGGACTTGGTAATATCGGGCCAGAGGCCGCAATGCCAGTCATGGAGGGGAAAGCCCTTCTTTTCAAGTATCTCGGTGGAGTAGATGCGTATCCAATCTGCCTTGATACAAGGGACCCAGACAAAATAATTGAAGTTTGCAAACTTCTCAAGCCCACATTTGGGGGTATTAATCTTGAGGACCTTGAAAAGCCGAAGTGCTTCTTTATCTTAGACAAATTAAGGGCGGATAAGGAAATGGACATACCGGTATGGCATGATGACCAACAGGGTACAGCTACTGTAGAAGTTGCAGGAGCTATTAATGCCTTAAAGGTCGTTGGCAAAAAGCTTAGTGAAGCCAACATCGTGCTTGTAGGGACAGGTGCTGCAAATATTGCAAGTTCAAGAGTCTTAGTTGCTGCGGGCGCAAAAAAGAAGAACATAATTGCAGTTGATTCAAAAGGAATACTAAATGCAAACAGAAAAGATCTTGAGGCCGATAAAATAAATAATCCCTTCAAATGGGACCTATGCGTCAATGCAAACAAAGAGCAGAGAAGCGGTGGGATAAAAAAAGCGCTTAAAGGAGCTGACATTTGTATAGCTGCATCAAAGCCTGGCCCAGACACTATAAAGAAGGAAGAGGTAGTAGGAATGGCAACTGATGCAATCCTATTTGCATCTGCAAATCCTATGCCAGAGATATGGCCATGGGAGGCAAAAGAAGCAGGTGTTAGAATTGTTGGCACAGGAAGAAGCGACTTCCCAAATCAAATAAACAATTCAATTGTGTTCCCGGGGATTTTTAGAGGAGCGTTAGATGTCCGAGCAAAAACTATAACTGATGAGATGTGCGTTGCAGCTGCATTTGAAATTGCAAAGACAGCAGAGGACAAAGGGCTTTCTGATGAATACATAGTTCCCAAGATGAGCGAGTGGGAAGTATTCCCAAGGGAGGCTGTGGCCGTAGGTATGAAGGCGATTGAACAGGGAATTGCAAGAGTCAAATACAACAAAAACGAGCTTTATGAAATTGCCGAAAAAACTATCAAAAAAGCTAGAGATGAAACACACATGCTAATGAAGCATGGCATAATAGAGATGCCCCCTAAATAATTCTTTATTTTTTTAATTAATTCTATTGATTCAATTTAAATTTTAATGGAGATATTTTAGAGATAATCAAACCTTTTAAATTCAATGTCTTAAATATTTTCATGGATTTATTTACTATTCTTAAGATATTCATTGGTGGAGTTGTCCTTTTTCATGCTTCTTATCTTGACATTAAAAAGAGGGAGATTGAAGAGTGGCACTGGATTATTCTTGCAATTATAGGATTTATTCATGCAATTTATCTTTCCTTTACACTTCAATCATTTAGGCCTATATTGATTACTGGTGGAGTATTTTTACTAATGCTTGGACTTGCTCTTTTATTATTCTATCTAGGGCTGTTTGGAGGTGGAGATGGAAAAATATTAATGGGCCTTGGGGCGCTTTTACCCTCTCTTCCTGGAAAAGAATACGCATTTGGACTATTTCCCATATCAGTTTTTGATAATGCCTTAATCATCAGCCTTTTTCTCCCTATTGTGATTCTAGCATATAATTTATTTAGAAAGGATTCTCCAAAGGAATATGATTCAGGAAAGTTCAAAAAAATACTTGCCATGGTGGTTGGTTATAGGCTAAAAACAGATAAATTATCTGACAAGTTCTATCCCTTAGAGGAATTTAAAGAAGGAAAAAGAACAATCAGGCTTTTCATTGGAGATTTAGATTTCGATGTCAAGAAGTACAAAGAAGAGCTGATTGAAAAAGGCATAGACAATCTTTGGGCAACTCCTGGGCTCCCATTTATCGTGCCCATAACATTTGGGTATTTTATAGCTGTTTCTTTTGGAGACGTTATGCTTAGGGTAGTTATGAGTCTTATTTGATTAAATAATGAGCATACTTCTCGGGGCACTAATTCACCTAAAATAATAGCAATGCTTTTATACATTCACCCCTATATAGTCAGTACATGAAAAAGATTTTCAGTATCAAAATAGGCGGTTATCTAATTTCAATATTGATAATATTGGTAATAGGAGTTTCCTATTTCATGCTGGGAGACAGATCTTTTTACATGATTAGGAGTTCAGTTATATCCTTTTTAGTCGCTGCAGTGATTCTTGAATACGTGTCATATAGGATTAGAAACGTGATTGATTACTTTAGAAATCCATTGACAATAGTGATGGGTGCGGCAGACTCTTTAAAAGCTGAAGGCCTACCCCCTAGAGAGAGAGAACAATTGTTGTTCCTGAAAAAAACTCTCGACAGTATGGAAAAGATGTATAATGAAATTACGTGAGGTATTAAAATGGTGAAGGTATTAATAGCCGAGGATTATTTGGAGCTTTTGGATTTTTATAAAATATCACTTGGTTACGAACTTCTTCTTGCAAAAGATGGAGATGAAGCATTTGAGATGTACATAAAGCATAAACCCGACATAACTCTTATGGATCTAAAACTGCCAAAAAAGGATGGAATCGCAGTAATAAAAGAAATATTGGCGATCGACCCAGATGCCAGAATAGTGGCCATTACAGCTTATGGCTACCTTAGACCAAAAGCCCTTGAAGCTGGAGCAAAAGATGTTATAAGAAAACCGTTTAAGATATCTGAGCTAAACGATTTAATAAATAAATATGCCAAGAAATAGACATTAGTAATAACTCTTAAATATATTAAATTATAGTTTATTTAATGGCTGTGGAAAAGAATCAAAAAAAGAAAACTCCAAAAAAATGGTTCATAATTCCAGTTATTTTTATTGCTATATTCATATTAATAGATAATGTTTTTTTCACCGAATATTATTCTAGTGGGCCCCCCCTACCGCCAGTATTAGCCCAAAACGCAACAGACGTTCAAGTTGAGCAATACACTGAAAAGATTCAAGACTTAGAAAAACTTCTTTCTACAACCCAAGAAGAAAATGAACAACTACTTATTTATCAGCAACTATTTATTAATTCACAAAAGAGGTCATCGCTGATTTTGCAGAGATACTCTACAAGAATAAAAAATAATATAGTTGAAGATCAGAGAGACATAGGAAAATTTATCACGCCAAATTCTGAAGGAATAAATCGAATAAATGAAGAAATTCCCCCCGGGAACTATCTCTTAAATTCATACAATTACATAATAGATAATTTTTACTACTATTATGACCCATTCACCCGTACTTCAGAAGGCACTCAGGAATGGACAAATATCAAAGCATATGATTTAAAAAATGACAAGTGGCTTGAAGTGAAACTCAGGGATTCTGTGACGATACAGAACTTCCCAGACATTATCTTCTACCCTGACGAAACTATAGATTTTGGGGGTGGAGATTGTGAAGATTTTGCTATTCTTTACACCTCAATGGCAATTACTAAAGGTTACTCGTCATATGTTTATATTGTAGAAATAGATAAAGATGGAATGAACTTACTTCATGCCATATCTACAGTAAACAATAGACTTCTAGTAGATATACCTTCAAAACTCTACATAGAAGGAAATGGACAGGATGACCTTTTCGTGAAATATATCAAAGCGATAAAAGCAGAAAAAATTACAATAATCAATAGCTTTAATGACGAAGAGTTCTCAAACATAAAAAAAACTTATAGCTAGCTACCCCAACAGAATTCATTGTATCCGCATCTTTTACAGAAGCTCTTCCTATCCTTTCTGGGCTCCTTTTCTCCTTCAAGAACTTCTTTTACTTTTGATAGTATATCTAGTACTTCCTTCTTGTCTTCATCTTTTATCAGAAAAGGGATCCTCTGTTTGACCTGATAATATTCTAAAAATCCTAAAGGTATTTTTATTCCTCTTTCTTTTTCTAAAAGTAGGGCATATGCTGAAACTTGTAGTTTTTCATGTTTTCTTATACCGTTTGAAAATAGCCCAGTTTTAAGCTCAACAGGAAATAAGTTTCCTTCCGGATCTTCTTCAAGCTTATCAATTTTTCCACTTAAACCCAACTCATTTGAAAAAATCGAATACTCCATATCCTTCATCATGAAAAGATTTTTGTAAAGATTTTGATCCTTGCCGTAAAGGCCTATGTATTTTTTGATCCTGATTGATTTCAAGAGCTCGTCTTCCTTCAATTCTTCCTGGAGCTCTTTAATAAGTTCCAGATAATCTACACCAGCATCTTTTAGTTTCTCCTTGTTTTTTATCATTATATTTTTAATGACCCTTTTGGAATCTGCATAGAGAACCTTAAAGATTTCATCGATTCCCATTTTTTCATCTATTCGTTGATCAATTATTATCCTTTCTCTCAACATCACTTCTTCGTATATCTTGTGTATTATAGTTCCAGTTATCATCTCGGGTGTTTGTGGAAGGGGGAGGCCTTTGATTTTTTTGAGGTATAGTTTATATGGACAAAATAGGTATTCAGTCAGGTCTGTAACATAAATCATATCTTTGGCTCTCCTCGTTTATGTAATCCTATAAATAAGTGCACTTAGAAGGAATATCAATAAAACAAGATACATAGCCTTCTTTATATTCCTCTGTATCTTTCCTGGATTTTCATTATGCTTTAGAATTGTATAAAGTATGTAAAAGACAAAAATTACAACAGGAGTTACAATCACAAGATAAATGTAGCTATATAATCCTGTAACAAATGGAATATATAAAAGAAAAGCTGCTATCAGGAGAAAAATAAAGGCCAAGCTGAATGTTTTTGATTCTCCTATTATCGAGGGGAGAGTTTTTGCACCTTTTTTTATGTCACCCTCCAAATCTTCTATATCTTTTACAAGTTCTCTTGAAACCATAGCAAAAAATGAAATCAAGGCAAGAATTGATACGCCTATATAACTTCCAACTGCAGTACCGCCATAGATAAAAGTAATTGATGTCAGAAAAGAAACAAGGATGTTCCCTAAGAATGGTTTTCTCTTTAGGGTCATTGCATATATATACATCAAAAAGCAAGCAGCAACACAAATTGAAAATGCTAAAAGATTTACCATAAATGCAAGTATGCATGAAATAACAAACAATATAATTGAAAATCTGTAAGCGGTGTTTAAGCCCATTGCCCCTCTTGGCAGAACTCTTTTTGGCGCATTTATCTTGTCTATCTCATAGTCAAAGTAGTCATTTATAGTATTTCCCCCTGCACAGGCAAATATTACAACGAAGAATACTAAAATAATCTTGAAAATGTCTATAAATCCGCCTCCTGCCACAAGTGCACCTATTAAGACTGCAACGCCGGAAAAAAGTGCGTTTGACGGTCTTGTTATTTCAATGAACTCTTTTATTCCCATAACATCCTCTCAATACTCTCAAGCTCTTCTATACTGCCCGCAGTCATCGGATAATTTGGCGTGAATGGACATTTAGGTTCCTTTTCTTTTGAGATCTGGTAGGTACCTATTGTTCTTGCCATCTCAACTATCTCGTTTTTATCGTAAGTCAAAACTGGCCTCAATACAGGTATTTTAACAGTTGAATCAAGAAGAGTAAGATTTTTTAAAGTTTGGGAGGCGACTTGACCAAGATTTTCACCAGTAATAATTGCAAGATACCCTTTTTCGTTGCATACCCTCTCAGCTTCCTTAAGGAATCTTCTCTTGCAAAAAATGCACACCCACTTTTCTTTTCCTTTTTCATATAATTTTTGCTTTGTATTGGAAAGGTATGGCACACCTTCGATTATATAATCTTTAATTTCATGCCCATATGAAAACTTCTGAAGATTTTCCTTTATTTTTAGATACTTTTGGTACCCTTCTTCGGTAATCTTAAAATGCATAAGGTCTACCCTGCACCCTCTTTTCATCAATAACCATGCCGCAACTGGTGAATCAATTCCACTCGATACAAGACATAATACATCACCCTGCACACCAAGCGGTAACCCTCCATAAGCTTCAATCCTTTCCGTGAAAAGATAAGCGTGCCCTTCAAGAAATTCTATCCCCATCTCAAAATCATAATTCAAAAGACTTACTTCAAGATTAAGCTTTTCTTTTAGGTAAGCCCCTAGAACTTCGTTTACCTCATTTGAATTCATAGAAAATTCTTTTGTGATTCTCCTAGCGCTAACTCTGAACTTCTTGCCTTTATCTTTTGATAGCTCCAAAGACTTCTCCTTAATCTTCTCAAAATCTGATTCTAGCTTTATAGCTGGCGAGAGGGATGTAATACCAAAAACATTTTTCAAAGCAATTGAAGCTTTCCTTGTATCCTCTGTATAAACAATTAATCTACCCAAGACAACACTAATTGAAGAATAATCTATATTATTTTTACCTAGGCAATCCTCCATATTTTCTAATAGGGTCTTGTTCCACCATTTTCTTGTTTGATCGGATTTTAAGGCTATTTCTCCATATCTAACAAGGACGCAGCCTTCCAATTAGCCCCCTCCTATTTCAAGGAAGCTCTCTGCAACATAGCTAACCTGTTCCCAAGAAAGGCCGTATGTGGATACCTTAAACTTTCTAGTTCTTCCAGGTTTCATCCCTATGATCCCTCTATCCTTTAATTCGTAATAGAGAAAGTAGCCTTTTTTCTTATGGGTTTTCGCAATGTTGTCATAAACAGGTGTGTCAAGTTTTATTAAATCGTGATTTTTAGGTTTTTCTCCAAGCTGTTTTATGCCAATTTTTTCTAGCTCGTTTACAAGATATCTTGCCTTTTTGACTTCTTCGTCCCAACTTTTCACCCTCTCCTTAACATGTGGGAAAGATGCCATAAGTGCCATAAGTGATGCACCCCTAGAAGAACATCCAAGTATTTCTAAAGGTTTTGACTTCCAGTTTGTTCCAGGTTTGAATACTTTATCTTGCCAGCCTTCCTTTATTGCAAGTATACCAATGTTTCCTCCGCCGGCAGCCCATGATTTGTGCCCAGAACATGCAATAAAATCAGCACCTATTTTCTTCCCATCTATTTCCATTCTACCTGATGAGTATGCAGTATTAAGTAAAAAAGGAACTGAGTAATCATTACATATCTTTCCAACACCTTTAGCATCAACAACATTACCATATTCCCCATCAACGTGGGTCAATAAAGCGAGCTCTGGATATTTCCCAGTTTCTTTTTTGATTGATTCAAATCCTTCTGCATAGTTCGAAGGACTAATCTTGTATTCGGGCTCTCCGCCATTAGGAACTTTATATATTTTTAATCCAGCTCTTTCTGCTGCAACTTCGGAGCTATAGTGCATGTTGCCATCGCACAGAATACTACCCCCTGTTGAAATCGCATGCATCACCCCATACTTTGCTTCCCTACAACCATTTGTGGGTAGTACGTAATCCATTCCTAAAAAGTCTGATACTTCGCCCAAAAATCCGGCTATATCTGGCTCAGTAGTAATTTGTAGTGCCCCTTTGCACCAGTCACAGACTGAATAGCCATCAATATAAGATATGATTGCCTTCCTAGCGTCAGGAGTAGTCCTACCGCCGGTCTGCAAAGGATTTAAATTAATAAAAGATTCTTCTCTGTCCCTCAATTCAAGTTTTCCAATGTTCATTTGGACACCTTATCTGAGATTAAATCACAGTTCTTTTTAATATCCCCAATAATAGTCAAAACCTGTAGTGTTTCTTCTTCGCTTAATTTGTGAAAAGGGGCTGTTTTTCTCCAGATTTCCCTCAAATCTTCTATAAGAAATGCCATGTCAAAAGTTTTTTCTACCACATCTTTCATGAACATGATTTATTATGATTTTATTTAAGTATTGCCCTTGAGTAGTAAAGACTATACTTTCGCTTTAACAGAAATCTTTAAAATTAATTAGAGTCTTTTAGGATAGTGGTTATAATGGTTGCAGAAAGAGTAAAACTTGTTATCCCCTCAAAAATTAGAGAGCTCTCAGAAAGGGCTAAAAAAATTGAAAATGTCATAAGCCTTGGTATAGGTGAGCCAGATTTTGATACCCCAGTTCATATAAAGGAAGCCGCAAAAAAGGCTCTTGATCAAGGATTTACCCACTATACAGAAAATCAAGGATTGTTTAAAGTCAGAAAAGCAATTTCCGATAGGTACATGCGATTATTTTCTGCTGAAGCGCTCCCTCAAAATATTTTATTGACCGCGGGAGCATATGAAGCGGTGTATCTTGCTTTTGTGGCGCTTCTTAATAAGGGGGACGAAGTTTTGATACCTGATCCAACATTCCTTTGCTATGAGAATGATGCTTATATGTCAGAATCAATACCTGTAAGAGTTCCCTTATATGAGGAGAATAGCTTTAGACCATCTCAGGATGACATCCTTGAAAGGTTAAATCAAAAGACAAAGATGCTTGTCTTGAATTATCCATCGAATCCAACTGGTGGCGTTCTTGAAAAAACAGATTATAAGATGATAGCTGACATCTGTGAAGACAATAACCTCTACTTATTATCTGATGATACCTATGAAGAGATTGTTTTTGATGGATACAAGCCAGACTGTTTTTTAAACTACTATGATAAAACAATAATCACAAACTCTTTTTCAAAGAACTATGCGATGACTGGATGGAGAGTTGGATTTGCAGTCGCTGAAAAGGAGATGCTTACCCCGATGCTAAGAATACACCAGTATGCAGTTTCATGTTTGAACACCCCTGCACTTGAAGGAACATACACTGCTTTGACATCATCGCAGCAATGTGTGGCTGACATGGCTAAAGAGTATGAGCGAAGAAGAAATCTCATTGTAAATGGACTGAACAAACTTCCAGGAGTTTCATGTATAAATCCTAAAGGAACATTCTATTGTTTTGCCAACATAACTGAGACAGGTATGACTTCGAGAGAGTTTTCTGATTTCATGCTTGACAATGCAAAAGTTGTAGTTGTTCCAGGAGATGCATTCGGGGACAGAGGAGAAGGTTTTGTCAGATGCTCATTTGCAACTGATTACAAAAAGATTGAAGAAGCTTTACTTAGAATGGAAAAGGCACTACAATCATTTTGATTTTTTTATTAATATATAAGCCCCTGTCATTATTAGCAAACCCCCAACCCAGCCTATACCTGAAAGTTTTTCGCCTAATATCACATATGAAAGGAGAGCCGATACAAGTGCCCCCATTAAAAAGAATAATGTTGCAGTCAAAGGGCCTTCAATTTCTATTCCCCTGTAATATAAAAAAATGAATACAATTTCTAACAATGCTAACGCAAGTATTGTGTAGGGGATTGAATACAAGGGTCCGAGCGTATCCAGGCCAAACAGAATAGAAACAACTACAACAATGAAAATTGATCCAATGAAAATTCTTATTGCAGAAATCATATATGAGTTTACTTTTTTCATAGTGATCTTTGCTAAAACATTTGTGAAACCAACCTGCATTGACGCCAATAACACCAATAGGTCACCCCAATGAGGATTCAATGCCTTCCCGTCTGTAGATATAAGATACATACCAATAAACATTATCCCCATAGATGCATATTGGCCTTTTTGGATCTTATCTTTAAGCAAGAAGTGGGAGAAAAGAGCCGTGAATATGAAAACAAATCGAAATACAAATCCGGCATTGATTGCTAGCGTGTATGCTTGACCTATGTATAATGTCATCATAGCCGTACCGCTTCCGATTATCCCAATGATTGAAAGATCCTTTAACGGCAAAGGTTTTGTGTATTCTACTCTTTTCTTTAAGAATAGCATTGCAAGAATCATAAATGGAATAGAGATGAGAGACCTAGATGACATCAAGCTGTAAGAAGAATATCCTTGATTTAAGGCTATTTTAACAAGAATTATTGAAAATCCATACAATGCGGAAGAAACAGATAAAACAATGACTCCTTCAGTTTTCATTCGACCAGCCTATAATGGAGATATTTAGTTAATTATTTTATATGCTCTTTGTTTTTTTGTCTTATCCCAAAATCATTTCCCGTGAGGAAATGTTATTGGGGCATGGCAAAGCTTAACGACAAAAAGATCGTTTGGATAATCAAAATGAAAGAGCGTGGCCTTAGTTCTAGCGAAATTGCCTTC